>NZ_JBCNKR010000008.1 GCF_039595935.1 Flavobacterium sp. | reverse complement strand
CATGTTATAATGATAAAACTTCGAACCGAATTCAAAACTTTATTATTTTTCACCGTTTACATTTTAGTGTCAATATTAGGAGAAAAATCGGCTCCAAGCGGTCCATGTACTTCTGGCGCAGGCTTTTTATTGTTTTTACTTTTAATTCCGGTAAGCATTATCATGGCTTTGATTTTTTTGTTTAAATACTACAAATCAGAAAACAAAGAATATGTAAACTCGTTTTATATTATACTCGTAATTTGGACAATCATTTTTCTATTTGGATATTTCAACGATTAGCAAATGTGTCAATTTAATTTATTATTCTAAACTGGACTGAAGTCCAGTTTAATTTATACAGATATGCAAAAACAAAACCCGTCAGGTTTTAAAAACCTGACGGGTTTGCCATAAATTATCTAATTGACTAATTATCTCAATTAAAAAATTAATTCCTTCTGTTTCCCGCATAAATCGAGATATAGTACAGCAGCGTTGCGATAGAACCTAAAGCAGCTACAAGATAAGTTCTTGCTGCCCATTTTAAAGCATCTTTTGCTCCTGCTTGTTCTTCCTGCGTAAGCATGTGTTTGTTTTCAAGCCACGCCAAAGCCCTGTTACTTGCATCGTATTCTACCGGCAGTGTAATGATTGAGAATAATGTTGTAGCTGCAAAAACCACTATCCCGATTAATAATAATCCCGGAAAAACTTTAATCATCAAGATTCCTGCTAATAAAATCCATTGTACAAAATTTGAAGCGATACTCACAACCGGTACTAATGCAGATCGCATTGCCAGCCATTGGTAACCAATTGCATGCTGAACCGCGTGACCGCATTCGTGTGCCGCAACGGCTGCCGCTGCCGCATTTCGATGATTGTAAACGGCTTCGCTCAAATTAACTGTTTTGTCTGATGGATTGTAGTGATCTGTTAACTGACCCGGAGTCGAAATAACGCGAACGTCTGTGATTCCGTTATCAGCCAGCATTTTTTCAGCGATTTCTCTACCGCTCATTCCGTTTCGCAGCTGAAGTTTAGAATATAATTCAAATTTACTTTTAAGTTTTGCACTTACCATCCAGCTAAATAACATTATAGCTCCGGCAAGTATTAAATATCCAGGTCCCATAATTTTCTCTTTTTTTGATTGAATTTAAATTTACAAAACAAACAGCAAATTATGAACCATTTTAACAAAATGTCATTTTTGTAAAGGTTAGATATTTCGGTAACAAAATTTACCTTTAATAAATTTTGTTGCGATGAGAAATAACAGTCAGGATTCAACATTAGAGAGAAACTATTTAGAGAAGTATCGTTTTTTAATAAAAGAATATGAGCAAGTAAAAAACAAGACTCATCCGTTGCATAAAAAGGCGATGGATTTTTACAAGGCAAATGACACCTGCAGAAAAAGCTTCTTAAAGTATTATAACCGTTATAAGCAGAGCGGTAAGTCTTTGGATCTGCTTCCTCAGAAGCGTGGTCCAAAATACAAGACAAGACGTCCTCTGCCATTTATAGAACGAAAAGTAATTGAATTAAGGGAAAAAGGAAACAACAAATATGAAATTGTTAGTATCTTAAAGCCAAAATTAGGAAAAAACACACCTTCATATTCAGGAGTTTATAATATTTTAAAGCGTAATAAAATAAACAGGTTAACTCCGAAGATTAAAAAGAATCATCAAAAAATAATCAAGGAAAGAATGGGACAGCTTGGTCATATTGATTGTCATCACTTAAGCAAAAGCATCATAAAAGGAGAAAATCGAAAATTGTACTTAGTATGTATAATTGACGACTACAGCCGGATTGCCTGGGCAGAATTAATCCCAGACATCACTAGTTTAACGGTTATGTTTGCGTCATTAAAATGCTTAAACATCTTAAGCGATCATTATGAGATAAAATTTGAAGAGATTTTATCTGACAATGGACCTGAATTTGGAATCAAAACCAGCCAGCAGAAATATAACCATCCTTTTGAGAGAATGCTTATGGAATTGGGAATTGTTCACAGACATACAAAACCTTATAGACCACAGACAAACGGGAAGGTCGAACGCTTCTGGCGAACTCTTGAAGATGATCTGCTCAGAGAAACTGATTTTGATTCTTTGGAAGAACTAAAAGAAGAATTATTACAATATTTATATTACTATAATCACGAAAGGCCACATCAGGGAATTGATGGAAAAAAGCCAATCGAAATGATAAATCCGTTACCGAAATAAGTGACTTTTACAATTTTGACATTTTATAAGACAAAATTTCAATCCAGAAGATTATTTTTAAGCAAAAGCGTGATCAATTCGGCTACATTTTTTGTTTTGTATTTTTGAAGAATATTTCGTCTGTGTGTTTGTACGGTTAAAAAGCTCAGAAAAAGTTCATCTGCGATTTCCTGCGTTTGTTTTCCTTTTGAAAGCAAAACTGCTATATCTTTTTCTCTTCTGCTGAGACTTGGAACTACGTCTAAATCTTCAGATAATGGCTGGCTTACGATTGTTTTAACTTCATCGCTAAATACAATTTCACCATCGATCGCTTTGTAAATACAGTTTTTAAACTCATCAAAAGAAGCATTTTTTAAGATATAACCATTTCCGCCATTTCTGATAAACTGCATAACCAGGCTTCGTTCAGACTGGCTGCTCATCGCGATAATAATTACCTGTGGATATTTTTGTTTAACTGCTTTGCATAAATCAATTCCGGTAATAACGGGAAGAAAAATATCCATTAAAATTAAATCTACTTCGTTGTTTTCGATATAATCCAAAAGCGAAACTCCAGACTGCATTTTTTCTACAATCTGAACATTTTCTAAATCCGAAAGTAATCCTGCAATTCCCGAAATTACGATTGGATGGTCATCTACAACAACCATTTTATATTTTTTACTCATTTTTTTGATTTTCTTTAATTACAGTTAATTCAATATATGCCGATGTCCCCTGATTTATTTTACTTTCGATTTCTAGTTTTCCGTTCAAAAACTCCACACGGTTTTTTATGTTTTTCAAGCCCATTCCGTTTTTCTTTTCTGCATCAGAGACATCAAAACCAACTCCATTGTCTTCAACCGTAATAAAAAATACATCTTTATTTTGAGAACAGGAAACCAAAACCTGAGACGCTTGTGCATATTTTAAAGCATTATTCAACAGTTCCTGAATAATTCTGTAAACCATCATTTCGTCAGTTTTAGTTAGTTTCGATTTTTTAATCAAATATTGAAATTCAATTTTTGTTACGGTATTCGAATTCTTGGCGCACAAATCTCTCAAGGCATGCTCTAAACTTAACTCTAATAATGTTTCCGGCATTAAATTTTGCGAGATATTTCGAAGTTCTTTAATAGAATTATCCAAAAGAGCATCAACTCCGTTAACCGTTTCGGGATTTTCTTTTTTGGCGAGATTCAAATGAATTTTCAATCCCGAAAGCATACTTCCTAATCCGTCATGCAAATCTCTGGCAATTCTTTTTCTTTCGATTTCTTCTCCCTGAATTAAAGCTTTAGAAACAGAAAGTTTATGACGATTTTCATAAGCCATTAATTCTTGTTTGTGATTTATTTCTTTTTGAATGCTCAGTTTCTTTTGATTTTTAATGAAAATCCACAGAAACAAAGCCGTAACAAATAAAAGAAAAGACAACACAGCAAAAAGTACCGCATTCAGCCAGGTGTTATTAACCATTAAAGCCGCTTTTTCATTTTCCGACTGGAGCAGAGTAATTTTCTTCTCGTTTTCGGCCTTTTGATATTTGGCTTCAAGTTCTACAATTTCGGTTTTAAATTTTGTATTACTTAAACTATCGTTTATTACATTGTATTTATGCGAATAATAATAAGCCTTGTCATATTCTTTTGTGGCATTATAGACCTTTGCCATTTCATTGTAATAATTCTTTTTGTCAGCAACAATATTAGAGTTTTCTAAAAGATAATCGAGATTGGCTTTGGCTTTTTGATAATCTCTTAATCTAAAAAAAACTTCATATTCGGCAAATTTTAATTTGTTTATTGCAATTGTGTTGTTATGTTTTTCTGCTGATTTTATTCCTTTTTTATAACTCTCTAAGGCTTCACGAGTTTTATTTAGTTTCGCATAATAAAGCCCTTCTGAATAATAATAAGAATCATTTAAATTTGATTCCGGAAAATCTTTTAAAGTAAAAAATGCTTTATCTAATATTTTTCCGGCGTCATAATAATGTTTCAGCTCTATCAGATTTTCGGCTTTAATAATATACGTTTCCAGTTTAGACTCAGCCAGAGTTGGTGTTTTTTTAATGTTTCTTTCTATATATTTTTGGGCTTCATTCAAATATTCGTCGGCTTTTTCGCGTTCGCCGGTATTCATAAAAATAATAGCAACGGCTTTGTACAAATTGCTTATAAGTTCGTAATCCCGGCTTCTTTTAGCATTAGGAATCGCTTCGTTTATCAGGATTTGCATATAGCCCTTTTCATTATTTCTTTGCTGCAGCATAAGACCATAACTCTGCAGAATAATGGCACGGAGTTTAAATGCTTCGGTATTATAATATTTTTTCAGTCTGTTGTTGGCTTCGAGCAGTGTTTTTTCAAAACCATTAACATCGCCTTTCTCTAAAAAATTATAAGCATTATAATAAAGAGAAGCATCTATTAAAAAAGAATATTTTCTTTTGAGTTTATTCGCCTGCGCCAGATATTGTTTTGATTTTTGAACGTCATGTACCATTGAATACATTTTAGACAATCTAAAACTGTAAAGACTTTTTAAACTATCTGATTTTGTATTTTTCGTGACTTTGGCAATACTATCAATATAAACAGAATCGTCGTCGAGAGAAAGCATAACCTGAGAATATGTTACGACAGATAAAAATAAAAACAGGATAATAAAACAGCTTTTCTTCATAAAGTGGTATTTGCCCAAAAATATTAAATTAAAAACCTTCTGAAAAAGATTTATCACTCTTTTACCTGAAATCAGGTAATATAAAATGCCTTTTATCAGGTATTGCTCTCTCTTTAATAAGCAAGTAATTTTGTTGAAAAGGAAATATTAATTATTAAAGAATTTATTAAGAAGTCATTTTCTAACTCTGCGTTGTATTGACGCTTGCTTAAAGCAGCATCATGAAATGTAAATGGACATGGAGGCTTTTCGGGACAATCGCTTATCGGGAAAATTTACATTGGAGGAAAATTAGAAAATGAATAACAGCAATGGCAATAAGTAACGGAATTATTATTCTATTCTTTACGCCTTAGTCTTTCCACTATAAATTTTAGTAGTTAGAATTTAGATTTTTGTTTTTGGTAAAAGTAAAGCTTCGTATTAATTACGAAGCTTCTTTATTTATAGCTCTAGCTGATGACTAACTTCTTCAAACTTTTCTATCAAATTATTGATTTTGGCCTGCTGTTTTTTGATTTGTTTCGGGCGAATATAAAACCAGTTAAACGCCATCCAGAGCAAAGTGATTCCGTATGTTAATCCGGCGCCTAAAAGAGACATTCTGCTTGCGTATTCATACATATACAAACAAATCCCAACTGTAAGAGCAATAAAATAAAAACTCATCATTTTGGTCTGTAAAAACTGCTGTTTCTTTTTTATTAAAATGAGATTTTGCAAATATTCCTGATTGGTTTGTGTTGCTTCGATATTTTTATACGTTTTTAATAGTCTATTATAAATGAATAAATAAACCATCATTCCTAAAATTGTCAAAACGATTCCAATTTTAGTCGAAACAAACTGCGGCTGATAATAAATCCAGATAAAAATTATAAAAGCTGTTGTTACCAAAAGCAGAATATTGGTTATCCATAAACTTCTTAAAGCGACTTTTTTAAATTTATTTACTCTTGAAAATAAATCCTCCATATCGGGTAGACTTACGGATTGTTTTTTCCATAAATCCTTAAAATCTATATTGTTATCGTTGTCCATTTTCTTTAAATTTTTGAGTCAGTTTTTCTTTGATTCTGTGAATTTTCACTCTTACATTGGCTTCAGAAAGTCCGACGATTTTAGCAATTTCTGCTTGTTTAATATCTTCTAATTCTAATGAAATTATGATACGATCAGTTTCCGGAAGATCGGCAATACATTTGTATAAAAACTGAATCTGTGGTTCTAATGATATTTGTTTTTCTTCTGAAAGATGAATCGGTAATTCTGATTTTGGAAAACGCTTTTGTTTTTCAATCTGCCTCAGGCAATTATTGGAAGCAATCCTGAAAATCCAGGTTCCAATAGCAGATTCATTTCTAAAAGTTTCTAATTTCTGCCAGACAATTATAAACGTTTCCTGAGCCAAATCCTGAGCCGCATCATAATCATTCACAAATCCCATGCAGAGCCTAAAAATTCTATCCCAATATGTTTTGTAGATTTCTTCGAATTCCATCTTAAGATTTTAAAAAAGTGTTTAATTGTGCCAAATACCAGTCTTTGTCATCATACATAATAAAATGTAAACCTTTATTGGCGTATTGAAAATTGGATGTTTTCAAGTTTTTGTACTGTCCTTCGATTGCCGGTTTTAAATTTATAAAATAAGATTCTAATAAAATTAACGACGGACATTTTATCGCTGCGATTCTTTCTCTTAAATCAACATTAAAAAAATCACAATACATTTGTCCAAAAGTGGTTCGGTCAGATTTTACACTCCAGTTTACTACTGTTTCTAATTTTGATGAATCTTGCAAAAGTCTTGGCATCATTTGTTTCTGCATATCATAAAACTGGGTTTCATTCATAGCCGTCATTTGATTTACGGTTGCAGAACAATCGTTATTTTCTTTTGATTTAAAAGAAGGATCGCTCAAAGCCGCCAAACATGGAAGCGCATCAACCACAACAATTTTTCCAATTAAATCCGGATAATCAGAAGCAATTGCCAGTGCCAGTCCGCCGCCCATACTGTGACCGATTAAAACTGGTTTTTCGATTTTATTGTCTTTGATATAATTGGCGATTTCGGTTTTCCAATTTTCAAAAGATGGATTTGGCTGTGGTTTTACTCCGGCAAATCCAGCCATTGTTAGCGTATAACAAGTGAAATCTTTTTCGAAAGCTGCTTTGGTTTCATTCCAGACATCGCCGGAAGAAGCAAATCCGGGAATGAATATAATAGATTGTTTTCCTTTTCCGCTTTTAAGAACTTCAAATGGATATGATTTTGTTTGTGCAAAAACATTTAGACATAATGCTGAAAATAAGAATGCGATAATTAAGATGATATACTTTTTCATTTTTAATAGTTTTAAGTTGTTAATTAAATCGGATCCGTGCTTTTGATACGACAACTATTAAAATGTTACAACACTTTTAAAAATTTTTAATAATTAAATTCCAAATTCCAATGTTGGTGTGGGTTTGTAACGCAAAGAGCGCTAAGGTTTTTCGCAAAGTTTGGAAGTTTTTTATTTGTAATTTCGATGTTATCGATGAAGGTCGCAAAGGTTTTTTCGCCACGAATTATACGAATTGATTTTTATGTGAATTATACAGTCAACGTAAACAAAAAGCTAAGAAACTCCGCAAAACTGAGAAGCTTTGTGTTCTTGTGCTTTTGCAAGCAAAATAACCTTCCAAACTCTGCGAAAAACCTTAGCGCTCTTTGCGTTAAAAAAAACACCAGCATCTAAAACAAAATTCGTGATAATAGTGCAATTAGTGGCAAAAAAAATAAGCACAAAAAAAAATCCCAAACCCCAATCGTAAAATTGGAATTTGGAATTTTTATATTGAAATTTTAAAATAATTAACCGACTAGATTAATTATTTTTCCTGGAACAATAATCACTTTATTTGGTGTTCTGCCATCTAATTGTCTTTGTGTTCTTTCGTCTTTCATTACAATTTCTTCGATTTGTGCTGCGGTTAAATCCAAAGGCAATTCGATTGTGAAACGCATTTTTCCGTTGAAAGAAACCGGGTATTCTTTATTCGTTTCGATTAAATGTTTCTCATCAAAAATTGGGAAAGCAACTTCTGAAATTGAAGTTGTATGTCCTAATTGTGACCATAATTCTTCTGCGATATGAGGCGCGTATGGCGAAACCAAAATTGCTAATGGTTCTAAAATCGCTCTTGAATGACAGTTTTGAGAAGACAGTTCATTTACACAAATCATAAATTGAGAAACCGAAGTATTGAAAGAGAAATTCTCGATATCTTCTGCTACTTTTTTAATCGTTTTATGCAATGATTTTAAATTGTCTTTTGTTGGTTCGTCGTTGTTTACGATTAAACCGTTATCATCAAAATACAATCTCCATAATTTTTTCAAGAAACCAAATACACCAGAAATTCCGGCAGTATTCCAAGGTTTTGCCTGCTCTAAGGGGCCTAAGAACATTTCATATAAACGCAATGTATCAGCTCCATATTCTGCACAAATATCATCAGGAGTAACTACATTGTACTTTGATTTTGACATTTTTTCGACTTCGCGGCCTACAATGTATTTTCCGTTATCATCTAAAATAAATTCTGCATCAGCATAATCTTCTCTCCAGGCTTTAAATTTTGCAATATCTAATTCATCAGAAGAATTTACCATTGAAACATCAGCGTGAATTGGCTGTACTTTTTGATCTCCAATTTTATTTTTAGAAACAAAACTATTTGTTCCTTCAATTCTATAAACAAAACCACTAGTCCCCAAAATCATTCCCTGATTAATCAGTTTTTTGAATGGTTCTTCGGTTGGTGCAAAACCTTTGTCTTTTAAGAATTTGTTCCAGAAACGAGAATACAATAAGTGACCTGTTGCGTGTTCGCTTCCTCCAATGTATAAATCTACATTTTCCCAGTAAGTCAAAGCTTCTTTGCTCGCAAATTCATTTTCGTTGTGAGCATCCATATAACGCATCCAATACCATGAACTTCCCGCCCAACCTGGCATTGTGTTTAATTCTAAAGGAAAAACTGAAACATTGTCAACTAAATCGGTATTGACAACTTTATTTTGTTTTATATCCCAAGCCCAAACTGCTGCGTTTCCTAATGGTGGCAAACCGTCTTCTGTTGGTAAATATTTCTCAACTTCTGGCAAAATAATTGGCAAATGCTGTGTGTCAATCATTTTAGGCAATCCATTTACATAATAAACTGGGAATGGTTCTCCCCAATAACGCTGACGAGAGAAAACAGCATCACGTAAACGGTAATTTGTTTTACCTGTTCCCTGACCAATTTCTTCTAATTTTTCAATCGCTTTTTGAGTTCCTTTTTTATAATCTAATCCGTTTAAGAAATCAGAATTTGCGATTTCAACATTGTCTTTTGATCCATAAGCAGCTTCAGAAATATCAACATTTGCGAAGATATTTTTAATTTCCTGCATTCCGTTTTGACCTTTAAAGAAATTAGCAAAAGCATAATCTCTTTCGTCTCCGCAAGGAACCGCCATTACAGCACCAGTTCCGTAACCCGCCAAAACATAATCACCAATCCAAACCGGAATAGCTTCTTTTGTAAACGGATGTTCTGCATAAGCTCCTGTAAATACTCCGGAAATGGTTTTTACATCGGCCATACGTTCACGTTCAGAACGTTTTGCCGTTTTTTCGATATACGCTTCAACAGCTTCTTTTTGTTCTGGAGTTGTAATTTTAGCAACCAAATCATGTTCTGGTGCCAAAGTCATAAAAGTTACTCCAAAAATAGTATCAGGACGAGTAGTGAAAACTTCGATTACTTCATTATGATCTTTCACATTAAAAGTTACCAAAGCACCGACC
Source organism: Flavobacterium sp. (assembly GCF_039595935.1). Lineage (NCBI taxonomy): Bacteria > Pseudomonadati > Bacteroidota > Flavobacteriia > Flavobacteriales > Flavobacteriaceae > Flavobacterium > Flavobacterium sp. The sequence continues at coordinate 23,332 of NZ_JBCNKR010000008.1, read as the reverse complement.
GATTTCCCAATCCAGTTTCTTTGTGATTCTTTGATAGACTCGCTCCAGTCGATATCATTTAAACCTTGAAGTAAGCGTTCGGCATAAGCAGAAATTCGCATACTCCATTGTGTCATTTTTTTTCTTATAACAGGAAAACCTCCACGTTCTGAAACTCCGTTTACAATTTCGTCATTTGCCAAAACCGTTCCTAAGCCCGGACACCAGTTTACTTCCGTTTCTGCCAAATACGTCATTCTGTATTGTAGCAAGATTTTTTCTTTTTGATCTTCAGAATACGAATTCCATTCGTCAGCCGTGAAAATTTCAACATTATCGTCGCAAACTGCCTCAACTAATTTATTTCCTTCTTCTTCAAAAACTTCAACTAAAGTCGAAATATCAAATGCTTTTCCTTGTTTTCTGCAATACCAGGAATTGAATAACTGGATAAAAATCCATTGCGTATGTTTGTAATAATCTGGATTTGACGTACGTACTTCTCGTGCCCAGTCAAATGAAAACCCGATTTTATCTAACTGTTTTCTGTAACCTGCAATTTGTTTTCCTTCTTTGTCTACTCCCCCGTCAATATTTACGCGCGTTGTATCTTCCGGACGCTGTCCTGTCTGAATCGCATATTGTTCTGCAGGTAATCCGAAACTATCGTAACCCATTGGATGCAAAACATTGAAACCCTGATGTCTTTTGAAACGAGAATACACATCTGAAGCAATATAACCCAGCGGATGCCCAACGTGTAATCCTGCTCCAGACGGATAAGGAAACATGTCGAGAACGTAATGTTTCGGTTTTTCGGAGTTATTTTTTGCTGCAAAAGTTTGATTTTCTGCCCAATATTTTTGCCATTTGGCGTCAATTTCGTTTGGATTGTATTTCATTTTTTAAGGTTCAAAGTTGCAAAGAGACAAAGTTACAAAGCTTTACCTCTTTAAATTATGGCGCAAATTTACATTTATTGTATGAAACATAAAACTTTAGGTCTTATTAACTTTTATAAATAAAAATTGCAATTAAAATCGTTTCATTTCCTATTTATTGAGTTTTTCAAATTCTTCTTTGGTTACTTTTTTACTTTGAAAATAATAGATCTCTTCTTTCGTATTTGTTTTACTGCTGTAAACGGTTGTTAGCCCATGCCATTTTCCATCTTTTAGATGTTTTATCACATATCCGCCATCAGCATTATAGTTAGCATTAATTATTTGCTCTCCTTTTTCATTATATTCTATTTCTGTGTCAAGATATAATTTATTATCTCTGCTCGTATTATAAGTCTTGTGAGTCCCTTTTGGATTTCCATTCTCTCCCCACTTATTCTCACAAAGTAATTTTTTCTCTTCATCAAAATATCTAACTGCAATTCTTCTCCCGTCTTTTCTAAAATCAGTTTCTGTAAACACCAATCCTTTCGGGTAATATTGTTTTTCGTTTTTTCTGATATCATTTTCATACAAGGCTTCTGTCTTTAAGACTCCTGTTTTTTGCTCAAAATACTGCGATATTCCGTTTCTTTTACCCTCATGATATTCTGTCGATTCAGTAAGAATTCCATTTCTAAACTCTTTAGCCGTTCCTTCCAGTTTATCATTTACATATTGCTTTTCATCACTTAAAACTCCTGATCTTTCGTAATCTTTCCATACACCAGTTTTCAATCCTTCTTGGTCATAATATTCTTCAGAAAAAAGTGTATTATCTTCTCCATAATACTTGTGTGCACCTACTCTATTACCAAAACGATATTCATTTTTAAAATGAAATTCTCCATTCAATTTATAATATTCAACAAAACCGTTTATATCACCCAAATAATATGGAGTTTTCCTAATTAATTTTCCTGTAATCGGATTATATTCTTTGAATTCACCATTGAAGACTTTTTCCTGTGAAATAGAAAATTCCGAAACCAACTTATCATCCACAAATCGTTTTACGAGTCCTTTTTTCAAATCATTTGGATAAAAGTACACCTCATTTTCACAAGAGACTTTTAGATCTCCTTTTATGTTTCCTTCCGTATAATTGCCTTCAATAGTAATATCCTTACGTCTTGGAATAATAAATCTTCGCAAGCCGTCTTTGAGATTGTTTTTATAATTGGTTTCTAAAATAAGATTTCCTCTTTCATTATAAACTTTCGCAATTCCGTTTGCTTTTCCGTTTTTAAATTCTATTTGCTGAAAAATCAAGCCTTTTTCTCGATAAATGGTTTTAAGACCGTCTAGCAAACCATTTTTATAGTGAGATTCTGAAAACTTTTGACCGTTAATCAATATTTCAACGACGGTACTTTCTTTCTCTTTGTTTATAAGATATTTGACATTGGCCTTCTTATTTAATTTTTGAAGATTTACTATATCAGAAAGTTTATTTGGAAAATCGGCTGGATTAGCTTCCCATTCTGAATAGAAAAAAACATCAGCTTCTTTTAATTCTGGCATTTCACTTCCAAAACGTACATTATGTGTAGAATATCTTGTTTGCGAAAAAACCAAAGTATGCAACAGGATAAAAAATATATTTAGTAGCTTTTTCATTTTAATTAATTTTTAAAATATAAAGTTCCATTCTGATTTGCATATCCAACTAGTACTTTATTTTGATCAACAAGTTCTAATAAATTTATGGTCTGCGTGATTCCTGTCGAATCTTCATAATCTTTTTTCGGATAATTTGAAAAAACATCTTTCAAAGGATAATCAAATAATGCTGAATTTTGATTTAATTTATCACTGTAATGCTGCGTTATGAAACGATATTTATTGTCTTTTTTTAACTGAACAATTTTAAGTGTCGAATTCATACTTTGAAATTCTACAATTTCGTCATATTCTGCTTTGAGAATTTCAACTCCATTATTTTGAACAATACCATATTTATCGCCAATAGTACTAATTAAAACTTTGACACTATTGTCATGAACCAAACTGGATTGTTTCAAATCATCGAACTGAACAGGAAATAAAAGTTTTTGATCACTACTGTAAAAACTATACTTGAATTTATTTGTTTTTGAATCTTTGTTTCCGACCTTAAAAATTACTTTATTATTTTGCTGATCGTCATAAATCCAAGTTCCTTTCTTTACAATAGTATCAAATTTTACTAAGTTTTTAGTTTTAGACGAAAACAATATCCCAGCCTTATTCTTCTTTTTGTAGAAAACAATATTTTTAAAGTAATTAATGGTGTCATTTTCTCTATTAAAAGTTGTATTGTTTAGCAATTCCACATCTTCAATCGGAACCTTTAATGATACAGGAATTATTTTCTTTGGGCCATTCTTTCTATCATTTTGTGACACTAAAACCAGTTTATTGTTTTCTATTTTAAATTCATTCGACATATAGACAGGTTCCTTGACAATCGTTTTCTTGCTTTCCCCAGATCCTACTGGCTCATCAATTGTTAGCATATCACCAGTGTCTCCCTTGATTACTCCATAATCTCCATAACCGTTTCCACCTCCACTACCACTTTCATAATCTCTTGGGTTCTTCTTCATAAAAAGCAACATCAGATCTTCTTCACTTTTGAAGTATGTTTTTAATTTGGAAATATTTTTTGGGAACTCAGAAAAATTCCAAGTTTCAAGTGCAACCGCATCGTTTTGTTTCTTTTTTACTTTGAAATGCACTTGTTTTATATCCTTTATTCTCAATAAATCCAGAGAATAAAAATCTTCATATAACCATTGCGAAATAGTATTAGACAAAGAATCATAAATAAAAACGCTTTCTGTAAGATCTAAATTCAAAACATGAAAAAAATAGAATTTGCTGTCAAATTTTTCATTCACAATTATTTCGACTATAGGTTTTGCCAAAATCGATTTACCATTTGACAAAATTACCTCTGTTCTTTTTTGTCCATTCTCAAATTTTACGGCAATGTATAAATCTCCTCTTCGGGAAATAGATTGGTAAACTGGAGGCAAAATTTCTTTTCCATCAATGATTAGACCTCTAAGATTTTTTAGTGAAGAAAGCATAACTCTATAATCTCCCCAAAAAGCATAAAACTCAATCTTATCGAACTTTGGTTCTATTAACAATTTTGATTCTGCATTACAAATTCCCCACTTTTTTCCGTCTCGATAAGGAATTGCAATATCTTGGGCAAAACTTACATTGATAATCAATAAAAAAATAAATTGTAACTTTCTTTTCATACTTAAAAAATAAATAATCTCGAGCAAAACTACATTTATTAAAGCGTGTTCCAAAGCTATTTCATTGACAAACAAATAAAATAACAAATTACTTATTTTTTATTACGTATAAATACTTATGTTTGCATTATTATTACGTAGTTTAAAATTATTTTTAATTTATCTTTCGACATAATGAGAGAATTGATTTACATAAATAACTACTTTTACCAATAAGCAAGAATTAAATGAGCAGCAACAAAAAATATTCGATTGAAGTTCGGGTTTGGATTGAAGGAACCGATGGCGCTTTTTTAGGAATTGGTAAAATCTGGCTTTTAGAAAATATTCAAAAAACGGGTTCGATTACCAATGCGGCAAAAGAAATGAAAATGGCGTATCGACAAGCCTGGCAATTAGTCGAAGAAATGAATCAGCGAGCAGAATCTCCTTTAGTTGAAAAACTTCTCGGAGGAAAAGGCGGCGGCGGAGCACGTTTGACAGAAGCCGGCGAAAGAGCAATAACTGTTTTTTATGAAGTCGAAAAACGTATTAAAGAATTTGCTCAAAAAGAAACTCAGAATTTGAAATTTTAAAAACAAATATTTAAACACATAGAAACATAGCTTTAGCAATCGTAAAAAGGCGTTTCACTTAATTTAAATACACATAGCAAATCTATGTTTTAGAAACTAGTTTCTTTTTACAATCTTTAATTAAGTATAAAAAACTATGCTTCTATGTGTTAAAAAAAAGAATTAACCAAAATACTATTTTTTTAATCTTCAGTATTCATTTTAAAACATACTGAGATAACTAACCAAAAACATGAACCAGAAATTATATTTTCTTTTATTTTTTTTCGGTCTGAAAAGTTTTTCTCAAACTGAAAATTCAAAAACAAAACAAGACAGTATCAAAAAAGAAGAACTGAATGAAGTGATAATTTCCGCTTCCCGCCGTTCTGAAAACATAATGCGTTCGCCAATTAGTATTGAGCAATTAAAATCGGCAGGAGCCAAAATAATGGGATCGCCGAGTATTTATGAAGCTTTGGAAAATGTAAAAGGCGTTCAGATTATTACTCCAAGTTTAGGTTTTAAAGTCATCAATACACGCGGATTTGCCAATTCTACCAATGTAAGATTTGCTCAATTGGTTGACGGAATCGACAATCAGGCTCCGCATTTGGGTGCGCCAATTGCAAATGCTTTGGGTGCCAATGATCTTGATATTGATAAAATCGAAATTATTCCCGGAACTGCGGCAGCTTTATATGGGATGAATGCTATTAACGGATTGGCCAATATTCAAACCAAAAATCCTTTTGAATATCAGGGAATCGCCATTCAACAATTAACCGGAGTAAACCATGTTGGCAATATTGACCGATTTTCACCGAAAGTATATTCACAGTTTAATTTGAGATTTGCTAAAGCTTTCAACGAAAAATGGGCTTTTAAAATTAATGCTTCAACTACCGGCGGAACGGATTGGGTTGCTGATGACAGAACCAATCTGGCTCCAAATGCAAATGCTTCGACAGGCTTATTTGGTGCTGACAATCCAGCTTATGACGAAGTGAATGGTTACGGAAACGAATCGGCAAACCGAAAAACATTAAACTTAAACGGCAAAAATTATGTTGTTGCCAGAACAGGTTATCGCGAAACCGATATTACGGATTATGATATTAAAAATTACAAAGCCGATTTTGGTTTTTACTTTCGTCCAAAACAAAATCATGAACTTTCTGTGACTTATAAAACGGCTTTAATCAATACGATTTATCAGCGCTCGAACCGATTTCGATTAGACGATTATACTTTAAATCAGTTTTCTGCCGATTATCACACACCTATTTTTCAATTAAAAGCGTATGCAACAACTGAAAATACCGGAAACTCATACAATCTGCGTTCACTTGCCGAAAATATGGATCGCGCTTTTAAATCAGATGATAAATGGTTTGCAGATTACAGCACTGCTTATAAAAATGCTGTTACCAATGGCGCTTCTGTTGCCGATGCACACAGAATTGCCAGAGCGCAGTCTGATCAGGGAAGATTTCAACCCGGAACCGAGGTTTACGAAAACAAGAAAAATGAATTAATCGACATCAACAATTGGGATATTGGCGCGGCTTTGCGCGTAAAATCGACTTTAGTTCATGGCGAAGGTTTGTTTAATTGGGATAAAGCTTTTGTTGATTTCTTCGAAAAAATCGATGCTAAACTTTTAAGTGGTTTCGATTATAGAAATTACATTATTGTTCCGGATGGAAATTATTTCATTAATCCTGTTCATGCGGATGAAAATCTAACCTATCAAAAAACGGGAGGTTTTACACAATTGACAAAAGATTTCTTTGCTTCAAAATTGCGTTTGGGCGCTACAATAAGAGTTGATAAAGCTGATTATTTTGATGCTAAATTTACACCACAATTTACGACAGTTTATTCGCCAAAAGAAACCATCAATTTTAGAGCATCTTACCAGACAGGTTATCGTTTTCCGAGTATTTTCGAAGGGTTTTCTAACGTAAATTCGGGCGGAGTAAAACGTGTTGGTGGTTTGAGAATTATGTCTGACGGAATTTTTGAGAATTCGTATACCAAAGCTTCTATCGATAAATTTCAGGCGCAGGTAAATACTGACGTCAATACAAATGGTTTGACTCAGGCAGCGGCGATTGAAAAGAATAAAAACACGCTTCAGAAAAATCCGTACACTTATTTAGAACCCGAATTTGTAAAATCGTTTGAATTTGGTTTTAGAGGAATGACTTTAAACAGAAACCTTTTTATTGATGCCGATTTTTATTACAACTCGTATAAAAATTTTATTGCTCAGGTTGAAGCCAGTATTCCAAACACTACCGATCCAAATTTGATTCCGACTGCGTTGTATTCTAAAAATACGCAAAACCGTTATCGTTTATGGACGAACTCCAAAAGTAAAATTTACAATTACGGAGGAAGTTTAGGTTTAAAATACCGGATTGATCAAACTTTTACAGCTTTGACAAATCTTACGTACACCAAACTCGACCGAACGGATGATAAAGATGGTTTGGAAGACGGTTTTAACACCCCTGAATTTAATGTAAACGGAACTTTACTGGCACAAAATATCTGGAAAAATTTGGGCGCAAGTGTTAGTGCGCGTTATCAAAATAATTTTGACTATGTATCTTTTTTAGTAAGCGGAACTGTTCCTGCTTATTGGACAATGGATGCTCAGGTTAATTATTATTTCAAAAAATCTGGCATTACAACAAAATTAGGTGGAACGAATGTTTTGAATAAAGCTTATACGTCAATTCTGGGCGGACCTTCGATTGGCGGATTATATTATTTGTCTTTAGTTTGGGAGACTAGCAAAATCTAATATTTAACCGCAAAGTTCGCGAAGGGTTTAACGCTAAGTCTGCAAAGTTTTTTTAGCAGTGTGCATATAAAATGTAAAGTTCGAAAAGCTTTATCAATACAAAGCTTTGCGAACTTTATGTTTTTTTTATAAAACAATACCTTAAAATAACTTAGCGAGCTTTGCGTTAAAAAAGACAAAACTTTGAGTGTTTTTTTTACCACAGATTAAAAGGATTAAAATGATTTTTTTTAATCTGTGAAAATACTTTAATCTGTAGCTGTTCTTTTTTATAATTTTCGCACTTTGCGTAAAACCTTCGCGAACTTTGCGGTTAAATCCCTTAACTATTCAATATCAAATCGTACATTTATAGTATAAAAGTTTGTTATTAACTTTAAATAAAGAAATTCTTTATTATTTTTACCACATAATTTAAGCATCTATGAGTTCTAACTTTGATAAATTTCAAAAGCGCAGGTTAATTTCCTCTTATTTTTCGGTAGTATTAAGTGTATTCTTGGTTTTATTCCTTTTGGGAGTACTAGGATTATTCATCATTAATTCTAAAAAACTGGCAAACGATTTTAAAGAAAAAATTGCGATGACAGTTTTCTTCAAAAATGAAGCAAATGACAGCGTTATCAAAGCATTCAACACTCAATTGAAAAGAGCGCCTTTTGCAAAATCTTATGCTTATGTTTCGAAAGAAAAAGCAGCAAAAGAGCATACTGATATTATTGGAGAAGATTTCCTGACATTTTTAGGAGAAAATCCGTTATTGAATTCTTACGACATTCACTTAAAAGCAGATTATGTTGAAAGAGACAGTATCTCTAAAATCGAAAGCGGATTGCGTCAAAACACAATGGTTGAAGATATTGTTTACGACAAACAATTAGTAAATCTGGTAAACGACAATATTAAGAAAGTGAGTATGTGGATTTTGATTATCAGCGGTTTCCTTACTGTAATTGCGGTTTTATTAATCAACAGTTCATTGCGTTTATCAATTCACTCAAACCGATTTATTATTAAAACGATGCAGATGGTTGGCGCAACAAAGGCTTTTATTCGTAAACCTTTTGTGGCACGCAGTGTAAAATTAGGAATGCTTGGTGCGGCTTTGGCAATAATTGCATTGATTGGACTTTTATTTTATGTTGAAACGAATTTCCCTGGCTTAGGAATTTTAGAAGATAAAGCTTTAATTGGTTTAGTATTATTAGCCGTTTTCGGATTAGGTGTTTTAATTACCTGGGTAAGTACGCACTTTGCAACACAGCGCTTCCTGAATTTAAGAACTGACGATCTTTATTAATTTTAGATTGCAGATTGTAGACTTTAGATTTAAAAAAATGCCTTAGACTTCGCTCAGGCTGACAAATAAATAAAAATGAAAAACAATAATAATAAACAAGAACAAGCTCCAAAACAGGAATTCCTTTTTGACGGAATCAATTATAAAATCTTATTAATTGGTATTGCCGTTATTACATTAGGATTTATTTTAATGTCTGGCGGAGGAAGTGACAATCCTAACGTTTTTAATGAAGATGTTTTTAGTTTTAGACGTATTCGTTTAGCTCCAACAACTGTTTTAATTGGTTTTGGAATCACGATTTATTCTATTTTCAAAAAATCCAAATAGACTTTATTAGACTCCTTAGACTTCTTAGATGTTTAGATTATTAGACAATCTTTTTATAAAATCTAAGAAGTCTAAGGAGTCTGTAATCTAAAAATCTAAATTAAATGAATACATTACAAGCTATCGTTCTTGCCATTATTGAAGGAATTACAGAATTCTTACCTGTTTCTTCAACCGGACACATGATTATTGCCTCTTCTTTTTTTGGAATCGCACACGAAGATTTTACTAAACTTTTCACTATTGTTATTCAGCTTGGTGCTATACTTTCAGTTGTTGTTTTATATTTTAAACGTTTTTTTCAAACACTGGATTTTTACTTTAAACTTTTTGTAGCCTTTGTACCTGCAGTTGTTTTAGGTTTATTATTAAGCGACTTTATTGATGGTTTATTAGAAAATCCGGTTACAGTTGCGATTTCTCTTTTAATTGGAGGAATAATTTTATTGAAAGTTGACGAATGGTTTAATAATCCAAATGCTTCTGAAACAACGCAGGAAATTACATATCTGCAAGCCGTAAAAATTGGATTATTTCAGTGTATTGCTATGATTCCGGGAGTTTCGCGAAGCGGCGCAAGCATCGTAGGCGGAATGTCTCAAAAATTATCAAGAACAACTGCGGCTGAGTTTTCATTTTTTCTTGCAGTTCCAACAATGTTAGGCGCAACGGTAAAAAAATGTTACGATTATTATAAAGATGGATTTGAATTGTCTCACGATCAAATCAATATTTTAATTATTGGAAACATTGTAGCATTTATTGTAGCGCTTTTAGCCATTAAAACATTCATAGAATTTTTAACTAAAAACGGCTTTAAAGTTTTTGGTTATTACCGAATTATTGCCGGAATCATTTTATTATTGATTCACTTTTTCATTCACCCGCTTACCATTATATAATGACACCTGAAGAATATTTAAACGGACAAGTTTTATTGATTGACAAACCTTTAAAATGGAGTTCGTTTCAAGCTGTCAATAAATTAAAATACCTTTTGATTAATAAAGTTGGACTTCCAAAAAAGTTCAAAATTGGTCACGCCGGAACTTTAGATCCTTTGGCAACTGGGCTTTTATTAATCTGTACCGGAAAATTCACTAAAAAAATTGCTGAACTCCAGGGTCAGGCAAAAGAATATACAGGAACTTTTTACATTGGAGCCACTACTCCATCGTATGATTTAGAAACCGAAATCGATCAGACTTTTCCAACAGAACATATCGATGAAACTTTGATTCACGAAACTGTGAAACAATTCTTAGGCGAAATTGATCAGAAACCGCCAATTTTTTCAGCTATCAAAAAAGATGGTGTTCGTTTGTACGAGCATGCACGCGCCGGCGAATCGATAGAAATTGAAAGCAGAAAAACTACCATTCACGAATTTGAAATTACAAGAATTGCACTGCCCGAAATTGATTTTAGAGTAGTTTGCAGTAAGGGAACTTATATTCGTTCTTTAGCTTATGATTTTGGAAAAGCCATGAACTCTGGTTCGCATTTAACCGTTTTACGCCGAACTAAAATTGGTGATTATGATGTAAAAAATGCGATTGATATTACTTTGTTTGAAGAAAGTCTTTCTTCTTAAAAAAAAGAAGCACATTACATAAAGCCTTTGTAATGTGCCAACTTCTAAAATAATGTTACTCCATTCTTACTATCTTAAATCAATAGTGAGGAACATTTCGCTGTCTTCCAAATAAAAACATGGAGAAATAATCGTAAAACCTTTCGAATAACTTTTTCATAATAGTGGCATTTTTAATTGTTAGTATAAAATAGACACCAATAAAAAGAGTAAATCAAAAAATATATAATAGAAGTGGGAACTCTATAGCAAGATACAAAAATTTATAATAAAAAAAATATTTTCTTACATTTTTTAAAGATATTATAACATTTATTATCAATGCTTTACCACTAAAGAGACTCAGACATTTATTACAAAAATTTCAAGTGCTTTAAAGTCGGTTATATTTGATATTTTCCATAATTTCCATCAATTCCTGCTGAACAGAAACACCTTTATCAGCCAGATACCACAATTGTAAATCGGTTTTTATCTTCTCATCGATAGCGCCAACCTCTCTTTTATGTTTTATCATTAATTCTGTTGCACCTTTTGGTCTTGGTCCCCAGTCTGTTCTAACGATTCCGGCTTCTTTACAAATCACAATCACTTTAGGAATAGCTCTTCCGCCATTTGTTAAGTATTGATTCATTAGTTCGTCGTTTTCATCACGAAAAACAATTCTCAAATCAATCTTTTTATTAGAGGCATGAGCCATTTTATCTAAAATAGGAAGAATCTGTGCCGCATCGCCGCACCAGCCTTCTGAAATTACCAGCCAGATATAATGATTATCTAAATGCTGGAGTTTTGAAATAACATCTTCAGAAATTGTAATCGTTTTTTCTAAACGATTCATTCTGGCTTCATTTAGTTTTGTATAATTGGTGAGACTTTCTGATTGTTGACTGCCGGTAGATTTTCCTTCGGATAACAAATCAGTAACTAATTTTCGGTATTCAGCATACGAATGGCTATTGAATAACGCTTTGGCTACAATACTTTTCATAGAGGTTTATTTTGCTTACTATAAAAATACGGATTTTAGAGAGACGAAGAAATGACTTTTGTCACATTAGAAAGAAAAAATCATAAAAGTCTTTCTAAAATTAAGATCTAAGTACAATTAAATTTTTGTAAACATTATTTTTAAAAATCAGAATATGTCTATATTTGCACAAATTAACGCAACACGAAATATGAAATATAAAAGAATTCTTCTAAAACTTAGCGGCGAGGCCTTAATGGGTGATTTACAATATGGAATTGACCCAAAAAGATTAGGCGAATACGCAGATGAAATTAAGCAGATTCATGACAAAGGAGTAGAAATCGCAATTGTTATTGGAGGAGGAAATATTTTTAGAGGCGTTGCCGGTGCAAGTGCAGGAATGGACAGAGTTCAGGGTGATTACATGGGAATGCTTGCTACTGTTATTAACGGAATGGCTTTACAGGGTGCTCTTGAAGATAAAGGAATGAAAACACGTTTGCAGACGGCGCTAAAAATGGAATCTATTGCAGAACCATACATTAAAAGAAGAGCTGACCGCCACTTAGAAAAAGGAAGAATTGTAATTTTTGGAGCCGGAACAGGAAATCCTTATTTTACTACTGATACTGCAGCTGTTTTAAGAGGTATTGAAATCAATGCCGATGTAATCTTAAAAGGAACAAGAGTTGATGGAGTTTACGATTCAGATCCTGAAAAAAATGCTTCGGCTGTAAAATTTGATTTTATTTCTTTTGATGATGTAATCAAAAAAGGATTAAACGTAATGGACACAACTGCTTTTACTTTAAGCCAGGAAAACAAACTGCCAATTGTTGTTTTTGATATGAACAAAATTGGAAACCTTTTGAAAATCTGCGAAGGCGAAAATATAGGAACTGTAGTAAATATTTAGACTGCTTAGATTTTTCTAAATTCTGATAATCAAAGCAATTTCAAAAAACAAAATAACATCGTTAGCAAATTAGAAGAATAAATTTTTAAGTCTAAAAATCTAACCTTCTAAAAATCTAAAAATCTAAAAAAATGACTGAAGAAATCGATTTTATATTAGAAAGTACTGAAGAATCTATGAATGGTTCTATCGCACACTTAGAGAAAGAATTTCTAAACATTCGTGCAGGAAAAGCTTCTCCGGCAATGCTTGGAGGTGTTTTTGTTGATTATTACGGATCTGCAACTCCACTTTCTCAAGTGTCAAAAATCAGTGTTCCTGATGCAAGAACTATTACTTTGCAGCCTTTCGAAAAAAACATGTTACAAGCCATTGAAAAAGCAATTTTGATTGCGAACATTGGTTTTAACCCAATGAATAACGGAGACGTTATCATCATCAGCGTACCACCTTTAACAGAAGAGCGTCGTCGTGATTTGGCTAAACAGGCAAAATCTGAAGCTGAAGATGCTAAAATTGGGGTTCGTAACGTTCGTAAAGATGCAAATACTGATATTAAAAAATTAGAAAAAGAAGGAACTTCAGAAGATATCTGCAAATCTGCAGAAGAAGAAGTTCAAAACTTAACAAACACTTATATCAAAAAAATCGATGAATTACTGGCTGCAAAAGAAGCTGAAATCATGAAGGTATAAGTATTTGATACAGTATTTCAAAAATCCGTCTGGTAAAATCATCAGACGGATTTTTTTTATTCTTATTTTTGCATACCAAAATCAAATTCTTTTCGTTTTTGAATCTATATAATTCTCTATGAGGCTATTTTGTTTATTGACTTTATTTTTTACGCTTAGTATTCAGGCGCAATTTCAAATAAGCGGAATTGTAACGGATTCAAACAACAAGCCACTTCCTTTTGCTACAATTACAACTTCTGACAATAGCAATACAATTACGGATGTTGACGGGAAATTTATTTTTAAAACGCTTACAAAATCAGGAAATTTTACGGTTTCGTACATTGGTTTTCAAACCAAAATTATTGCTTTAGCAGAAAATAAAAAGTTTTACTCCATTTCATTATCTCAAAAAACAGACGATTTAAAAGAAGTTATTGTTTCTAATGAAAATCCGGCTTTAACTATTATCAGAAAAGTTATTGCGAATAAAAACAATAATAATCCACAGAAAAAATTAAGCAGTTTCGAATACAAAACATATAATAAACTAATTGTTACCGCAAATCCGGACTCAATTAACGGAAGAATCGATTCATCGGCAGTTTACAAGGATTTTAATAAAAAGAAAATCAACATTGACTCTTCTGATTATAAATTCAAAGAAATTATCAGCAAGCAGCATTTATTTCAAACTGAGAAAGTTTCACAATATCAATTTGGAAATAACAAGCTCAAAGAAACTGTTTTGGGTACAAAAATAGCCGGTTTCAAAAATCCTATTTACGAAGTTATTGCTTTCAATCTGCAGTCAATTTCTATTTATGACAATAAATATGAGCTTTTTGAAACCAAATACGAAAACCCAATTTCGAATACTGCTCCGGCAACTTACAACTACAAATTATTAGATACGGTAAATATAAAAGGACGTGAAACCTTTATGATTTACTTTAAAAACAAGCAGAAAAGAAAAACTTCCGGTCTTGAAGGTGTTTTGTATATCGACTCGCAAAATTTTGCAATTGCTAAAGCTGTAATGCGCATAAAAGGCGTTTTGGATATCAGCGGAATTCACGAATTTGATTATGTCCCTAATGAAAAAATGTGGTTTCAAAGCAATACCACTTTTAAAATTGTAAAAGGGAAAAATGATGACGATATTAAAATTTTGGGTGGAACAATTCAGTTTGACGGAGATGTTGAAGACAATAATGAACCCAGAAAAAAAGCCGCTTCTGATTTTACCTATCTGCTTTCTGAGAGTAATAATTTCGACATTCATTACAACACCGAAACGCCTGTAAAAAATCCGTCTCTTTATATTGAAATTAAAGATGATGCCAGCCAAAAACCCGAAGATTTCTGGAACCAATACCGAAAGGAAGCTCTGGATCAAAAAAGCCAGATAACGTATCAATTATTAGACAGTATATCTGTTAGTAACCGAATTGAAAAACGTTTGGGACTTGGGAGAAAAATCATAAATGGTTATCTTCCTCTTGGCCCGGTAGATTTAGATTTGAAGAAAATAATCAGCTATAATAACTACGAAGGGTTCCGTTTGGGACTTGGCGGTATTACAAATGACAAGTTTTCTAAAAATTTCAGAATTGAAGGTTATACTGCTTATGGCACAAAAGATGGTGTTGTAAAGTATAATTTAGGAGCTGGAGTTTTACTGGATAGATACACAAATACCTGGTTAAACGGATCTTATACCGATGATATCCGCGAGATTGCAAGTACTGTATTTGCGGTTGACAAAAGGGTTTTTAAAATTTACGATCCGAGGCCTATTAACATTAGTACTTTTTATCATTATACAGGCTGGAAAGCTAACCTCCAAACTAAAATTATCCCGAAGACTGAGGCTGTTGTTGAATTGGCCAGAACGTATGTTGAGCCAAAATTCGATTATCTTTTTAATTACAACGGACAATTGTACTCAAGTTATATTATGACAACTGCCATGGTTTCGATTGTTTGGGCGCCTTTTAGTAATTTTATGCAGACCCCGACCGGAAGAACGGAGTCTGAAAAAAGATTTCCGAGATTTACGTTTCAATATACACAATCACTGCCAAACGTTTTAGATAATGATTTTAATTTTGGTAAAATAGATTTCAAAACCGAATATGAAAAGCAATATCTAAACGGTCAAAAAACAAGTTTGCTTTTGCAGGGAGGTTATGCCATGGGCGATGTTCCGCTTACGCATTTATACAATACAATGCCTAACAACCTTACCAAAGAAACGATTATTCAGCGTATTACTTTTGCCGGAAGAAACAGTTTTGAGACCATGTTTTTTAATGAGTTTTTCTCTAATGAATATGTTTTCTTTCAGGTAAAACATGGTTTTACACGAATCAAAATCATTAAAAAAGTAAATCCTACTGTTGTTTTAGTAACCAGAATGGCCTGGGGAAATATGGAAAAACCTGAACAGCATGTTGGTCCGGCTTATAAAACACTTGACAAAGGTTTTTTTGAATCGGGTGTTGAATTAAATAAAATCTACAAAGGTTTTGGTCTTGGCGGATTCTATCGTTATGGTCCAAATCAGTTAATGAAGTTTGAAGACAATATTGCCGTTAAGATTTCTTATGTCCTTGATTTGGGGCTTTAGATTTTGATTGAGAATTTAACCGCAAAGTTCGCAAAGGTTTTTTCGCAAAGGTCGCTAAGGTTTTTAAGAAATAAATTTTAATGAGAGCGCAAAGTGCTTCTCGGATTTTTGTCTTCCTGAGCGAAATCGAAGGACAGTCCTATATTCTACAAACATAATCCATAATAATAAAAAAGTTCTGTTTGTCATTCCGAGGAACGAGGAATCTCCACGAGAAGCTCTACAAAGTTTGGAGTTACGTTGCGGAGTTACTTGCGGAGATTCCTCGTTCCTCGGAATGACAAAAATGCGAACAAAACTCAAATAAAAAATTCCAAATTCCAATCATGAAAATTGGAATTTGGAATTTAACAATTTGATTATTTAAAAATCTTTATGGCTTCAAAATCAAAACTGAAGGTGTATTATTCAGCCAGGTACTTTGAGATTCAATTAGTTTTTTCCAGCTGTCTAAACTTATAATCATTAAGTTCTGACCATCTAAAAATTCTTTTTTAATTGTTCTGTCGTGCATAATCATAATATGATTTGGAGCAATCTGCTCTATAGATCTAATTGTTTCCTGAATTTCACGAGTGTTTTTAACTTCACCGCTGGCATCCAGAACTGTAATTTGAGAACCGTTATTATTGATTAATTTTTTAGCATAATCAATTAAAAAAGCATCTTCTTTACTAAAAACAGGCATAAAAACCTGATTTACTTCTTCTAAATCTTTATCGATAAAAATACCAACCGGCATTTTGGTTTTTGCAATAATATGTCTGGTTCTTTCATCAAAAGGGTTATTTTCAAACAAACCTTCTTTTCCTGTGAATTTATCGATTAAACGATCGGGATTTACAATTCGGGTTGTGAAACCCAGGATTTTTCCAAGAAGAGTTCCGTCAAAAATCGACTGTCCTAAACCAACCAGCAATAAATCGTATTCTCCCTGATTAGCCGAGTCAATAATATCAGTATCAATATCATTAGACACTTTAAATAAACTAACCATATTTTGATTTAAACGATTCGATTCTTCTATAACCGGAACCAGCATTTTACGTTCGTGATCTTTTACATCAAAAGAATGTATTTCTGTACTTAGTGACAAATGCATTGCAGTTACAATCGAATTATCGGGTTGTTTTTTAACCAGACTGTTTGCAATTTTCAAAAGCTTTTTCCCTCTTTCAGGAGTTCCAAATGAAAGGAGTATTTTGTATTTGCTTTTGTTTCCAATTTCTTGCGGAATAGCTGTGATTTTATCTTTAAAAATAAATCCGATTAAGTCTAAAGCCGGTCCCGTCATAAAAGTAGTTACTAAAGCCATAATAACCATCATGGTAAAAATTTCTGTAGATAAAACCCCAAGATCGTATCCGATATTTAAAACCACAAGTTCCATTAAACCTCTTGTATTCATTAAAGCTCCAATAGCCAAACTGTCTTTCCAGTTTTGCCCCACAAACTTAGCAGCAAGAGCACTTCCAAAGAATTTTCCGGCTACGGCTACGGCAATAATTAATCCTGTTACTTTCCATAAAGCCGGATCACTTAATAACCCAATTTGTGTACGTAAACCTGTGAAAACAAAAAATAAAGGCAACAATACAATTATCGCAACATCTTCGACTTTTTCAATAAATATATTTCTGAATTTATTGTTTTCCGGCATAATGGCTCCGGCAAGGAAAGCTCCAAACAAAGCATGAATTCCAATCAATTCAGCAGCATAAGCCGAGAATAAAAGCGTTAAAAAGAAAATGGCTACTACGGGTTTATTCAAACTTTCTCTTGTGGCGTTCAAATCTCCAACACGTTTCAAAAAGGGACGAACGATTTTCAACATAACAATTACGTATAAAATCGCTAAACCAATAACGTATAAAGCACTCGTAAACGAACCTGCTTTTACAATAGCAATTACAACAGCAAGAATACACCAGGCAGTAATATCATCTGCGGCAGCGCAGGTAATTGCAATTGTCCCGAGTTTGGTTTTCTGCATACCTCTTTCCTGAACTATTCTGGCCAAAACCGGAAAAGCCGTTATACTCATGGCAATTCCCATAAATAATCCGAAAGAAGAGAATTCAACTCCAATTGGAGCAAAAGTGTGGTATATAAAATAAGCCAATGTAAGCCCTAAAGCAAACGGAATTACAATACTGGCATGACTAATAACAACTGCATCATGGGCTTTATTTTTAAGCACTTTTAAATCCAGTTCCATACCAATAACAAACATGAAAAGGATTAAACCTATCTGACTTAAAAATTGTAAGTTTCCTAATGATTCTTTTGGAAATAAAGCGGCAGAAAATTCAGGAAAATACATTCCTACCAAAGATGGCCCGAGAACAATACCGGCAATCATTTCTCCAATTACAGACGGCTGTCCTATTTTTCTAAAAAACCATCCAAATAAACGAGCTACAAGAATGATGGTTACGATTTGTGCTAATAAAATAGCAAGAGGATGCTGTAAATTTTCAACCATCGAATGCAGGAAATCATTCCAATGGTTGCTTTCGATTTTTTTCTTGACAATATTACGGCCTACTTCAAGAGCAGCGCCTTTTGAGATTACCCAATATATCAGGGCTGTAAAACCACCAATAATTGTAACGTAAAATACAGAGTTTTTAATGTTATTCATAACTCGTTCTTTTGATTTATTGCCGCAAATATCAGAACTGAGTTTTAAGTGAAAAAACAAATTCAGAGCTAATTTTCAATCTATGTAACAAGTCTGAAAAACTTTGTAATAAGTTAGTAAATCATAAGATAAAATGTGCCGTTAGGCACATATAACTTTGATACCAGCATTTTATAATTTTACCTTTTTCAAAAAATCAGAACGATAGGTTTCACTTAAAATTAAGGTCGTATTTTTATTGTTTTCTTCAACGTGATGCAGCACAATTTCGTTATGATTAAAGAATTTTATCGCTTTAACGGCAATGATTTCTTTTTTATTGATTCGGCAGAAATCAGCTTCGGGCAACTCATTCAAAAGGGTTTCGAATTTTACATTTTTCAAATTCAGGAAACTTCCATCAGCAAGCAAAACGGTTTTGTCGCGGCTATCGCTTAGTGCTGTTTTTATATATTGAATCTGATTGAAATACAATAATGTTTTTCCTTTATCCGTATTTAGCTGAATAAATTTTTTAGAAGAGGCAGGTTTGTCAAAACGTTCAAAAGCTTTTGAAACTGCTTTTTGCAAACGTTCTAATTTTACCGGTTTTGTGATATAATCTACAGCATCAATATTAAAAGCATCTGCTGCATAATCTTTATAAGCTGTGCAAAAAATTACGAGTTTATTATCCAGCATTTCGGCTAGATGCAAGCCGTCCATTCCCGGCATTTCGATATCAGAAATTAAGAGATCGAATTCGAGATCAGGAATATCAGATAAAAGTTTCTGCGGATTATTAAATGTCTTTACGATTTCCAATTCCGGAATTTGTTCGCAGAGCATTTTCAAATAAGTTAATCCCGGAAGCTCATCGTCCAGTAGCAAGCATTTCAGTTTTGTATTCAAGTAAATCTATTTTTAAATGAGCAATATAAACATCGTTTTCTACAAATTTATCGAGTTTAAAATTATTCTTGTAAATAATGCGTAATCGGTGTTCAAGAGTAGCATGTCCAAAACCGCTTCGTTCTTTTTTCAGCACTTTTTTATCTGAGATTTTATTAGAAACCGTCATAAAAAAAGCATTGTCCTTAAACTCAAAAACTACCGAAATAAAAGCATCGGCACTTTGCAGATCAGCATGTTTAAAAGCATTTTCGATTAGATCTATAGAAATCAGCGGCGCAAGCAAAGGCTGTTCGTACAGTTTGTCATCTTCATTGATATTAGTCTTTATCTTGAGTTCAAAAAGCGGACTAACCTTGATTTTATTTATTTCGATTAAATTGAGTGCAAAATTGATTTCTTCTTTTGCCGTGACAAATTTCTTTTTGCTTTCGTATAAAATATAATCCAGAACATTGGCCAGTTTATCTAATGCAAAATAAGTCTGGTAAGCATGCGACTGAATCGAATTTAAAATATTCTTAAACAAATGCGGGTTCAGTTTTGACTCTAAATTTTCTAACTGTAAATCATTCACTTTTGCCTCAAGCGCATAAAAACTTTTTTCAGCATCTTCTTTTGACTTTTTGGCCTGCATTAATTGATAAATCATAAAACAAATTATGACAATCAATAGTAAAAGAATCGCTAGAAATATAAAAGTTGTGGTATTGTTTTCCTGCATTGTTTAGAATGGTTAAGATTTTTTGCCACAGATTACAGAGATTATCACAGATTAAAAATAATTATTTAATGAAAAAATCCTTTAGATCTGTGTAATCTGTGGCATATATTTTATTAATGACTTGAAACGAATTTCAAACCAATAATTGATGCAATCAAAGTGGTAAGGAAAAATATTCTCCAAAAAGCTGCTGGTTCTTTAAAAATAAAAATTCCAACTAAAACAGTTCCTACTGCACCAATTCCTGTCCATACCGCATAAGCCGTTCCAATTGGTAAAGTCTGCGTTGCTTTATACAATAAAATCATACTGATTGAGAGGCATACAAAAAAACCAACCATCCAGTAAGTCGATACAATTCCGGTCGTTTCTTTTGCTTTTCCAAGACATGACGCAAATCCAACTTCAAAAAGTCCTGCAATAATCAATAAAATCCAATTCATTTTCTTTTCATTTTTAAATTAAATGCAAATATGAGAAAACCTAACGACTAAACTGTAAAAAGCAGGAAAATTATCACAATAAAAACAAAACAAATTTGTGTTAACATTTAGTAAAATACAATTGATTGTTTATGATTTTGAGCAGTTTTCACTACATTTGCAACCATTTTTAAAGATTTTATGAAAAACGCTATTCAAGTTGGATTTTGGGAGAAGTTGGCCCGAATTATACTTAAAAACAGAATAACAATTCTGATTATTCTTTCTGCTTTGACTATTTTCCTTGGTTACCAATGGAAAAACCTTGCTATGACTTATACTGAAGCAAACCTGCTTCCGAAAAATCATACTGCAAACAAAGACTATCAAAAATTTTTAGACAAATTTGGTGAAGAAGGAAATCTTGTGGTTATTGGTTTTAAAGATCCAAAATTCTTTACACCAAAAAATTACGCGGCTTGGAACGAGTTAATGACCGGTTTAAAAAAATCGAAAGAAGTTGATTTGGTTGTTTCTCTAAACGATTTGAAAAAACTTGAAAAAGATACTGTCAACGAAAAATTTGTTTTAGCACCTTTTATAGATCAAAGCAAAGTTTTAGACCCTGCTTATTTAAAAAGTGTACAATATGATTTGTTTCATAATTTACCTTTTTATGAAGGTCTTTTATTTAATAAAGAAAGCGGAAGTGTTCGTTCTGCCATTTATATCAATAAAAAACTGGTAAATACAGCCGAAAGAAAAACATTTATTCTTGAAAATCTGGTTCCGAAAATCGACAAATTCGAAAAAACAACCGGAATCGATCTTAAAGTTTCGGGAATGCCATACATCAGAACAATTAATGCGGCAGACATGAAAGGCGAAATTGGTCTTTTTATTGGTGCAGCTTTATTGACTGTTTCGTTGATTTTCTTTTTCTTTTTCCGTTCGTTCAGAGCAACTTTTATTTCAATCTGCATTTTGATTGTCGGCGTAATCTGGTCGTTTGGAACACTTGGATTATTTGGTTATAAAATCACAATTTTAACAGCCATTATTCCACCGCTGATTATCGTTATCGGAATTACAAACTGTATTTTCCTTATTAATAAATACCAGCAGGAAATTAAATTACATAACAATCAGGCAAAAGCGTTGCAGCGTGTTATTTCAAAAATTGGAGTTTCTACTTTAATGACAAATTTAACTACAGCAATTGGTTTTGCTACGTTTATGATTACCGGAAACGATTTGCTTTTTGAATTTGGTCTGGTAACTTCTATCAACGTGATTTCTGTTTATTTATTGACACTTTTTATCGTGCCGATTATTTACAGTTTTATGCCGCTGCCAAAAGAAAAACACTTATACCATTTAACGAAAACTTATATTTCGACTTTATTAAATGTTGTTGAAGATATAGTTAAAACGAAACGTAAATTCGTTTATATCGTTTACGGTTTACTTTTAGTTTTCAGTGTTATTGGGGTTGCACAAATGAAAGTTTCCGGAAGTTTAATTGGTGAAATGCCAAAAAGTGCTTCTTTCTTTAAAGACATTTTATTTTACGAAAAAGAATTTAACGGAGTTATGCCGCTTGAAATTATGATTGACACCAAAAAGAAAAAAGGTGTCATGAAAGCTTCGACAATTCGTAAAATGGACGAACTGCAAAATACGATTGCAGAAATTCCGGAATTGGCAAAACCGGTTTCGATCGTGAATTTGGTTAAATATTCTAAACAGGCTTTCTACAACGGAAATCCTGAATATTACCAATTGCCAACTTCGCAGGAGCAGACTTTTATTTTGAGTTATGCTAAAAATGCGACTAAAAACAGTAAAGAAAATTTAATGAAAGCATATGTGGATTCAACTGGACAATATGCAAGAATCACAACTTTCATGAAAGATATCGGAACGGATGAAATGGCGAAAGTGGAGAAAAAATTAAATGCAAAAATTGCTGAGATTTTCCCGAAAGATCGTTTTGAAGTTACCGTTACCGGAAAAGCTTTGGTTTTTCAAAAAGGAACTTCATACTTGGTTGACAACTTAATTGAGTCATTGATTTTCGCAATTTTAACAATTGCCGTTCTGATTTTGTATTTATTCCGTTCTTTCAAAATGGTAATGGCATCGGTAATTACAAATGTTTTACCACTTTGTATTACTTCCGGATTAATGGGTTATTTTGGAATTCCGTTAAAACCTTCGACGATTTTAGTATTTAGTATCGCGTTCGGAATCTCGGTTGATAATGCGATTCAGTTTATGGCGAAGTATCGACATGATTTGCTTCAAAGCGGCGGAAAAGTGAAGAAATCTGTTTTCAGTGCTTTAAGAGAAACCGGAATCAGTACTTTTTACACTTCGGTAGTTTTGATTTTAGGTTTTGCGACTTTCACGTTATCAAGCTTTAGCGGAACCATTGCACTTGGAGGTCTAATTTCTTGTACTTTGGCTTTTGCAATGTTTGCGAACTTGGTTGTATTGCCTTCGCTGGTTTTAACTTTTGAGAAGAAGAAGACTAAGAAAGAGGAATTGGAGAATTTGGAGAAATAAGTTTTTCAGACACTAATTTCACGAATTTTCACAAATTCTTTTTATACGCAACATTAAGTCTTTGCGAGGAACGAAGCAATCTCATTTGCTATATCAACCTTCATTTTTTATTTTAGTG
>NZ_JBCNKR010000007.1 GCF_039595935.1 Flavobacterium sp. | reverse complement strand
GTACATTAACGGAAAAGCTGTCATTTTTGACAGCTTTTTCTTTTTTAAGCCCTTCCGAACCCTTGCTATTTCTAGTCAAAACGTTGATTACCTCATTGACTTGAGTGGTTCGACAATCATCGTTTCCAAAAAGTAATTTTTGAGTAAAAATCGCACCTGCTACAATTCTTTTTCCATCATAATCTCCATTAAGAAACAACTTATCCAAGTTTGCAAGTAACTCAATACCTGAATCTACATACGTTTTTATTGAATCCGTCTTAGCACTAAGAATCTCAATTTCATTGTTCACAACACTTAAATTTCCATTTATGCGTTCTATTATACTTTCAAATCTTTCTTTACTGATATCGTCACTCATAAGCTTATCTTCTGCTTTTTCAATTTGAGCTTTTAATGCTCTCTGAGCCTCCAGCTTAATCTCAAGCTGATTACTTTTATCTCCATTGATTTGAGATTCTGAATCTTTTAAGACATCAACAAACAATTCTTTTATATTCTCATTTATCTGCAAACCACTTAAAATACTTGCGATTTTAAGATGAGCATCATCAACGGAGACCCTTGTTTTGCACTTATTTCTACAATGATAATAAGCATACCTCTTTGTTCTACCTTTAGAATTACTTCCCGTGATTTGACCTCCACAAATCTTACAAATTAAGAAATCACGCATTGGGAAATCATGGTTTTTATGACTCGGTTTGATTCCGTGCCATCTTTTTCCCTTGAACACATTTTGAACCTTGTTGAACGTTTCCAAATCTATTAAAGCCTCATGTTTACCATCAACTATCATTGCAGATTCCTTTTTAAATTCAGGAACTCTTATTTTACCGATATACACAATGTTTTTAAGAAGTTCGCTAAAAGCACTCTTCTTTAACTCCATTCCGTCTTGTCTTAACTTTTTCCTTATCGTTTCTACAGGCTCTATCCCCATAGCAACTTCTTTGAATGCTCTTTTCACTAAACCAGCATGTTCATTTGGTTTAAGAGTGGATTTTTTCAGTTCATCTCTAAAGTTGTCATATCCAAACGGAGCTTTTCCAACAAAATAACCATCTTTCTTCGCTTGATAAGTCCCCGCAATTGTTCTACTAGATATTTTATCCCTCTCAACCTCGCCAGCAGTCAAATAAATAGCCAATACCATTTTATTGTCAGAATTACTCGTGTCTAGGTATTGCTCAGATGCATTTAACTCAACACCTATTGAATCAAACTCTCTTAAAACCGTCAGAGCTTGTTCAACATTCCTTGAAAACCTATCCCATTTAGCAAAAAGAACCTTATGGATTTCTTTCTTGTTAGATTTCACATATGTTTTCAATTTTGACCATTCTGGTCTATTAAAGTTTTTAGCCGAGTGGTCTTCTTTGTAAACTTTGACAATATTATAGCTTCTTGAATCACAGTATCTCTTTAAGGATTCTTCTTGATAATCTAAACTAAAACCTTTTTGAGCTTGCTCATCAGTGCTCACCCTGCAATAAATTATCACATTTACACTACTATTCATAAACTTCTCCATTTAAGTCGGTTGGTAAGTTTAGACAATAAGTCCTTGCTCGTAATTCATTTTCAAAAGACTCGATATCCTCATAATAGCATATATCTGCGTAGCTATCCAAAACTGAATATGTCACAAAATATTCATCTTCGAATGAAATCATTGCCCATTCAGCATATTTATCATTTAATAAACTAATGATTCCTGACTCACACAGAGTCCCTCTTAATTGCACCATTTCTATTTTTTCTTGTACTGTCATTATCAATTCTTGTTTTTTTATATTATTTTATTTTAATCTATTTTTATTCAACTGGCAAACCTCTGCCAATTTGTAAAGCACATTTCGGATTAATTCAATTTCTTCATCCGAGTATTTTATTCCTTTTTTGTTTAATATTTTTTTACATTGTGTTACACTTAACAATTTGGTACTCTGTCGTCATTTTCCAATTTTTTTCTTTGACGGTGGAATTCTTCTTATTGTAGGTCGCTAAAGACCTTTCCTAAACCAGTTTGATTTAGAAATTGTATGTATACGGCATGATTAACACTAATTTGTTGACATACCTTTCCTCTTCAGTTATTTTTACTGAATTTGATTATTTAAAACATGTTTTGATTTTTAGAGCCTGCTGTTCAGCTTTACAACTTGCTCTTATTCCATTCTTTAGCTGTCAGAATGGCGAAAAGATTCTTGCAATAATCTTTTTCCTTTGATTTTGTTTGACAAAGGTATGCGAAAAAAACGGGACTCAAAAATGGGTAAAAACCTACAATTATTGATTTTGTTAAAGTTGCTAACTTAATTGAGTTACAAGGCTCTTAATTGTTTTTAAATGACTAAAAATCAATAAATTAGCATAAATACATAGCTAAATTGAGTTATGTATTTTTCCTTTTTTGAAGAATTCGCAAAAAACAATGAAAAATGCATTGAATTTTTGCGAATAATTTTTTAACTATACGCTTAAATACAGGTTACTTATCTCCTGTTCTCGGATTCCAAGATAGATTTTAGTGGTCGAAACATTCGAATGATTGAATAATTGAGATAGTAACAGCAAAGCTTGGTCACTGTACTTGTTGACCTCCCATACACGTCTACCTAAGGTTTTTCTCATAAAGTGGCTTGAATACTGACCACGCACTTTATATTTGGCAAAAATATCTTTCAGTTTGCTGTTCACGTATTGGACGCTGAACGGCTTATCTCCAGTGCGGTTGGCGAACATCAAATCGCTTTCGTTAGCTTTGAGCTGAACAAACAGACGACTCAGGATGGTCTGCAACTCTGGGTTGATGGTCACTTTTCTGGTCTTTTTGGTCTTCTTCTCGGTTATCGTGAAGTAATCCTGATTCAAAACCTGATTCCAACGAAGCTGGAGCAGGTCAGAAATTCTCAGACCAATGTAAGAACCTGTTGCAATAAGTAGCGCAAATTTCAGGTCGTTATCACGCTCCAGTTTCAAAACGATGCTCTGCATCTTTTCCCACTCTAAAAAATCACTTGTCGTCTTTTGTCCTTTTAATGCCATAATTCATGATTTTAGTTTCACTTTTCTACCTTAATATATGTATCTGAAAGCGGTAGATTCTTCATGCTCTATAAACCGCTGATTTCATTGAGCTTACACGATTACTTTCACTTCTTTTAGAAAGTGAAACAAATGTCCAGGTCTATTTTGGATTGTGCAAGAAAAATCCTGGATTTCCTGGACTCACGGATTTTTGGGTCATTTCAGAGCACAAAAAAACGAGGTCGTTAGCCTCGTTCTTTGGATTGTATCAATTGTGTAAATTCTTCAAGTTCCTTGTCCGTAAAATTTCCCGCTTTGAATGACAGCGGATATCTGACTGCTTGGGTCTTAAGTATCTCTTTTAGTTGGGATAAGGTTATTACTATTTTCATGTTCTCTTTTATCATAAATATCATTGGAAATCAAGTTCGGAATTTTTTCTTAGAAATTTTTTGCCATTTTCTCATCAGATTTTTTTTTCTTCATTTTTACGAGCGCAGTTTACGGACATATCCGAGCTACATGTCAGGACAAGTACACTTTTTCAGATGCACATGGGCGGGTAACTTGGGTCTCTAGTACCAGTTTTTGCAGGGAGTGCGGAGGGTCTGCTTGACATGAAGCGGTCTTTTGGTTCAGATTGTTCCACTTTGCAGGCTTCCCAGCATTTACAGGAGCATCTATAGCTCTATAGGAACACGATACGGCACTTAATGGTACATGAAAGAGCTGATAAGGTTTGATTACTCTTTCTCTTCTCTCTATCATATATGTTACTTAATATCCTGTAAGCATAACATCAGTGACATCAAGGTTTAAGAACATATTAGCACAAATTTTGTTATGCTCAATCTGCGCTATTGTTCTAAAGGTTTCGAGCGGAAAATTATTTCTTTCTGTCTCTCTCTCTTCTATCATATATGTTACTAATAACTACTATACAACAACACCAGCAATAACAAGGTATTCAGACGTATTTTGACCTTGGCTTTATGCGCAGTTTGCGCTAATCAAAAATGTTGGTCTAAAAAATAACTTCAAATATTTATCAAAATAGTGTTCCAAAACTATTGACTATTCTATGATTTAGAAGTATACTTGATAATAACTGAGAGAAAACTCATTAAATCCTTGGTTGCTGGGAGTTATAGCCCCAGCTTCTCTTACCAAGCCAATCTAAGAGACAATAATCCATCTGTTTGATGGAACGAGAATAAGAGAATATCAAAATGAATTCTAAAAATGAAGACTACATCGCTTTTACTGGCGATACTGGAGACTTAGACGTGCTCCTAAACGATTACAAGCTGTCAGAATCAGCACTGCGTTTCCCAAACGTAAATTCTATCCTAATACCAAAGAAATCCGAATACAACCTAAGGAAATACGTTTCCAAAGACTTACTTAAAGCGGTTGACTCAGACATTGACATTGCCGTTGAGAAGTGTCTGGCATTTCTCTCCAACCTTGCAAGCACCTACTACACGGATTCCAAATGGAAACCGCTTAACGCAATGCTTCTGCACCAGCAGAGCAAAAATGCAAACAATACCTTTATCTATAAGAAGATAATCGACGTGCTGACCACTGGAACAAGCACAGGAGCATTTATCGAAGTTGATAAGAGCTATCAAGTCGGTGTAGAGTCAAAAAAATTCCGATTGACCGATACATATCTGAAAGCTGGACTTATTGAGTATATCATCAAAGATGCTGGAATTATCCTTACCCGCAACAGAATCTACTATCAGCAGTTGTGCCAAGCTATGACCAATCCGATATGCGCTAATCTTATTGCCCTGTATCCAAAGATTGATTTGCCAACCAGCGAAGAATTGCTGGCTATCGGTAGGAAGTTGGTAAAAGAAGGACATACTACAAAAAAAAACAAAATCCTGACCATGCGTAACAAACACCTAAATCACTATTGGGTCGATGTCGATAACAGGAGCTTTGTTGAAGATAATATTAAGCTTTTTGAGTTCTTAACGAGTCGTGGCTTCATGATTCCAAGTGCTGGCGATATGTCGAGCGGTGGTCGTGTGGTGGACAGCTTCACGCTTATGCCCTCATGGATTCGGGAGCAGATTACAGTTGACGGAAAGAGGCTGACTGAATGTGACTACACCGCTCTACACCCAAATATTGCAATTACGCTGTATGATGGCTCACTGGCTTACCTCACACATGAATCAGTGGCGGAACTTACAGGAATTGACCTTAATGATGTCAAGATTGAGCACCTGAGCTTTTTCAATAAGAAATGGGATGACATGAGAAGGTCTCCTTTATTTGACTACTATTCAACAAATGAACCCGACATGTTAGCTCAAATCTATCATGATAAAAATGAGCATGGTCATAAGATTACTTCTCAGAAGATGTTTGCAGTTGAAGTAGATATCATGAGCGCAGTTATCAGCGATTTGAACGCTAAAGGAGTATATGTGCTGTATGTGTATGATGCGCTGATGTGTGAAGAAAAAGACAGAGAACTAGTAGCTGAAACCATGAACCGTATCATTTTGGAACATGGAGTGAAAACCAGCGTCAAAGTAAACAGCAGTGATTTGGTTGAATCAACGTTTGAGCCGTTGCAGAAATACGCTCTGAATGAAATGATAAATCTTTACGATATCTTGTCTCAATTATCTTTTGACGTTGAAAATACTCTAAAAATCATTTCTGGAATTGACAGCTCCAACGTAAAAATGGCTGAACTAGTAGATTATTTAACTAAACAGACTGCTCAGCAGAAGTACAATGATTATGATGGAGTTTTGATAACTCCTTTAATGATTTCGAAACTAAAAATTTTGATAAAACCTTAATAAAGAAAATAAGCGTTAATCGTGCTCTGCACGATCGACGCTTATTTGTTATAAAATGATTTTAATTTCAACAATCAATATCTACTATATCGCTTTAAATTACCTTTAATCAAGATTAAAATTCATCTTAACCTGTTGTTTATTGGCTTCTTCTTTTTGTCGATGCTGTTTTCCTTCAGGAGTTTCAATTGGTTTATCATTTTCAAAATAATTATTAACCCGAACTATATCATAACCTGCAATTTGTTCAACTCCTTCATTGTTTATTTTTTTTCTTACTTCTAACAAACAATTTATCGATGAACCATTTTTGAATTCAATTTTACCTGTCTGTACTAATGTTTTAAATTCGTTTGATTTCATATTAAACGAATGTGGTTCTCCATTATAGATTCCAATCCATCTATACTTTCCCTTCTTTAAAACAGGAGTTATAATTTCAATTATGGCATTATCAATTTTTTCAGTTTCCAAATCATCCGTGACCAAAATAAACTCTTTAAAATTGCTCTTGATAATGAACATTTCTTCAAAACCAGAAGTAGAAGTTGAGTTTTTTGCTTGGATTGAAAATTGATTTACTTTTGGGTCTTTCTCCAATGCCTCATAAAAATTAGACCTTTTTTTCTTAATTACCGTACTTTTCAAAAGTTTTTGACGTTTAGCTTCAGCATCCAACTTTAAATTTTCTGTTTCAGCTTTTATTTTTTCAGTTTCGGCATTGTTTTTTTCAATTTCACTTTTTGATTTGTTTTTTTCGATTTCTTTCAGCTCTTCGTCCTCAAATATTTTATCAATTATGTGCTCTGTCGTTTTAAGCACTCCCGTTGCTATTGGAGTTACAAAAATACCAAGCACTAATGCTGATACTATTGTTAGCTTTAATGCATTCTTATTTTCAGTGCTAAGAGTAAAAATATTAAACCTTCTTAACAAACCACCTTCTCCAAAAGGTTCTGTTTCTATGATAATTTCAACTTCAAAAGTATCTGCAATTTCTTTTAAAATTCCTAAAAATTCATGTTCACATTTATTCTGAACAAATGCGTTCATACTGTGTGAATCATCATTAAACCAATAGTGGAGTTCGAGAGTATTCATAATTATTTATTGAGTCTCAGTAATTTAAAATGCATTTATTTCGCTAATATAACTATTTTACTACAAAGTTTACATACAATAGTCAGACTAGCAATCAACTGTCAATATTTACAATTAAAAAGCCATTCCGTTATGGAATGGCTTTTTGTTCTTAAATAATATTAATGAATTACTGTTAAGTATCTATAATCAAATATGGAAAATAATCTTTAATTCAGAATACTAAAGATTTACTTCAGAAAGTAGTTCCGACATTTTTATATCTAAAGAATTACAGATTCGTAAAAAGATTTTAATCGAAAAGTTCTGTTTTCCTTTCAATATACGTCTGATGCTTGCTTCATCAATTTCACATGCAGATGCAAACTCCAAATTAGTTTTGTACTTAGCTTTGGCTCTGGCATTTATGTTATCGCCTAACTTTATTAAAAATTCTTCTGACATTATCCAAAAGTCGAATAATGCCGTTTTAAATCATCGGCATATTTGCCGAATTAAATTTTTAATGCTAAGTTTGCCTGAATTTTAACACATCTTAAAAACCAAAAAATGAACAATCCATTAAAAATTATCGTGAGGGTTTCCGCTATCATTTTTGCACTTCTCTGCTTTGCGGGCTACATGTTCAGTCTTCGTGTCCACAATGAATACGTAAAAGAGCATCCGAAAACAAAAAGCCTAGAAGACCTGAAAGCATGGGCGCAGACAGAAATCATTCAAGATTACTGCAAAAGATACTCTTATGTAAAAACTATCAACAATGAAACAAGCCACCAGCGTGAGCTGAGCCGTGTCGATAACAGCAGGTATCTGTATGTACCGCAGTTGGTTCGAAATGTCATTGAGGATAATGATTTGCCTGACAGCTATGCGGACGAATTGTTCCACTATGTTGACAAGGAAATAGATAAATGCCGATAAAACAAGAAATTACTTAAACCAACTAAACTAAAAACATGAAAAAAATTGTACTTTTTGCATTGCTAAGCATCTTATTCACGAACTGCCAGTCTGATGACTCTGAACAAGAAAACGCGGATAATTCAAAATCATCCATCGCTTTCACATTGAACGATAAAACCCAGTATGTGACCGCTACTGATGTTTCTGGTTCGGCAATTGACGTTACATGGACGAAAAGCGAGTCTACAAACACATCTGAGAATGAATACAGTATTTACGGCAGTTTCATCATCAAAAATCCCGCATCAAGTGACAACCGTGATTCAGGCGATATGTATTTTCAAATCGTAACTTCTGATGCTAAACTGACTGCTGGAAAGACATACGACATTTCTTTTGTTTACCTCAACTCTGGCATAAATGACATTCCTCTGGCTTATGACCAAACGGTCTGCTACACGAGTACTGATTTGTTTGAAGGTGCTAAAACAGTGGGAAAAATCAAGATAATCAGCTTTGACGGAACAATTCTGAAAGCTGAGTTCTCAATTGATAATCTAACCAATAAGAGTCCGTACTCCAATTTTGGGTTCTGCAACGGAAGCAGGATAACCGAGAAGTCATTCAGCATTTCAAAAGGTTCTTTGACTGCAGTCTCAGAATAAAAATAAAAAAAGAGAGAAATTAATTCTCTCTTTTTTTATAAAATGTGTCTCTTCACTTTCAAATATTATTTTTTAAATCATTCCATTCTATTGAAAGTCTACCATTCATTTGATTAAATAATGTGTCATCTAAAGGTATGCTTGCCCATGAAAGCAATTTTTCATAATTAATACAATTTTTAATAATGTGCGGAGTCATTTCATTCTGATTCATTGACGAGAATATCGTTTTATAATTAAAAAATATCTCATTGACTTTATAATTATAAATGTACAATTTTATAGTCTGTTGGATTATAGCAAGAGGAAGACTCATTTGAACAATAACGACCACAATTTTAGGCGATGTAAAAATACATGTTAGAAATAATAGAATTACCACTATAAATTTGCGTAATTCCTTATTTAGCATTTCGGCTGATACCTTTTTTGAAAAAAAAGAATTCTCAAAGCCATTAAATCCCATCTTAATGATTCCTGCCTGAACTTCATCATTAGAATAATAACCTGAGGAATTCTTTTCTGCGAACTTTGTAT
This sequence comes from Flavobacterium sp., assembly GCF_039595935.1. Classification (NCBI taxonomy): domain Bacteria; kingdom Pseudomonadati; phylum Bacteroidota; class Flavobacteriia; order Flavobacteriales; family Flavobacteriaceae; genus Flavobacterium; species Flavobacterium sp. Next base: position 40,284 of record NZ_JBCNKR010000007.1, on the reverse strand, counting down.
TGAAACTATTATCAATAAAATCCAAATTTCTCTGTGATTCAGCTTTATTAAAAATACAGCTCTGACAAAATTCATTCACAAAATAGCTAAACGAAATTAATGCCAATAACCTATTTAAGACCTCAGTACAGTTTTCACTTTTAAATTGGAATATTTCCATAAATAAAAGTATTGAAGAAATAATAGCAGAGACATATAAACATATTGTTGATATAGCACCTGTATATTTTAACCAACTGTAACTAACCTGATGCGGTACGATTCTATTCATTTTTTTTATCAGTATTATGTTTAGCTTCTGGACCAAACCATTTTCCAGTTTGTAGCCATATTTCATAAAAATATATCCAACCAGCAGTCCAAGAAACAATTTCTTTAGATATTAATCTATGCTTACTCCATCTATAGTTTTTTGGCAAATAAAGACACAAAGTACCTGTTGACTGATAAAAATGTGGTGGCTTATCAACCAATGTTGGAGACAAAATTTTAACATGCGGGCTTTTATCATGCCTGTACAATATAGAAACCGTATAGGAAGGAAATTCAGGTTTAACCTTTAATTCTCCTGTAAAAAGTATGTTTTTACCTTCTCTTCTACTTTTAAATTGAGGATATTCTTTTCGCATGGAAATAATTTGCCTATCACTAGGAAGTAATCTTTTTTTATAATGATTCCCCATAGTAACCTTTTGATGCGGTAATGTTTTTTCCTACTGTATCAGACAATAATCCCGTTGACGAAATCTTCAAACTTCCCTCTGAAAGCAATGTAGAATATCTTTTTGCTTCTTCTTCGTCAACCGTTGGGAATTCTTTTTGAAAAATTTCTTTCCATATTTGTTTTGCATCCGTTTCTTTGCCATCATCAAATAAATTCTTTGCTTCATTCAACTTTTGCTTAACAAACTCAACATTTTCTTTTCCTTTATCGTATTTGTTTTCTGTTTTAAAAGTTTTTTTATCCAATAAATCAATGGCAAAATTAAACCAGTTTCTTATTCCTTCTTCTAAATCAGAAAATTTGTCAGTGTCGAAAATTGAGATAGCAGATTCTTCTATTTGGAAAGATGGAATAAGCTTATCATTCAATTTATTCCAATACTTTATTGCCTTAATAATGCTTTTTAATTGATAATCGTTGTATACATCTGCATCATCTAAACGTTGAGTCAAACTTTTTGGATTACTAAATGTCCATGATTCCAAATCATGATTAGGAATTAGAAATCCTTCCCCCTCTTCAAAACTTGGCAAAATATCAAAATCAATTTTGCTTAATTCAATTGTTACACAAGGTCTATTCTGTGAAACTTTACCTTCATAAATCGGGATTCCATTTAAATAATCTTTCAAATTCTTTAAAACGGTTTTTGGCTTTGGAAGCTCGTCTTCTTCATCCAACCATTTACTTTTTTCGAGTACAGCAAAAACATCAACATCATCCAAAGGTCGAATGTTTGTTTCTCTCTCCCAAGAACCATTAGTGAATGTTTCAGTTATATATAACTCAGATTCCTCGTCTATTAAATAGCTGTCTAAATTTTCAATTGTTATAGTAATAGTGTCTTCTTGTCGGTCGGTAACGCTGATGTTATCTACCATCTTTGTTATTGATTCTGATAATGTTAGCATAGATTTAGTTTTTCTAAAATTTTAACAAAACATGTACCATATTGACAAAACTGACAATATGTCGCCAAAATTTTCTTAAAATTTAAATTAACTTGAAGTCTTTAATTTAACACATGCATAATGCAATTTTTTTAAATCTTCTAAAACACTTATCAAACTGTCATAATCTCTATTTATTTTTATAAAACCATCTAAATCATCTAGAGCAATTGATACATTAGACGGTAATTCTTTTTTTGCGCATGACGCAAAAATAACAAACAATATTAGCAATGTTTTTTTCATTTTCTTTATTAAATTTATAACTCAAATCTACTTTTTTTAAATTTTACTTATTTACGGTTATCCATAAAGAAGATCATTACTACAAGGAATTTATATTATATATTTAAACCTCACAACTCGCCTCGTGTAAAACAGGAAAATTGCACGAATTAGCAATAAAGCACAATTGATTCGCTCTAAAATGTAAACCTAAAGCCAATTCAATTTGATCTGGATTTGAAATTTTCACTTTCGGATATAATCTAACCTCAACAAAACGCCCGCTTCCATCTGAATTTACTTCTAATGTTGCTTTTGCATTATCTGAATATTCAACAACTTCTATCCCGTTTTGAGAACAGACATATAAGTAGGACATCATGTGGCAGGAAACTAAACTGCTCAATAATAAATCTTCGGGATTATATAATGACGGATCGCCTTTGAAAGCTTTTGCTGCTGAAATGTCTAAAACTGGTTTTCCTTCAATTTTAATTTGATGGGTTTTGCTGTAGAATTTTTTAGATGATTCTTCTTGATTTTGTTTAGAAGTCCAGTTTAATTGTGCTTTAAATAAATGTTTCATTTTGCCTTCTTTTTGAATACAACAAAGTTATTATTAAATGTAATGAAGACTGGAAGACTAAACGCAATATTTTCACGACGAAGGAGAAATCTCCACGAACAACTCCGCACAGAAATTTCCAATCTTTGTCGAGCTACTCGTGGAGATTTCTCCTTCGTCGAAATGACGAAAATGAGTAAAATTGCTAATAAAAAAACCTCAAAAGCATATCGCTTCCGAGGTTTCTTAGAGAATTAAACTAATGAAACAAATTCTAAAACTATTTCTTTACTGAGAATTTAAAGGTAGTTTTAGTTTTGTATTTTTCTCCCGGGTTTAAAACCGTTGTTGGGAAATTTTTCTGGTTTGGAGAATCCGGATAATGTTCAGTTTCTAGACAAAGTCCGGTTCTGTGCGCAAAAGTTCCGCCGTTAGGCATTGGCAGCGTTCCGTCAAGGAAATTTCCAGAGTAAAACTGAATTCCAGGTTCGTCTGTTGTCATTTCCATAACTCTTCCGCTTGGTGCGTGGTATACTTTTGCAATAATTGTTTTTCCTTTTTCAGGATTGTTCAACACCCAGCAGTGATCGTAACCTTTTCCTTTTTCTAACTGATCATTTTTAGCATTGATATCTTTTCCAATTAATTTTGGCGTTCTAAAATCAAATGGAGTACCTGCAACATCATCTAACTTTCCTGTTGGAATTAAATCAGCATCAACCGGAACTAATTTATCGGCATTTAACGTCAATTCGTGATCTAAGATGGTTTTGGCGAAATCTCCGGATAAATTAAAATACGAATGCTGTGTTAAATTCACAACCGTTGTTTTATCAGTTTCAGCTTCATATAAAACTTCTAACTGATTATCATTTGTCAACGTGTAAGTTACAAAAACTTTCAGGTTTCCGGGATAACCTTCTTCCATATCTTTACTTAAATACGATAATTTTAAAGAAGCTGTTTCGCCGGATTTTACCTCATCTGCTTTCCAAACTACATTAAAATATCCCTGCGGTCCTCCGTGCAAAGCATTTGGTGCATTGTTGATTGCCAATTGATATTCTTTTCCGTCTAACGAAAATTTCCCTTTAGCAATTCGGTTTCCGTATCTTCCTATCAAAGCTCCAAAAAAAGGATTTTCTTTTTCGTATTGTGCCAAAGAATTGAATCCAAGTACAACATTTTCAGAAATCCCTTCTTTATTCGGAACTTTCAAATCTGTAATTCTTCCACCAAAAGTGATGATATCAACTTCCATCCCGTTTTGGTTTTTTAATTTATAACTATCTACTTTTTCTCCTTTTGCGGTTGTTCCATAAGAAGATTTTTCGATTGTAACTGTTGCTTTTTTATCCGAAGAAACTGTAGCTTCATCCATTTTTTTATCGTTTTTGCATTGAGTTGAAATTGCCGTCAGACTTAACAAGCCGATTCCAAAAATACAACGTTTTAATACATTCATAAATGATAGTTTTTTGGTTTGTAAAAGGTTAAATGTTAGATGTAAAATGTCAGATGCGAAATTTAATCATTTTAAAAATGTAAAAATTACCTTTTTAAGTTTTTTCACATTTTACATCTTACAAATTACATTTTACTGCCTTACAGGCCGTGCTGAAACAAATGATAATAAGCTTCGTTTGCGTTGATTTTATCTTTAAACTCTCTTACAGTCGTTTTTTCATCAATAACCAATAATTCGATTCCTGCGATATCTGCAAAATCTTCCATATATTCTGTTGTCAATGATTGGCTGTAAACAGTATGATGCGCTCCACCAGCCAAAATCCAGGCAGTTGCTGCAACTTCAAGATTTGGTTTACAATCCCAAAGAACGCGTGCCACTGGTAATTTTGGTAATTCAGCCATTGGTTTTACTGCTTCAACTTCGTTAACGATTAAACGGAAACGCGTTCCCATATCAACCAAAGAAACATTGATCGCGTCACCTGCAGGCGAATTGAACACCAAACGAGCCGGATCTTCTTTTCCTCCAATTCCTAATGGATGCACTTCGCAAGAAGGTTTTCCGTCAGCAATTGATGGGCAGATTTCTAACATGTGAGATCCTAAAACATACGATTTTTGTGGTGTGAAGTGGTAAGTGTAATCTTCCATGAAAGAAGTTCCGCCTTCAAGACCAACACACATCACTTTTAAAGCTCTAACCATTGCAGCTGTTTTCCAGTCTCCTTCTCCACCAAAACCATAACCATCGGCCATTAATCTTTGTGTTGCAATTCCCGGTAATTGTTTCCAAACTCCAAGATTTTCAAATGTATCTGTGAAAGCGCCAAATCCTCCTTCTTCAAGGAAAGCTCTTAAACCTAATTCAATTTTTGCCGCTTCCGCTAAAGAACTTCTTTGCGCTCCGCCTTCTTTTAAAGAATCCGTTAAAGTATATGATTGCTCATAAACTGCCAATAAATCGTTTAATTCTTTATCTGTTACTTTTTCGATATGTTTTGTAACATCTGAAGAATCATATCCGTTTACTGAAACTCCAAAACGAATTTGAGCTTCTACTTTATCTCCTTCGGTAACGGCAACTTCACGCATATTGTCTCCAATACGAGCTACTTTTAGATTTTGAAGTTCGTCCCATCCTAAAACAACTCTTGACCAGATTCCTAATTTTTTCTGAACTCTTTCGTCTTCCCAATGTCCTACAACCACTTTACGTTTTTTACGTAATCTAGACATGATAAAACCGAATTCACGATCTCCGTGTGCAGACTGATTCAAGTTCATGAAATCCATATCGATGCTTCCCCACGGAATTTCAGCATTGTATTGTGTATGTAAGTGGCATAATGGTTTTTTAAGGATGTTTAATCCGCCAATCCACATTTTTGCTGGAGAAAAAGTATGCATCCAGGCAATAATTCCGATACAATTTTTAGCTGAATTTGCCGCCAAACAAACGTCTAAAATTTGCGATGGAGATTTTACCACATCTTTATAAACCAATTTTACCGGAATTGAAGACGAAGCATCTAATCCTTTTGCAATAATCTGTGAATGTTCTGCTACTTTTCTAAGCGTTTCTTCACCGTATAATTCCTGGCTTCCTACTACAAACCATACTTCTTTTTGAGATATATCAATCATGTTGTTTAATCGTTTATTTGTTTAATCGTCAAATCGTTTTTCTTTATCTAAAAATTCACGATTAGCGAAAATATTTTCTCTTTGTCCTTTATTCTATTTTCTTTAATCTAAAATCTGCACTCTAAAATCTAAAATCATTACTGTCCGTAATACGAATCTTTTCCGTGTTTGCGGTTGTAATGCTTCTTAATTAATGAATCTTTTAATCGTGGTGCGTTTGGATTAATTTGCAAAGTCAGATATGCCATTTCTGCAACTACTTCTAAAACTTTACTGTTGTAAACCGCTTTTGCAGCATTTTTTCCCCAAGCAAACGGACCGTGATTTCCTATCAAAATCATTTCTACTTCTTCGTACGAAAGATTTTTTTCTTTGAAACAATCCAGAATCTGAATTCCGGTATTGTGTTCGTAGTTTCCTTCAATAAGCGAATCTGCCATCGGTGGCGCACACGGGATGTCTGCCGTTAAATGGTCTGCGTGTGTTGTTCCGAAAATTGGAATATCTTGCTGTGATTGCGCCCAAGCCACAGAATATGTTGCGTGTGTATGCGCAACGCCTCCAATATTTGACCAGTTTTTATATAAATAAGCATGCGTTTTAGTGTCAGATGACGGACGCATCGTTCCTTCGATAATATTATTATCAAAATCGACAATAACAATATCTTCAGGCTTTAAATCTTCGTAAGGAACACCGCTCGGCTTAATGGCAAAAACACCATTTTTGCGGTCAACGGCACTTACATTTCCAAAAGTGTAGACAACCAAATTCAATGCATTTAACTGCATATTGGCTTCGTAACACTCTTGTTTTAAATCTTTATAAAGAGAGCTCATGTTGCGATATTTTAAGGTTTGGATCTGCAAAAGCACTTAATTTTTCATAACCTAAAAGAAGTTTATGATACGCTTCCACTTTATCAGTTTGAGGGAAATATTCACCATCAAAATCACTTCCGATTTTCTGGCTTGCTTCGATTACGTTTGGATAAATTCCAGCTGCAACTGCTGCATAAATTGCTGCTCCTAAAGCAGGAGTTTGATCTGAAGCAGCAATTTTAATTGGCTTATTTAAAACATTTGCCAAAGTCTGCATGATAAAAGGAGATTTACGAGCAACACCACCAATTCCTATTACGCTGTCTATTTTTACGCCTTCTTCTTCAAAACGGTCTACAATTTTCTTCGCTCCAAAACAAATTGCGTTTACTAAAGCTTTAAAAATATGCGGCGCTTTTGTTCCTAGAGAAAGATTTGAAATCGCGCTTTTTACTTCTTGGTTAGCATCTGGAGTTCTTCTTCCATTAATCCAGTCTAAAGCAATTGGAAGACTTTCGGAAACCGGAATTTTCTCCGCTTCTTTAGTTAATTCCACAATTAATTTATCGCTGAATTCTTCTCTTAACTGCTCTTTTTGCGCATCATTTAAAGTTGATGAAGAACCTAATAAATGTTCTGTTGGCCACATTAATAATTCTTTATACCAGGCCAATAAATCACCAAAAGCAGATTGTCCCGCTTCTAAACCGATAAATCCTGGAATAACTGAACCATCAACTTGTCCGCAAATTCCACGAACGGTTTTTGTGCCAACCTCATCATAAGAACCGACAAGGATATCACAAGTTGAAGTTCCCATAACGCGAACCAAAGTATTTTCTTCAATTTTAGCCCCAACTGCTCCAGAATGTGCATCGAAAGTTCCAACAGCTACAACTGTTTCTGTTGAAAGTCCTAAACGATCTGCCCATTCTTTGCTTAATTTTCCAGCAACTAAATCGGATGTATAGCTTTCGTCGTATAAATTACCTCGAAGTTGCGCCAAATACGGATGTAATTTTTCTAAGAATTCAACTGGAGGTAATCCGTTCCAGTCTGTGTGCCACATTGCTTTGTGACCTGCAGCGCAACGGCTTCTTTTGAAGGTTTTTAAATCTTTATCTTCGATTAATAAATATGTCATTAAATCGCAGTGCTCCATCCAAGTGTGTGCTGCATTTCGAACTGCTTCATCTTGTCTTGCAATGTGAAGTATTTTTGCCCAAAACCATTCTGATGAGTAAATTCCGCCTACATATTTAGTAACGTCTTCTCCGCCCCAGCTTACTGCCAGTTCGTTGATTTCGTTTGCTTCGTTTATCGAAGTATGGTCTTTCCATAAAACCATCATCGCATTTGGGTTTTCTTCAAAACCTTTTGTTAATGCTAATGGAGTTCCGTCTTTTGTAACCGGAACAGGAGATGATCCTGTTGTATCGATACAGATTCCGCGAACCAATTTCGGGTCAACTTTACTTTCTTTTACAACATTCTGAATTGTAATTTCCAACCCTTCGATATGATCTAAAGGATGCTGGCGAAACTGATTTATAGAAGCGTCACAATATTGTTTGTTTTTCCATCTTTTGTAATGAGAAACATTAGATGCTAACTCCTGCCCATTTTCAGTATCTATAAGCACCGCACGAACAGAATCTGTTCCGTAGTCTAATCCTATTACATAATTTTTCATTCGAAATTTATTTTAAATAATGACAAATATAATTATAAATAACTCATAAGTGTATAAAAAACACTTAATAAAAATAAGTTAATGAACTTTTACAAATAATGCATAAAAACAAGGGTTTAAGATCAAAACAAAAAATAAATGTTAGTGTTACATTTATTACATTGCGATTATTTCATCTTAATTTTCAAAACGGTAACAGAGTAAGCCGGAAAATCATATTGAACTTTGTTTCCAGACACTTTAAATTCGCTTTCTTTCGGACTTATTTTGGTTGGATTTTCAAAAGAATTCTCATCATTTATTCCGTCTCCTTTTAAAATTATGGATGTTCCTTTTGAATCTAATTTTGCTCCTTTTATATCAATTGAAACATTTTGAGAAGCCGAATTTGTGTTCACAATTTTCAGAATTACTTCTTTTGAATTCACATCTTTTACTGCAGACGCAAACAAATCATTTTGGCCTGTAACTGCTTTTCCGTCTTTTGTAATAGTGATTAAATCGGTTCCTTTATTATTAGAAAATAATTTCTGAACATAATAATTTGGCGTTCCGTATGATTGTAAATTATTAAACCAAATCATGTCCGGTGTCCATTGCCAGCCTTCAACGTGAGCCAATAAAGGCGCATAAGAAGTCAGCTGAACCACCTCAGCATTACGCTCCATTCCTGTCATGAAAGCCGCTTCAGAAAAAGCACATTCCCAATTATTTTTATTCTCCGGACTTGCGATTGCTACACTTTGCGCCGCATATTCTCCAGCAAAAATCTTAGGCCCTTTTCGGTCATAATTATCGTAACGCGTTACATTTTTACGGAACCAGGCTGGATCTTTATAATAATGTTCGTCTACAATTTCTGCATTCAGTTTTTTCAATTCTTTCATTCCATAATCGTAAAAATCTCCGTCAGGAAAAGGTCCTGTTCCAGATACGATTGTGATGTTTGGATATTTGGCTTTAATGGCTTTTTGAAACACTTTAAAACGCTCGATATAATCTGGTCCCCATTGTTCATTACCCACTCCAATGAATTTTAAGTTGAATGGTTTTGGATGTCCCATATCAGCTCTTACTTTTCCCCAAGCTGTTTCTGTTCCGCCATTTGCGAATTCAATTAAATCTAATGCATCCTGAACATAAGGATCGATTTGATCCATCGGAACTAATTCTCCAGTATTGAACTGACAAGCCATTCCGCAGCTTAAGATTGGAAGCGGAGAAGCGCCAATATCTTCTGAAAGCTGGAAATATTCAAAGAAACCTAATCCGAAACTTTGGAAATAATCTGGTGCCGGACGGTGTGCAAATTCCATGTTCCAACGGTTTACTGCTGTTTCTCTGTCTTCAACATTTCCAACTGATTTTTTCCATTGGTAACGCTCTGCCAAAGTTCTTCCTTCAACAATACAGCCTCCAGGGAAACGTAAAAATCCTGGTTTTAAATCGTATAATAATTGTACTAAATCTTTACGAAGTCCGTTTTTTCTTCCTGCCCAAGTATCTTCTGGAAATAATGAAATATTATCTAAATCAATTACGCCATTTCCTTCAAAAGTGATTTTCAATTTTGCTTTGGCTTCTGTTGCATTTGATATTAATTGAGCCGAATAATTTGACCAGTCATTCGAAGTCGGCACAACTGAAGTTTCGCCTAAAACTTTGTTATCTTTATCAATAAACTGAAATATTATTTTCGAAATATTACCTGATATTTTTGAAGCTTTTAAAGTCAGATTGTACTTCAAATCTTTCTTGATTCCCATTCCTCTGAAACCTTCGTTTATTAACTGATATCCAGAAGCATCATTAATTGTAACGCGACAATAATTATGATTTGTCCCTTTTTGAGAATACTGAATCACATTGGCAATTCCGGATTGCTGATTTAGTTTGTGGCGATCGCTGTTTGGCTCGTTCCATCCCATCATTGGAAATAGGAATTCGAATGATCTGTTTTTGATCATTTCGGCATATAAGCCTCCATCGGCTGCAAAATTGATATCTTCAAAAAATACTCCGTACATAGTCGGTTGAATTTTCGTGATGGTTTTGGATGCATCAACCTGAAGGTTATTTTTTTGTGCCGATGTGTAAATGCCGTTCAGCAATAAACCGCAAAGGGTGATTTTTGTAATTAAATTAGGCTTCATTCTTTTATATTTAATGTGTTTTATAGCACGCGGATGACGCGGATAAAACGGGTTTTTATTTTTTTGCTCTCCTGCAAGGTTTCCAAAACCTTGTAGGTATTATTAAGTTTCTTAAGTTTAAAAACTAAACCTACAAGGTTTTGGAAACCTTGCAGGAATAGAATCTCAATTCTTATAATCCAACCAAACTTTCATTTTTCCAACGCCTCTGTTTGACCAAGAATAATACGGAATCGCTTTAAATTTTTCATTTTCGATCACATTTACACCTTGCAATAAATTGGCTTCTTTTTTTACTTTGAAGGTGTCCCCAGAAGCTACATTTATTTTGTCGAAATTGGTTTTATTATCGATTTCTTCTACGGCATAAACAATTGGTCCATATTCTAGTGAAACTTTATTTTTATTAGTTTCTACTTTTGAATTGGTTTCTACTTCCTGAACTTCCATCGGGAAATTAAGATTGATTTTGTCTCCTTTTTTCCAATTTCTTGAAATGGTATAATATCCATTTTCAGGTTGAATTGACATTTCTTCTCCATTCAAACTGATGCTTGTTTTTTGAGTTGAAGCTTTTTTATAAGAATATAAATCTCCCGGTAAAACTTCATTTCTTGCCCAGCCCGGAACTCGAAGTTTGATTGTGAACTGGCTTTCTTTTTTTGGATTTACAGAAATGGCAATTTTTCCGTTCCAGGGATAAGAGGTTTGCTGCGAAATCTGTAAATCGGTTTTGTTTAAAGTGAATGAGGCGTTGTTTGAAGCATACAAATTCACATATAGAACATCTTTTGATTTCGAATAAATAAGTCCCGGAATCGACGGAATAAATCGGATTAAATTTGTAGGACAGCAAGAACAATCAAACCAAGCCTGACGTGTGCAAGAACCTCTGTTTGATTTAAAAACGCCATCGGCTTCTAAGGCATTTGGGTAGAAAAATTCTTTTCCGTCTAATGAAATTCCTGAAATTAATCCGTTGTACATTGTTCTTTCGATTACATCAAAATATTGTGATTTTCCGTATAAATTGTGCAGCCTATGGTTCCAGTAAACATCTCCAATTGCTGCGCAGGTTTCGTTATAGGCCGTTAGATTTGGCAATTCGTAATTCGCTCCAAAAGCTTCACCGTCGTGTCTTGAACCAATTCCGCCTGTGATGTACATTTTTTTGTTGACCATGTTTTCCCATAAATTATTTACGGCATTGGTATAGCCTTGGTCTTTTGTCATTGCTGCGATATCCGTCATTCCTGCGTACATGTAAACGGCTCTAACGGCGTGTCCAACAACTTCACTTTGCTGAATTACCGGAATATGATCTTGTGCATATTCGCCATATAATTTATGATTGTTTGGATTTCCACGATTGTCTAAAAAATATTTCGCTAATTTCAAATAATCTTCTTTTCCTGTAATTTGATATAATTTGATTAAACCCGTTTCTATAATCTGATGTCCCGGAACGCCTTTTACCTGACCTGGTTTATCGCCAAAAGTTTTTACAAACAGATCGGCATTTTTGATGGCAATGTCCAGAAAATTTCTTTTTCCTGTGGCCTCATAATGTACAACGGCAGCTTCTATTAAATGTCCAGCGTTGTAACATTCGTGGCTTATTTGCAACGATTCCCAACGTTTACCTTCAATAACCGGAACCCACGGCGCTGGCGGTTTTGCAGGATTTATGGTTCTCCATGTGGTTAAATAACCATCTTTTTCCTGACCAATTTTTACAATGGCAATTAAGGAATCTAAAACTCTTTCCAGTTTCGGGTTTGGAGCCGAAATTAATGTGTTTGATGCGCCTTCAATAATTTTATAAACATCTGTATCATCAAAAGGCATCTGCCCTCGAACTTCTCCTGTTTTTTGTTTTCCTGCGATTAAGAAATTTTCGAAACGGCCTTCTTCGTTACATTTTTGAATGGCGTAGGCAATCGTAACTTCCTGCACTCTTTTTATAATTGGAAGCCAAAATGAATCGGTCAATTTTACATTTTGAATGTTAACAGGTTCTATTTCGTAACCAGCTTTTAAGACCGAAGTTTTATTCGATTGTACCACATCATTTTTGGTTTCTTTACAGGAAATCAAAACGAGAAATGCGATTAAAATTGGTATGAATGTGAAAGTATATTTTTTCATTATTTTGATTATTCTATTTTAAAATCGGCCATAAATCTGCGTCCCATTGCATTTCTTTTACTATTAATCTTGGTGTTCCGTTTGACTTCTTTTCATAAGCGTGATAGAAAATATAATCTTTGCCGTCAAATGTATAAGCACTGTTATGGCCTGCACCAAAGTAATTTTCGTCGCCCTGAACGACTAAACTTCCGCCGCCCTGATCGAGTGGTTTTCCGTCTTTATCGACATAAGGACCTGTTACATTTTTAGATCTTCCAACGACAACTTTATAAGTACTTTTTTCTCCGCGACAGCATAAATCCCAAGAAAGAAATTGATAGTAATAACCGTTTTTCTTAAATATAAATGGAGCTTCGAGTGCGCCGTCTCCGGGATCTGAATCTGATAATTCGAAAGTTCTTTTTCGTTTTGAAATCGTATGCCATTCCTGAGGTTCTGCAATAGATTTTAAATCGGGATTTAGTTTTACCATTTTCAGTCCTTCCCAAAAAGAACCGAAAGCCAGCCATGGTGTATTATTTTCATCAAAAACCAAATTCGGATCAATCGCATTCCACATATCACGGTTTGGCTGTGACTGAATCACAATTCCCTGATCAACCCATTTGTAGTTTTTATCTTTTGAATCTAATGTTGTATTGGTCGCAACGCCAATCGCCGAAGTATTTTTGGCGAAAGCAGAAACGGAATAATATAGATAATATTTATTGTTGTGAAATGAAATATCCGGCGCCCAGATATGGTTTTTAAAATCTGCCGCAACGCCATCTGCCCAAACGGGTTTTTCTGCAAAAACCTGTGGTTCTGGATTCCAGTTTTTTAAATCTTTGGAACTAAAAACACTGATTCCTTTTCCGGTACAAAACAAATAATAAGTGTCTTTTTGTTTAATGACAACGGGATCGTGTACTACAATCTCCTGCGCAAAAGAAATTCCACCGATTAGGAAGATTAGAATTGAAATTGCATATTTTATGTTTTTGTAAACCATATAAGTTATATAAGTAAATTTAAGTTTGGCTTTATCTGGAAACTTTTAGGTCATGTAAGTCCAACTGAATGTTTCATGAACAAACTGAAAACTGTGACGGCGACTGTCTTCGACTTCGCTCAGACTGACAATCTATTGAATTCCTTCTGATGTCATAATCACTCTTTTCATTGTTCCGTCTTTGTTATAAAATAATTTATCAACGCATACTGATCTTCTAAAACTTCCTCCATCGGGAATTGATGCTCCATTGTGATAAATGAAATACGATTGTCCTTTAAATTCTATTATCGATTGATGATTGGTGTTGCTGTTTCCGGCGATTTCGTTTAAAATTCCTTTAAATTCCCATGGTCCATTAATGGATTTGCTCATTGCGTAAGCTATTTTTTCAGGAAACTGATAAGCGTACGATAAATAATACCAGTTTTTATGTTTGTGTATCCACGGTGCTTCGGTAAAATTTGGCAGTTTTATGTGATGAATTTCTCCATCTATTTCAGTCATATTTTCTTTTAGTTTAGCATAATGACAGGCTGTATTTCCCCAAAATAAATAAGCTTGTCCGTCATCATCAATAAAAACTGTCGGGTCGATATCGTCCCAGCTTATATCGCTAAATTTTGTCATATCGTTTGTTATTAGAGCTTTTCCCAACGCATCTTTAAAAGGCCCAAGCGGATTATCTGCTACAGCAACTCCAATTGATTTTCCGGGAACAGTTCCGTGTTCGACCGTTACATACCAATAAAATTTTCCATTTCTTTCGATAACCTGCGAAGCCCAGGCATCGCTTTTTGCCCATTTAAAATCGGTTACTTTTAAGGGTACCGGATGCGATTCCCAGGTTTTCATATCAGATGAAGAATATATCAGCCATTCATTCATTTTATAAAAGTGAAAATCATTTGGCGCTTCGTCATGACCAGCGTATAAATAGACTTTGTCTTTGTAAACCAACGCTGCAGGATCTCCTGTGTATTGATCCTTAATAATTGGATTATTGAATTTTACCGATTGTGCAATTCCTGCTACCGATAAGAGCAAAATGGAAAGGCTTGTAAAGAGGTTCTTCATTATCGTTTTATTTTTTTTAGCCACAGATTAAATGATTAAAATGATTTTTTCTAAATCTGTGGCTTATTTTTTCTCACGCAGATTTGGCAGATTGAGCAGATTTTATTTTAGAGTTTTATAAATTCTAATTTTCTAATTTATCTTTTTACCCCAAACTGGTAATCCCGCTGTTGTTAAACCAGAATAACTTAAAGTTACTTTTCTGGTTGTCGATTCCCAATCCCAGGCATTGCTTACATTACATTTTACGCCGTTTATGGTCAGGATTTTTTTGGTACTGTCGTACGACCATGTTCCTGTTGCGTCACCGCTTACTTTTTTATCTGCGGTTAGATAAAGAGTAACCGATTTCTGCATGGTTTTGTATTGATAATTCATGGTAATTTGTTCCCATGTTCCTACAAAATTTGCTTCGGAAATTGTAGTTGTTGGAACTCCTGCATAACGCTCTGCTTCTACAACCGGCCAGCCGTCTTCTGTCCATTGAATAGCTCTTACGTGTCCCATCATGACAGCGTTTGAAACGTTAATTCCGGCTACACCTTCCGGCAGACGTGCCTGCGAAGCATAATACCATTGTTTGGTTGTTGGGTTTTGAAAAACAGCACAATGCGAAAACCCAACCCAGCCTGTATGATTTTTAAATTGATACGGATGCGTTATCATTGGATAACATTCAGCACCAGTCGTAATACTACTTCCGCTGATGGTCAAGTATGGTCCTAAAATGTTTTTTGAACGAGCCACACGCGTGTTATACGCAACTGATAATTCATCATAAGCCAGAAACAGATAATAATATTGTGTGTCTGGATTGTAGATAATTTCTGGTCCTTCGAGTGCCTGCCAGCGGTTTGTGTTTACATTTCCACGGCCTGCAATTCGCACTCCGTAATCGTCGATTGTTTTTAATTTGTCTGGTTTTCCTGTTACTGGATTTAGTTTTAAAGCGGCAATTCCGGAATGCCAGGAACCGTAAATCAAATATTGATCGCCTTCAGGAGTTTCGATAAAACTTGGATCGATGGCGTTAAATTTAAAATAAGCATCCCAATCGTTTCCTCCGTTTCTAACATAACTTTTTACGCCGTCTGGTTCTGAGCAGACAACCATTCCTTTATCTACCCAATTGTTTGACGCTAAATCTGTAGTTTCGGCTAAACCAATAAAAGCGCGTTCTGTCCATGAGGTATTCGTATCTGTTCCAGTAATTGGATTGGTAACGACTATGCTGTAATACATTCTGAAAACATTTCCAACTTTGCGAACGCATGGCGCCCAATATCCATAATTTGGATTTTCTATTGGAGGAAGCGCCGGATTCATTCTGGCTCTTTTATTGTTTAAGGAATCTTTTACCCAAGCCGGAGCCTGTGTCATCGAAGATCCCATAAATTCCCAATTGATTAAGTCTTTTGATCTTCTGTAGAAAAAATGTCCGTTTCCGTCATGAGCATTTCCGTAAGAAGCATCAGTTTGGTACATATAATAATAGTCTCCCGATTTTTCTACAGATGGATCATGCACGTTGGCTAAATTCCATTGTGATCTGTTTCCCCAAGCTGAAATTGCGGTATAATTATCTGCATAAGTCGGCCCCGGAAAAGCTGGTGTTACTACAGGCGGCGTAACCGGATCTGGATTTGGTTCTTCTAATGCCGGATCATCTTTTGAACAGCTGGAAATTAAAATCGCTGCTGCAAAAAATCCAATGAAAGAAACAATCTTTAAAATGGAATTTGATTTTTTCATTTGTTTATATTTTTATTTTCCTTCTAAAACAATTACTGAGAAAGGAGGAATTGTAATTTCTAGTTTTCCTTTTTTGTTTTCAAAACCTTTAAAAACTGTTGGAACAATTTTGTTTGGTGTATCGAATGAATTGTAATCCTGCAATTTTGCAGATGTTATAATTTGTCCTGTAAAGTTTTTAACTCCAAGATCGTTTGTGTCAATTTCTATTTTGTTTTTGTTTTTAGCATCAACATTTACCAATGAAATATGTACTGCTCCGTTTTTGTCTTTTGATGCCGAAACTGATACTGCAGGAAGTGTTTCTCCTTTTACAGTATACAATGGTGACTGAAAACTGATTGGTAATAGTTTTGCATCCTGATGAACGCTGTACATTTTCATTACATGATACGTTGGCGTTACAATCATTTTGGCTTTATCAGTTAAGATTACGGCTTGCAGAACATTAACACATTGTGCCAGATTTGCCATTCGAACTCTGTCTGCATGGTTATTGAAAATGTTTAAAGTTGAACCTGCTAAAACAGCATCGCGCATGGTATTTTGCTGATATAAAAATCCCGGATTTGTTCCTTTTTCTACTTCATACCATCCGCCCCATTCGTCTACAACCATGGCAACTTTTTTCTCCGGATCGTATTTGTCCATTACGGCAGCATGTTTTGTTACGAGTTCTTCCATTTTTAAGGCAGACTGCATGGTTTTGAAATATTCTTCTTCAGAAAA
This sequence comes from Flavobacterium sp., assembly GCF_039595935.1. Lineage (NCBI taxonomy): Bacteria > Pseudomonadati > Bacteroidota > Flavobacteriia > Flavobacteriales > Flavobacteriaceae > Flavobacterium > Flavobacterium sp. The sequence continues at coordinate 23,339 of NZ_JBCNKR010000007.1, read as the reverse complement.
ATTAACGCCGTCTCCTTTTTTGCCCCAGTCAATTACGGCATAATGATGAACGCCGACTCCGCCTAACATATTTAGTGGAATGTTTTTCATTAATACTTCTGTCCAGTTATAGTCAGAACTATTTGCTCCGGATGCTATTCGGGTAATGCCTCCAGTGTTGTTCCAGTCAGACATAAAAGTGGTAAACTTGCGATATTCATTAGCATAATAATCTGCAGTCATATTTCCGCCGCAGCCCCAGGCTTCGTTTCCAATTCCCCAGAATTTTACTTTCCAAGGTTCCGTTCTTCCGTTCTTTTTACGTAAATCACTCATCGGGCTTTTTCCTCCAAAATTGGTGTACTGAACCCAGTCTGATAATTCCTGAACAGTTCCGCTTCCTACGTTTCCGGATAAATACGGTTCTGCTCCTAAAACTTCGCAAAGGTTTAAAAAGTCATGTGTTCCAAAGCTGTTATCTTCGGTTACACCGCCCCACCATTGGTTTACAATTGTTGGTCTTTGTTCTTTTGGACCAATTCCGTCTTTCCAGTGATAGGTGTCGGCAAAACAACCTCCCGGCCATCTTAAATTTGGAATTTTCAGGTCTTTTAAAGCGGCTATAATATCATTTCTAACACCTTTTGTATTTGGTATTTTTGAGGTATCTCCAACAAAAAAACCACCGTAAATACAACGTCCTAAATGTTCAGCAAAATGTCCGTAGATATTTTTGTTAATTGTTGGTGCATCAGTGTTGTTTTTTATGGTTACAACTGTGGCGTTTTGGGAGAAACCTGACTCACAAACGGCGATAAGAAATGTGATTAAAAGTGCTTTTTTCATAGTGTTTTAAATAAGTTATTCCGAAGAAAATGTTCCTTGAATTTTCTTCGGAATGGTATTTTTAATAAGAAAGTGTAGGCCATCCTGATGACCATGTAAAATATACGATTTCGAGTTTAGGATTTCCGCTGTCTGCTCCGTCATAATAATGAACAGCTCCTTTTTGAGTACCTGTAATTCTTGACAAATGTCCCGGACCAATGTAATTTCCCTGCGTGGCTAAAACTGTGGTTCCGCCGCCGCTTTTTAAAGATACTCCATTTTTGTCTGTAAATGGCCCAAACGGGCTTGTAGAGCGTCCTACAACAATGTAATAAGTGCTGTTTACGCCGTTACAGCATGTCCCTCGGTTTACGAACAAATAGTAGTAACTGCCTTCTTTTATTAAACACGGTGCTTCCCAAGAGGCGCTGTTTCCGCCCGCTACAATGGTTTTACTTCCTGTTGTTTTTCCGGTTGAAGGATTAATTTGAATCACTCCAATTCCGGCATGCCATGAACCATAAGCCATATAAACATTGCTTCCGTCAACTAAAATGGATGGATCGATTGCATTTACATCTGATGCTGATGAAGAAGAAACAACAACACCTCTGTCTGTCCAGTTTGTTCCAGCACTTTGTGAAATGGCTGGTGTTGTAACCAAACCAATTGCAGAAGTTGCCGAACCAAAAGTCGAACAGGAATAATACATGTTCCAGCGGTTATTGAACCATGCCACATCCGGAGCCCAGAATGTTTTAGTAAAACCCGGAACGTAACCTGTAATCCAGCTTGGGGTAGAAGTAAATACTGAAGTTCCCCAAGTCCAGCTGGTTAAATTTGTTGAATACGTCATTGGGATATTATCTCCTGTTGTAAAAACATAATAATTAACACCGCTTTTTACTATTGTGCTAGGGTCGTGTGACGGAACGTTTCCGCTTACTGTTTTAGCCGTTAGATTATTTTTTACCTGAGAATTTTGAGATTCTGCTGCTGCACTCTCATTCGAAGGGATTATAACATCTTCATTTTGACAACTTCCTAATAATATTGCGAATAAAACCAAACTTGTAATTGTTTTCATTTTTTCTAATTTTTAGTTACTGTTTCAATACTTAATCTTGTAATCGCATTCTTTTTTGAAAATACCACATGGCAGATCAGGAATTTGCCATGTGATACTAACTCTAACTAACTCAAATATTTTTTTATTCTCAGTTTTCAGTGTACAGTCTCAGGTGTACAGTAAGGCTGTGACTGAAAACTGTCACTGAAAACTGTCACTGAAAACTTAATAACTGTCATTCTGTTTTGTCCCCGGATTGTTGTCCATTTCTAACTGCGGGATCGGAAAATATTCTCTTCCTGCTGCGTAAGAATTAAACTCAACGTCTCTTGTTTTTAACCAGGCTAGTTTTGTTGGATTCTGAAGCCATCCCCAACGACGGATATCGTCAAAACGGTGACCTTCAAGAGGGAATTCTAAAAATCTTTCGTGACCAATCTGTTCTCTCATTTGTTCTTGCGTCATTCCCGGTTTTGTTACTGATAAATCCGGAAGATTAACTCTGTTTCTTACCATTTGAATATAAGTATATGCTCTAGGAGTATCTCCTGTTTCGTTTAGAGTTTCGGCATACATTAAAAGAATATCGGCATATCTTAACAAACGTTCGTTAATTCCGGAACGCCAGTCGTATTCGTCTGCAAATTCTCCATCAGAGTTTTGGTATTTTCTACAAAAAATATCATTTAAATCGGCAGGGCTTGAAGCGTAAAATGTGGCAAAATCTTTACCGTACAATTGCATTCCGCCTGGTTTATTGTAGAAAATAGTAGCGTCTAAACGGGGATCAACTGCTCCTGTTTTTGTTTTTTCTTCCTGAAATTCGTTAAACAAAGTCCATGAAGGCTGAACGTCTGTCCATCCAAAAGCTCTTGGTGCATACGTAATCGCACGAGCCGATGTTTTTCCCCAGCCAGATGCAGGCGCACCGCCCCATCCTAAATCAACTCCTCCGGCACTTCGGCTAAATTGTACTTCAAAAAGAGATTCAGAATTATTTTCGTTTGCAGTTATAAAATTGTCTCGGTAATTTGCTACTAGAGAATAAACTCCTAAATCAATAACTTGTTTAAAGGTTGTTCTGGCATTGGTAAAATCTTTTGTAAACAAATATGCTTTTCCTAAATATCCAAGAGCGGCGCCTTTTGTTGCACGTCCTTTTTGACCTCCGTCTAAACCTGAAATTCCATCGTAAGAAGTTGGCAGTAAATCAGCCGCTGCTTTAAAATCGGCAATAACCTGAGCCCAGCCTTCTTCTTGAGTTTTTTGTGGATAATACACTGCAATTTCTGTCGGAAGCGGCACATTTTTGAACATATTTACGGCATGAAATAAATACAATCCTCTTAAAAAATAAGCCTGCCCGATGATTCTGTTTTTAAGCGCCCCGTCTTCCATGTCAATTTTCGGAACATTTTCAAGCACCTGATTGGCACGATAAATTCCCTGATAATAGGTTTCATAAGCCCAGCCGTAAATAGCCGCATCTGTTGGATTTGAATTGAAACGTCCAACGTTGTACATTGCACCCCAAGGGCTGTTACTGCGAGTATCGTCTCCTTTTAAATCTAAAAGTAAAGGTGTACTTCTCATATAAGTTCCATCTGTCAGTAAACTTCCGTAAGCCGCATTTACACCTTCAATAGCGTCCTGATCTGTTTTCCAAAATGAACCTGCCGTTTCTACGTTAGGATCAACCTGCAGTAAATCTTCGTCATTAACACAACTTGTTGTTACAAGGGTTAGTGAAAAGAAAACTGTTATATAGTTAAATATTTTATATTTCATTTTAATTCGTTTTTAATTGGTTAGGCTAGTTTAAAAATTCACTTCAACACCCAAAGAAATGGTTCTTGGGTTTGGAAAAGATCCAGCGTCGTATCCTCTTGAAAATAATCCGTCATTGTAATTAAAATCAGGATCGTAACCTTTGTATTTACTTATGATCCATAAGTTTTGACCGTTTACGAATATTTTAGCTTTTTGTATAAACAAATCTTTTGGCAGCGGAAGCTCGTATCCGATTTCCATCGTTTGCAATTTGATATAATCTCCGCTTTCGATAAATCTGTCTGAATCTCTGGCGTTACCGTTTGGATCTCCAATTATTGGCCTTGGTACGTTTGTATCTGTGTTAGTTGGTGTCCAGTAATTTAAAGCGTCAACATGGTGGTTTCCGTATTGTTCTGTCATTAAATTGCGGTACAATCCGTTGAATACTTTGTTTCCTCCTGAACCTTGCCAGAACATTGAAAAATCCCAGTTTTTATAATTTGCACTAAAATTAAATCCGTAGCTGTATTTAGGAATCGAAACTCCCATGTATGTTCTGTCGGCATCTGTAATAGCTCCGTCTCCATTGATATCTTTAAATTTAATATCTCCAACGCCTGCATTGGTTTGAGTTGGTGAAGAAGCCAAATCAGCTGCATTTTGAAAAATTCCAACTGTTTGATACGTATACAATTCTCCTATCGATCTTCCAACTTCTGTTTTTGAAGCGGCTCCGTAAATAGGATTTCCGTTTAAACCAATTTGTAAAACTTCATTTTTAAGAGTTCCTAAGTTAGCCGAAATACTGTATTTGAATTCATGGTGATTGTTATTGTAAGCCGCTGTAAACTCCAAACCGCTGTTTTTAACTGCTCCTGCATTGGTTGTAATACTTGCCGGAAATGCTCCTGTTGAATACGGAAGCGGAACTCCAATCAATAAATCGGTTGATTTTTTCTGATAATATTCAGCTGTTAACTGCAAATCGTTATCAAAAAAACCTAATTCAACCGCCACGTTTGATGTTGCTGTTTCTTCCCAATGCACATTTGGGTCAATTGCACTCACAACTGTTGTTCCCGGTGCTAATGCATTATTAAAATCATATCCTGCAAAGGCATTAATTGTAGGTGAATAGGCGTAAACCCCAATGGTATTGTTTCCTAATTTACCGTAACCTCCTCTTATTTTAATTGTGTTCCACCATGCTGGTAAGTGCAAGAACTTTTCGTTGCTTAATTTCCAGGCTCCTGAGAAAGAATAGAAATTTCCTGTATTATTTTCTTCGCTGAAAAGAGATGTTTTATCCTGTCTGAAGTTTCCTGTAATGAAATAACGATCATCATAAGAATAATTTAAACGGCTTAAATAAGAGACATTCGTAACTGTATTTTTGTATTCGCCGCCGCTGATAGCATCTGCATACTGAATCATACTGATTTCTCCCGGCGTATACCCTACACCTCTTGACCAGTGATTATAGTAGTCTTTTCTTTCCTGAATCCATCCGGCCAAAGCATCAATCTTATGTTTACCTAGTGAAATTTCATATGTTAGTAAATTGTTTAAGAATGTTCTTGACTGATTTCCTGTCGAAACGTCTAACGAAGATTCGTCGTTTGTTGTAATATAATACCAGCCTAAATCACTTGGCGGAATAAATTTTCTATTTTGAAAATCCAATCTGTCATAACTTACATCCAGTTTATATTTTAGACCTTTTACGATTTCAAGTTCTCCCCAGATATCTCCTATGAAACGATTTCTTTTTCCGTTGTTTGTAATCAAATTGTTGTATCCAATTACGTTCATCGAAATAGCTCTCTGCGTTAAGTTGTCTGTTCCTCCGTATCCGCCCAATCTGCTTGGATCGTAAACCGGCATTGTTGGAACAGCTCCTAATAAATCAACAATTGCTGATTGTCCTGCGTTGTATTCGTTAAAATTTTCTTTATCTGATTGTGTAAAACCAAGTTTAGCTCCGTATTTGAATTTTCCTTTTTTACCATATAAATTCAAGTTTGAAGAAAATCTTTCGTAATCCTGAGGCGAGTTTAGATAACTGCTGTTTTTGAAATAATCTACATTTAGATTATATCCTAAATTTTCAGCTCCACCATTAAAAGTAAGAGATTGGTTGTTTACAATACCCGTTTCAAAAGCTTCTTTCTGCCAGTCGGTATTAACATTGCTGATATAAGAAGGGCTGTTTGGATCATTTCCGGGAGCAATTCCTAAGCCTGCATTTAACTCTGCTGCTGTTGTAATTTTCTGATAACCCACACGATCAGTAACATCCCATTTTCTGGCTACATTTTGAAACCCAACAAGCGATTTATATTTGATATCCAGTTTTCCGGCTTTTCCTTTTTTGGTTGTAATAATTACAACTCCATTAGCACCCTGAACTCCATAAATAGCTGCTGATGACGCGTCTTTTAAAACCTGCATCGACTCAATATCGCCCGGAGCAAAATCGTTTGGACTGTCTACAATCATTCCGTCAATAACAAAAAGCGGATTATTGTTTGTAAAAGAGTTAATTCCTCTAATTTTCACATTTACAAATCCTCCCGGTTCTCCAGATGATTGTACTGTAACTCCGGCAACTTGTCCCTGAAGCATTTTTGCCGGATCATAAGTCACCGTTTTCTTGGCAGCTTCCATATCTACGACACTAATAGAACCTGTAAGATCAGATTTCTTTTGTGTACCGTAACCTACAACTACTACTTCATTTAATTTATTAGTGTCTTCGCTTAATGTTACATTTATTTTTGACTGATTTGCTACTGTGATTTCCTGTGGCTGAAATCCAATAAATGAATAAACTAAAACATCGTTTGGAGATGCTTTAATCGAATACTCTCCGTCAAACCCAGTTACAGCAACTGTTTTGGTTCCTTTAATCATAATATTTACTCCCGGCAGAGGCAGATTGTCCTGTGCCGAAGTAACAACTCCGTTAATCAATCTGCCTTGAGCCGACATTTGATTAACTGAAAATAATAGCAGACAAATTGCTAAAATCCAGTCTTTTTTTGGCAATAAAAAATTGCGGTAAAAAGTTAATTGTTGGTTTGTTATCATACTGGTTTGTTTAAGGTTGGTTTTAGTGATAGTTAATAAGTGTTAATCTTACATTTGTAAATTTAACTAAAAAAAAACCTCAAAAACAAATTAATATGGCAAAAAAACAACTGAAAAAAAACACATATCGTAATTTAAGTGTAATATAAACATTTAAAAATTTGTTGTTTTTTTCAAAATTTTACTATTTTTGACGAGTTAATTGTGTAAAAACTACACTTTTTGGCAAAATGTCTATTTTTAATCAAAAAAAGACATGTTCTAAAAAAACCTGAAATAAGCTGTTTTTTAATTATTTGAATACTAAAAAAATTTATTTTTGTAAATAAAAACCTATTTAAAATAATGAGTTTTTGATGTGTTTTTAAACTTTTTTTCAAAAAACCATCCTGTAATATCCTGTTTTCGACCTAAAAAAATCATAAAAAAGAAAAATGAATGTTACTTTTGTGCAAAAAGTGATTTTTTTAACTCTATTTTTGAAGTGTTATTTGTGTAAGTGTAAAATCTACATTAATAAATTATGAAACAAATCAGGAAGTTTATATCTTTACCAATAAAATATTAAATATGCTAAACAGTTATAGCACTGCTGATAAGGTTTTACTGGCGGTAGATTGTATTATTTTTGGATTCGACAATGAAGGCTTGAAAATACTTTTAATTAAAAGAGATTTTGAACCTGAAAAAGGAAAATGGTCTTTGATTGGAGGATTTTTAAAACGCGACGAAGTTTTAGACGATGCAGCGATTAGAATTTTAAATACATATACAGGTTTAAACGATATATACATGGAGCAGTTATATGCTTACAGTGAAATTGATCGTGACCCTGTTGAAAGAACTATTTCGGTTTCTTATTTTGCTTTAATTAATATCGAAAATCATAATGCCGAACTAATTAAAAATTATCATGCAGAATGGTTTCCAATTAATGATGCGCCACATTTAATTTTTGACCATAATGAAATGGTTCAAAATGCCATAAAAAGACTTCGTTATAAAACATCGATTAAACCAATTGGATTTGAATTGCTTCCGGAAAAATTCACTATGCGTCAGCTTTTAGAATTATATGAAGCAATTTTAAGCAAGGAATTAGATAAGAGAAATTTTATCAGTAAAATAAATTCTCTTGAAATCCTGAATAAACTGGATGAAAAAGACATGCAGTCGTCCCGAAAAGGATCTTATTTATACACTTTTAATAAAGAAAAGTACGAAGAGAAATTACTTAACGATTTTGTACTGAATTTATAAAAAAGTTTAGCCACAGATTAAAAGAATTAAAATGATTTTTTTAATCTGTGTAAATCCTTTTAATCTGTGGCTAAATACTAAAAAAACAAAACCCTGAAATCCACAACTTTCAGGGTTTTTTCTTCAATAAAACTACTATTAAAAAAAATAAACAAATTATTTTTCATCTTTTAACCTTGCATCTATACGATTATTATGAACACTAATCGATAAAAACAATTAATAAGTGTGAAATTTACATTTGCAAATGTAAACAAAATAATGGTTTAAAAACAACAAATAGTTTTTTATTAATTTATAATCTATTTTTTAAACAAAAAGAGGTTTAGGTGTGATATATGCAATGCTTTTCACAAAATTCAGAAATGAAAATATTAAAGAGAATTTCGCATAATCAAAGATGATTTGTTTTCGATTTGTTCTTTTTTTCCTTTCAAAACCATTTCGGCTAAAATTTTTCCCATGCCTTCAAAATGAGTTGAAATAGTTGTAATTCCGTTTGCCGCAATTTTTTTCAGCGGCGTTTCATTATAAGATATAATTCCAAAATCAGTTCCCAGTTTCAGGTTTTTATCTCTCGCATTTTCAATTACGCGAACTAAATCACGATCGTTTGGAATTATGTACAAATCGCCTTCGGTAATTTCTCTGTTTGTAAACTCCGTTATAATTTCAGACTCGAAATGATATTCAGCACAAAAATCTTCAAAACCCAGTTTCATTCCGAGTGGTTCTCTAAATCCCGGAAAAATTAAAATGAGTTTTTTGTATTTATTCAATCTTTCTCTTCCTTTTTTCAACCCCTGAAAAATATCTTTTTGGTGATTTTGATAAATTGCCGGATACAATTTTAAATCCGGATTCGTCTGATCCAGTATAATTACGTCACCTACTGGTAGGGTTTTTATAGAAGGAAGAATATCTTTTAAATTCGTCGGCATCAAAATGTATTTGGTGTAATTTCCGTTACTGTCATTTATAAGCTTCTGAAAAACCTGACTATTGAAATGATGAAAGAAAATATCTACCTGAACATTTTTTCCAATATTATTTAAAAACGAATTATAAATATCTTCTTTGAAAATATTCAGCTCATCAAAAAGTAAAAAAATCTTTTGTTTTATAGTGATTTCAACGCTTTTAACGTAATATCCCTTTCCCGGAATGGCGTAAATAATTCCTCTTTTTTTGAGTTCTTCATACGCCAGCAAAACCGTATCACGAGATAGTGAAAACGCCAGACAGACTTTATTTACTGACGGAAGGTGATCGCCTTTTATCAATTTTTCTTCTTCAATTGCTTTTTCTATTGAAAGAATTATCTGCTTATATTTTGGCAGGCCAATGTTATTTTGAATCGAAATTATATTCATAAGAAAACTGAAATTTTGTGCAATATACAAAAACTGGTAGGTACTGGTATGTAAAAATAAAGAAATGTTTTTATTTTTGGATTTCATTATTGGCAAATTTTATATGGAAATAAAACATAAATCGCATTTAAACGAAACTTATAATTCTAAATCCTTTGGTTTCATGCCAGATAATAACGAAATTCTTTCTTTCGAATTATCGAACAAAAATGGTATGAAAGTGGAGATTATTAATTATGGAGCGACTGTAACATCTTTACAAATTCCGCTTTCAAACGGAAATCTTGTTGATGTTGTTTTAGGTTTCGATTCTGTTTCTTCGTATTTAGAATCTTATTTACTGCCAAGTGCGCCTTATTTTGGAACAACTGTCGGCCGTTACGCGGGAAGAATCCATAACGGAACTTTTTCTTTAAATGGAAAAACATATGAATTGTCCAAAAACAATAATGGAAATTCTCTGCATGGTGGAAATATTGGTTTTGGGAAAAAAGTATGGAACGTTACCAACCAGACTTTGGGAGAAAACCCTTCAATAACATTTAGTCTTGTAAGTGAAAATTTAGAGGAGAATTATCCGGGAGAATTGCATGTTGATTTGACTTATACTCTGACAGAAGAAAATGAATTGAAATTAGAGTATAAAGCGGTTTCTACAGAAGATACGATTATAAATTTAACGCATCATAGTTATTTCAATCTTGACGGACACGACACAAGTGTCTTAAATCAAAAGGTTTTTATTGATGCCGAAAAAATGTTAGAAACTGACAGCAAAAATATTCCAACTGGAAAATTTATTGATTTAACCAATCACGAATTTGATTTTAGATCTGGGAAAAATTGTCCGGCATCTATCGATAATTCTTTTGTAATTGATCAGACCAATACTGCTGCTGCCGTTTTATCGAGCTCAAAAAACAATTTGAAAATGAGCGTTTATACGGATCAGCCAAGTGTACATATATATGTAGGAGGAAATTGTTTTGATGTTTTGAAAGGAAAAAATGATGCTGTTTATCATAAAACAAGCGGAATTTGTTTTGAAACCCAAAATTTCCCAGACGCTCCAAATCAGGCACATTTTCCGAATTCGGTTTTGAAAAAAGGCGAAGAATATATTCAGAAAACGGTTTACAAATTTGAAAATATAAACTAACTACCTATTACAATATAATGAATGACATTTTAATACAAAATACGACTGCTTTTTTTGAGAAATCATTCGGCTCTAAGCCAGAAAAAGTAGTCCTTTCTCCGGGAAGAATTAATATTATCGGAGAACATATTGACTATAATGACGGTTATGTTCTGCCAGCCGCGATTGATAAAGTGATTTGTTTTGCTTTTGAAAAAAGTAATTCTAAAAAATCAAAAATCATTGCCATTGATTTAAATGAAGAATTTGAAATTGATTTAACCGAAGAAGTAAAACTAAGCGAAGCTGTTTGGACAAATTACATTCGCGGCGTTATCAAACAATTGCAGGATAAAGGATTTTCGTTTGATGGTTTCAACTGTGTTTTTAGCAGTAATATTCCGGTTGGTTCTGGATTGTCTTCTTCTGCGGCTTTAGAATGCGGAATGATTTTCGGAATTAAACAACTTTTTGATTTAAAAATTGAGAAAGTTAAAATAGCATTATTAGGACAAAAAGCAGAACACTGGGTTGGTATTAACTGCGGAATTATGGATCAGTTTTCGAGTGTTCACGGTCTTGAAAATAAGGTTATAAAACTTGATTGCAACACGCTTGATTTTGAATATCATAATGCCGATTTTAAAGATTATTCATTGATTTTGATGGATAGTAATGTAAAACATTCTCTTTTTACATCTGAATATAACACGCGCAGAATTGAGTGTGAACAAGGTTTAGCGATTATTAAAGAAAATTTCCCTGAAGTAAAAAGTTTCAGAGACTGTTCTGAAGAGCAGCTTTTAAGCATTCAGGATAAAATGAATGAAACAGTTTTTAAAAGAGTTCATTTTGTTGTAAAAGAAATTAACCGAGTTATAAAAGCCTGCGAAGCACTTGATAACGGTGATATAGAACTTTTAGGACAATTGCTTTTTGAAACGCATTATGGTTTATCGCAGGAATATGAAGTAAGCTGCGCTGAGCTGGACATGCTTGTAGACACTGCAAAAGCAGACGACGCCATTATAGGTTCTCGCGTTATGGGAGGCGGTTTTGGAGGCTGTACTATAAATTTAATTAAAAAAGGACATGAAAATGAGGTAAAAAGTAAGTTTTCAAATCTTTATTTAGATACATTTGGGATTCAATTAAAATTTTATGACGTAAAAATCTCAAACGGAACAACATTACTTTAATACCACACACAACACAATGAAAAATTTTGACATTAACGAAGATCCGCACAGACGTTTTAATCCCTTAATTAATGAATGGGTTTTGGTTTCACCTCATCGTGCAAAACGTCCGTGGCAGGGACAAAATGAAACTATTTCTACAGAATCACTTCCAAAACACGATCCTGAATGTTATTTATGTCCGGGAAATGTTCGTGCAAATGGTGTACATAATCCCGCATACAAAAACAGTTTTGTATTCGACAATGATTTTGCTGCCCTAAAACAGGATGAAATTATTTTTGAGGAAGACATCAAGCACACATTTTTTAAGGCAAAACCAGAACAGGGAATTTCGAGAGTGGTTTGTTTTTCACCAAGACACGATCTTACGCTTCCGGAAATGGAAGTTTCGGATATTGAAAACATTGTAAAAACCTGGCAAAAAGAATATACCGATTTAGGAAATATTAAATACATCAACCACGTTCAGATTTTTGAAAATAAAGGAAGTGTTATGGGCTGCAGCAACCCTCACCCGCACGGACAAATCTGGGCACAGTCCTCACTGCCGACTCAGGTTGAAAAAACACATAACAGCTTAAAATCATATTACGATAAAAACCGAAGAACTTTATTAGAAGATTACGTTCAGGCCGAATTAAAAGCCGAAGTTAGAATTGTAATCGAAAACGAACATTTTGTTGCACTGGTTCCGTTTTGGGCAATCTGGCCGTATGAAACTATGATTGTAAGCAAAAGAGCCATCAGTAAAATAACTGATTTTACAGCTGAAGAGGTTTCGGCTTATGCCAAAATTTTAAAGCAGTTAACAATCAAATACGATAATTTATTCAATACTTCATTTCCGTATTCATCAGGAATTCACCAAGCACCAACAGATGGTTTTGATCATCCTGAATGGCATTTTCATATGCATTTTTATCCGCCTTTGCTTCGTTCTGCAACTGTAAAAAAATTCATGGTTGGTTACGAAATGATGGGAGAATCGCAAAGAGATATTACTCCGGAAAAAAGTGCTGAAATTTTAAGGCAACAATCTGAAGTACATTACAAAATTGCAGTAAAAATTGACTAAAATTTTACGCTAAAACCTGTAATTTAAAAATTTAACAGAATTATCCGCTTATAAATGTAAATAACACATTTAAAATAGTTGTTTTTTCAGTTTTTATTTTAAATTTGGCTTTCGTTCTTGTTTTAATAAAAAAATAACAGAATAAAAACACATATTTCATTTTTAAAGACATTAAACCACATAAATATTAATTTCAAACTTTAACTTAAACAATCACCTATACTAATTATCTAAAATACTATTACCAATGAAGTCAAACCTCGCACTCGCAGATTATGCGGTTTTTATTATTTATTTCATCGTAGTATCTGTCTACGGTTACACCGTTTATCGCAAACGTAAACAAGATGAGCACGATGCTAAGGCATATTTTCTTGCAGAAGGAAATTTAACCTGGTGGGCAATTGGAGCTTCGTTAATTGCATCAAACATTTCAGCAGAACAATTCATCGGAATGAGCGGTGAAGGTTTCTTTTTAGGAATCGCCGTTGCTGCTTATGAATGGCTTGCTGCTGTTGCTTTAATTATTGTAGCCGTTTGGTTTATTCCGGTATATCTTAAAAATAAGATATATACTATGCCTCAATTTTTAAAAACACGTTACAACGAATCGACTGCGTTGATTATGGCGGTATTCTGGCTGTTTTTATATGTTTTTGTAAACTTAACTTCTATTCTATATTTAGGTGCAGTTGCTATTGACGGTCTGGCGGGAGGAGGATATCTTCACATTATTATGATTGGTCTGGCTGTGTTTGCCTTATTTATTTCTCTTGGAGGAATGAAGGTTGTGGCTTATACAGATGTTATTCAGGTTGCGGTTTTAATCATTGGAGGTTTAGTAACTTCTTACATTGCGCTTACAACTGTTGGGAGTGCTTTTGGAGTTGGAGAAAATGCAATTGCAGGTTTTAAAGTTTTAATGAGAGAAGCTCCTGAACATTTCAAAATGATTATACCAAGACCAACCGCAACTTCATCTCAACTTGAAATCAATAAATATTTAACTTTCCCAGGTTTGATGTCTTACCTTGCAGGTATCTGGATCATCAACTTAAATTACTGGGGATGTAATCAATACATTACACAAAGAGCGCTTGGAGCAGATTTACAAACGGCTCGTACAGGAATTTTATTTGCTGGTATGTTAAAATTATTAATGCCTTTAATTGTAATGCTTCCTGGAATCGCAGCTTTTGTTTTATACAAAGACGGTCATTTACCACAATTAGTTGGAGGAAAAGATGGAGCTTATTCCGCTGTGTTAACGTTTCTTCCAACAGGCCTTAAAGGACTTTCTGTTGCGGCATTAACTGCTGCAATTGTAGCTTCATTAGCTGGAAAAGTAAACAGTATCTCTACTATTTATACTTTAGATGTTCACAAAAAATATATTCAAAAAGAAGCTGGCGAAAAAAAACAGGTAAACATTGGTCGAATCGCTGTTTTTACCGCAATGCTTTTAGCTGTTTTATTTACATGGAATGACCTTCTTGGAATTGGAGGAGAAGGTGGATTCACATTCATTCAAAAATACACTGGTTTCATTAGTCCTGGAGTTTTCGCTATGTTCTTCCTTGGTATGTTCTGGAAAAGAACTACTGGAACTGCCGCTATTGTTGGGGTAATTTTAGGATTTCTTTTATCTGTATTATTCAACGAATATGCTCCGGCTTTATTTGGAAACGACACTTTGCTATATACCGCATGGCCTACTGGAAAAGTTATAGGCGGTGTTCCTGTGTACGAAATTCCTTTCCACATTTGTATGGGATTATCATTCTTCTTTACCATGTTAGCCATGATTGGAATCAGTTTTGCCGGACCAAAAGTAAATCCAAAAGCTTTTGAAATAGATTCTGAAATGTTTAAAGTAAAACCACAAACAACAGTTTTAATTGTAATTACATTACTGATTATAGTAGCATTGTACGTTAAATTCTGGTAATTTTTTAATAAGTAATTTTGAAGAGAAAAAGGGATTCTGGTTAGAATCCCTTTTTTGTCTTTTGTATTTTAAAATCCTAATTATAATTTAACAAGAAAAAAACATTCATATAATCATTTTCATTATTTTTAACGCCGTAATTAACCAAAACAGGAAAAAATGAAAAAACTAATTTTTGCATTATTTATTATTTCAGGAACAGCGTTTGCTCAGGACATGGAAGTAGTAAAAGGAAACTTTGACTTTTTAAAAGATCAAAAAGAAATTAATACCGTATTTGATTATAGTGACTTTACTATGATGAAAGAAAAAAAGTCGGAAGCGCAATATGTAAAAGAACATAAAGCCGATCTGGACGAAAAAGCAAAAGGAAATGGAAATATCTGGGAGAAAAAATGGGGTGTAGCAAAAGACCAAATCTGGACGCCTAAATTTTTAGAGATTGCAAACATTGTATTAACGAAAGAGAAAAAAGATTTAAACTTTCAGGAAGGATTAAACACTCCTTATACCTTAATAGTAAAAGCAGTATGGATTTATCCGGGCTGGGATGCTGGAATTATGAAACAGCCAGCCAAAGTTACTACAAACCTAAAGTTTGTTGAAACTGCTAATAAATCAAATGTACTATTAGAAATTACAAGTGATGAAGCTCCCGGAGATCAATGGGGAAGCAACTTTAGCAACGAAACCAGAATTGGAGAAGGATTTGCTAAAACGGCAAAATCAATGTCTAAGCTTATCGTTAAAAAAACAAAATAAAAGACATTCTTTTATATCTTATTATAAAAAAAAGCCCTGATTATTCAGGGCTTTGTTCTTTTTGCATATTTAGTAAATACGCCATATTCGCAATTACGTGATCATGTTTTTTGACAAACGAATTTTCTTCGTTCCAGACATAACCCGCTAAAACAGCACAAATTTTTTCTTTAACTTCAGGGTTTTCCGGCTGATGGAAAAATAAAGTCTGCAAGTTTCCAGTATACCATTCCTGCACATAAGTTGTAAATACGCCAATACCACGTTTCATATATTGTGTAAATTCAACTTCCCAGTCTACAGGAATTCCTTGTGATTCTTTCAAATATAATTTCGCTGCAAGCATTCCAGATTCAGTTGCAAAAGCTACTCCAGACGAAAAAACCGGATCAAGAAACTCAGAACTATTTCCTGTTAAAGCAAAACCATCTCCGTACATTCTTTTTACAGCTCTCGAATAATTTTCCAGTTTTACAGGTTCAAATAAAAATTCTGTTCCTTTAAATCTCTTAATATAATAATCTGATAGCTGAATAGCGTTTTTCAAAGCCTCGGCATTATCTTTATTTTCAGAAAGCGAATTAATAAAATCTGTTGGCCCAACAACACCCAAACTTGTATTTCCGTTAGAAAATGGAATTACCCAAAGCCAAACCTCCGTTTCTAAAATATCAAACGAAATCTGCGTTCCTTCCTCACCTTCTGGTCTGTTAATATCTTTTACGTGCGTAAATATCGAAGAATGCGGATCTAATTTCGAAGGCGTATCCAAATCTAAAAGCCTTGGTAAAACACGTCCGTATCCGCTTGAATCTACAATAAATTTGGCATGGATTTCTTTTAAGTTTCCGTCTTTATCTTTTACAATTGTTTTAGAATTTTTTCCTTCAAAAGTAACTTCAAGAACCTCCGTTTCAAATTCAAGATCAACACCTTTTCGCACAACTTCCTGCGCCATAGTGTTATCAAAATCAGCTCTCGGAATCTGCCAGGTCCAGTCCCAACCTTCGCCAAATTTTTTGCTGAAATCAAAAACGCAAATCTCTTCGCCTCTAATAAAACGGGCTCCAAGCTTTTTTTCAAAGTTCATCGAATTAAGAGCATCAAACAATTCTGCCTCAGCAAAATGGTCCATTACTCTCGGTATTAAGCTTTCGCCAACAACCAGTCTAGGGAACTTTTGTTTCTCTACAACTTTTACCTTAACATTGTTTTTATGAAGATACGATGCCGATACACATCCGGACGGTCCGGCGCCTATTACTAAAACATCTACAAACTCCTTTGTCATAATAAAAATATTATCAATTATTAACCTACATTTGCCCTCATCAAAATAACTACAATTATTTTGATAAATAAAATTAAATTAGCACAATCAAAACCGATTTAATGAATACAATTAATGAATATTTAAGTTTAGCAGAGTTTGAAGCCATAATCTTTGGAAATCAAAAAGTTACAATTAGCGATGTTGTTCTAAACCGAGTAAACGAAAGCTTCAATTTCTTAAAAGAATTCTCTGGGAATAAAGTTATCTACGGCGTAAACACGGGCTTTGGTCCAATGGCGCAGTACAGAATCAAAGAATCTGACCAAATTCAGCTTCAATATAATTTAATCAGAAGCCACTCTTCAGGAACAGGAAAACCTTTAAGTCCTGCTTGTGCAAAAGCGGCTATTTTAGCGCGATTAAATACGCTTTCATTAGGAAATTCTGGTGTTCATCCATCAGTAATTCATTTAATGTCTGAACTTATCAATAGAGATATTACGCCATTAATTTTTGAACACGGCGGTGTGGGTGCCAGCGGAGACTTAGTACAATTATCACATTTAGCATTAGTTTTAATTGGCGAAGGTGAAGTTTTTTATAAAGGCGAAAGAAGACCAACTCCGGAAGTATTCGAAATCGAAGGCTTAAAACCAATTCAGGTAGAAATTAGAGAAGGTCTTGCGTTAATCAACGGAACTTCTGTAATGACCGGAATTGGGGTTGTAAATGTGTATCACGCTAAAAAATTATTAGACTGGTCATTAAAATCTTCTTGCGCTATAAACGAATTAGTTCAGGCGTATGACGATCATTTCTCAGCAGAATTAAACCAAACAAAACGTCATAAAGGACAGCAGGAAATTGCTGCAAAAATGCGTCAGAATCTTTCAGACAGTACATTAATACGTAAAAGAGAAGACCATTTATATTCTGGAGAAAATACCGAAGAAATTTTCAAAGAAAAAGTTCAGGAATATTATTCTTTAAGATGCGTACCTCAAATTTTAGGTCCGGTTTTAGAAACAATTAATAATGTAGCTTCTATCTTAGAAGACGAGTTTAACTCGGCAAATGATAATCCAATTATTGACGTAAAAAACCAACACGTTTATCACGGAGGAAATTTCCATGGAGATTATATTTCGCTTGAAATGGATAAACTGAAAATTGTTATTACAAAATTGACAATGCTTGCAGAGCGTCAATTGAATTATTTATTGAATTCAAAAATCAACGAATTACTGCCTCCTTTTGTGAATTTAGGAACATTAGGCTTTAATTTCGGAATGCAGGGAGTTCAGTTTACAGCAACCTCAACAACTGCCGAAAGTCAAATGCTATCCAACCCAATGTATGTTCACAGTATACCGAACAACAATGACAATCAGGACATTGTAAGTATGGGAACAAATGCTGCGGTTATTACATCTAAAGTAATCGAAAACTCATTTGAAGTATTAGCAATCGAAATGATTACTATTGTTCAGGCAATTGATTATTTAGGACAAAAAGATAAAATCTCATCTGTTACTAAAAAATGGTACGACGATGTTCGAAATATAATTCCAACATTTAAAGAAGATCAGGTAATGTATCCTTTTGTTCAAAATGTAAAAGATTATTTGATCAATAATTAAAAGATTTTACATAGAAACTATAGTTTCTATAGATTAAAATATGCCCCAAAGAGTTTTGCTTTAATTATTAAACATTGAATCTTAAAATCATGAAAAAAACACTTATTTTTTTGTTGCTAAGTTGCATTCAATTTGTTAATAGTCAAGAACTGGCATTAGTTAAAAAAAATTCAAAAATTGGATATATTTCAAAAGACGGATCTTTTAAAATCGAGCCTCAATACAAATCAGCCAAAAGCTTTTCTGAAGGTTTAGCCGCAGTAGAAGATAACGGAAAATGGGGATTTATCGATACTAAAGGAAGCTGGGTAATTCCTTCTTCTTTCAACAATGCTAAAGATTTTAACAGCGGAATTGCAGTAGTACAAAAAGATAAGGACTGGGTTTATATTGATAAAAAGGGAGAAATTCTAAAAGCTCCGGCAACTGAAAAAATATTTGATTTTAATAATGGCGTTGCTTTTATTAGACAAGGAAATAAAGTTGGATTAATCAATTCAAAACTGTCTGTAGTTTTAGAACCAAAATATGACCAGATCAAACCTTTTGAAAATGGTTACGCAAAGGTTGAACTCAACAAAAACTGGGGAATTATAAATACCAGCGGAAAAGAATTAGTTGAACCGGTTTACGCTGAAATTGGAAACTATTTTAAAGGTACAACCTGGGCAAGAAAAGATAAAACTTTCGGATTGGTAAGCGGCGGAAAATTCATTCCGATTGATGGTGCCGAAAAAATCTGGGATTTTGAAACTCAGGATTTAACTTATGCCAAAAAGAACGGAAAAATTGGGTATATCGATTTAAACGGAAATTGGGTAATTCTGCCTATATATGATAAAGGAAAAGCTTTCTCAAAAAATTTAGCTCCTGTTTTAGTGGGAAAAAAATGGGGTTATATCAATTTAAAAGGAACATTTGTAATTGAACCAACTTATACTGATGCTGAAGTTTTTAGCACAAACGGTCTGGCTCCTGTAAAAGAAAATAATTGGGGATTTATTAATGAATCTGGAAAACTCGTAATCCCAACTCAATACGGAATCACTTCAAACGGATTTGTTATTGCTTTGTTTGTACAGCAGGACAAAGGTTTTATTGATGGTCTTGCAAGAGTAAAAAATGAAGGCAAATGGGGATTTTTAAGACCTGATGGAACTGTGTTAGGAAACCAATGGTTTGAAAATGCTGAATTATTCTCTCAGTCTGCTGCAGTAGAAAAACCTAAAACAAATGAAATCGCTCTTGAAAAACCAAAGCAGGAAACAAAACAAACTGTCAAACCAACACCGAAGAAAAAGAAATAAAAAATAAAATTTACATCAATGAAATGTGTATTAGTAACAGGCGGTTCAAGAGGAATTGGAAGTGCTATTTGTAAAAAATTAGCCGTTGAATCTAATTATCATATTCTTATTAATTATCATTCAAAGAAAACCGCTGCCGAAGAAACACTTCAGGAAATTCAAAAATTAGGCGCAACAGGAGAAATTTTAGGTTTTGATGTTGCCAATTTTGAAGAAGTACAAAGCGTTTTAACACAATGGCAGGAAGCAAATCCGGAAGCTATTGTAGAAGCTATTGTAAACAATGCCGGAATTACAAAAGACGGTCTTTTTATGTGGATGACTCCTCAGGACTGGAATGGTGTAGTAAACACAAGTTTAAACGGATTTTTTAATGTGACGCAGTTTTTTATTCAAAAAATGCTTCGCAACAAATACGGTCGAATTGTAAATATGGTTTCTGTTTCCGGTGTAAAAGGAACTGCAGGACAAACTAATTATTCGGCAGCAAAAGGAGCAATTGTAGCAGCTACAAAAGCATTGGCACAAGAGGTAGCAAAACGCAATATTACCGTTAATGCTGTTGCCCCTGGTTTTATTAGAACAGATATGACAAGTGAGCTGGATGAAAAAGAGTTACTAAAATTAATTCCGGTAAATCGTTTTGGTGAAGCCGAAGAGGTTGCAGATTTGGTAAGCTTTTTGATTTCAAAAAAATCAAGTTATATTACCGGTGAAATTATTAACATAAACGGCGGAATATATTCTTAAGAATACTATGTTTGCATAATATTTTAAGTTTTTACCTGATTCTTACCACAAATTACGCAAATTCACACAAATTAATTTTGCGGAAATTTGTGAAATTTGCGGTTAAAAAATTAGAAGCCTAAAGCATAATACTCTAAAAATGTATAGCTTTTAAATGCTTTCAATACCAATTAAAGAATATAAAATATACTTAGTAAAAATTACACTTTAAGGATAAAAAATTACTTTGAAAGACGATGAATAGAAGAGTTGTAATTACTGGAATGGGAATTTATTCTTGTATCGGAACTTCTTTAGATGAAGTAAAGGAATCATTATATAATGGAAAATCAGGAATTCAGTTCGATGCTGAACGAAAAGAATTTGGTTTTCAGTCAGCCTTAACCGGAATGGTTCCGAAAGCTGATTTAAAAAATCTTTTGACCCGAAGACAACGTATGAGCATTGGCGAAGAAACCGAATATGCTTACATGGCCACGATCGAAGCATTGAAAAATGCCGGTATCGACGATTCTTTTTTTGAAACTCACGAAGTGGGAATTATGTACGGAAACGACAGTGTTTCTAAAGCCATTATTGATGCTACAGATATTGTACGCGAGAAAAAAGATACTGCCTTAATTGGTTCCGGAGCGATTTTTAAATCGATGAATTCTACCGTTACCATGAATCTTTCAACAATTTTTAAACTTCGTGGTATCAATTTAACCGTAAGTGCAGCTTGTGCCAGCGGTTCGCACTCTATAGGATTAGCTTATTTTTTAATAAAAAGCGGTTTTCAGGATATCGTTATTACCGGAGGAGCACAGGAAATTAACAAATATGCCATGAGCAGTTTTGATGGTTTAGGTGTTTTTTCTAACAGAGAAAGTGATCCGGAAAAAGCATCAAGACCTTTTGATGCCGGACGCGACGGATTAATCCCGAGTGGCGGCGGAGCAACCTTAATTCTTGAAAGTTACGAATCTGCTATTGCTCGTGGAGCCAACATTATTGCCGAAGTTTCCGGTTACGGATTTTCTTCAAACGGTGGACATATTTCTACTCCAAACGTCGAAGGACCGGCTACAGCTATGCAGAGAGCACTTGACGATGCTAAACTAAAAGCAACCGATATTGAGTATATAAATGCACACGCAACTTCAACTCCGGTTGGTGATGCAAACGAAGCCAAAGCAATTTTTGAAGTTTTTGGTGAGAAAAATCCTTATGTAAGTTCAACAAAATCGATGACGGGACACGAATGCTGGATGGCCGGAGCAAGTGAAATTATTTACTCTATCCTAATGATGCAGAACGATTTCATTGCGCCAAACATCAATTTAGAAAACCCAGACGAAGATGCTTCAAAATTAAATTTAGTTAAAACTACGTTAAACAAAAAATTTGACATATTTTTGTCCAATTCTTTCGGTTTCGGAGGAACCAACTCTGCGTTGGTGGTTAAAAAGTTTAAATTGAGCAATGAATAAAGAAGAGATAATAGCAAAAATTAATGGTTTTTTGGTTGATGAATTTGAAGTAGACAATGATGACATTGAACCAAATGCTAATTTAAAAGACACACTTGGCTTAGATAGTTTAGATTATGTTGATTTGGTAGTTTCAATAGAATCTAACTTTGGCGTAAAACTAGTTGAGGCTGATTTTGTTGGAATCTCTGATTTCCAAAGTTTCTATGACCTTATCGAAAATAAATTAAAAGCCAAAACAGCTTAATGAGTGAATGGGATGGCAAATCAAAAGGAACGGTTTTAGGATATAGAATATTCGTTTTTTTGATTCAAAAAGCGGGTGTTAAATCTGCTTATGTTTTACTTTATTTTGTCGCCTCTTATTACTTTTTATTTTTAAAGAAAAGCAATCGCGCTATTTTTTATTATTTTAAAGAAAGGTTGCAATACTCCTATTTTAAATCAAAAAAAATGGTTTTCAAAAGTTATTACACTTTTGGACAAACCATTATTGATAAAGTTTCCATTTCGGCCGGAATGCGGAACAAATTTACCTATGAATTTGACGGAATCGAGACTTTAAAAAATCTTTTGGCAGAAAAAAAAGGCGGTGTACTAATTAGCGCACATGTTGGTAATTTTGAAATCGCCGAACATTTTTTTGGAGAAATTGATATCGATTTTCAAATCAATTTAGTTACTACAGATTTAGAGCATTCTGCCATCAAAAATTATTTGGAAAGCATTACCCAAAAACCAACCGTAAAATTCATCATTATCAAAGAAGATTTGTCTCATATTTTTGAGATCAATGCTGCTTTGGCCAATAACGAATTGGTTTGTTTTACAGGCGACCGCTATTTTGAAGGCACAAAATCACTTTCTGAAAATATTTTAGGCAAAGAAGCAAACTTTCCTGCCGGACCATTTTTAATTGCTTCGAGATTAAAAGTTCCGGTTGTCTTCGTTTATGTTATGAAAGAGCCAAATTTACATTATCATTTATACGCAAGAGAAGCTACAGTAAAACATCGCGACGAAAAAGCATTGCTAAAAGAATACGTAACAAGTGTAGAAAGCATTCTAAAAAAATACCCTTTACAATGGTTTAATTATTTCGATTTCTGGAATGATTTGAAGCCTTAAAATTTTCTTTAGCCACAAATTTTCACTAATTTAATACTCTCTGAAATTTTGTAAATCTCAACATGTGGTTAAAAACATTCTTTTTTACGCAATACATTCGTGAAAATTAGTGTAATTCGTGGTAAACCCTCAATCCGTTAAACAAGAAAAATCCGTTTAAATAAATTTACTTATTTTTGTTCGCAACCAAAGCAACAAAACCTCAATGAAAAATGTTCTCGTTATTTATTATACTCAATCTGGACAGTTAGAAAGTATTGCGCAAAACATCG
>NZ_JBCNKR010000006.1:1500000-1765000 GCF_039595935.1 Flavobacterium sp. | reverse complement strand
TTTTGATAATTAATTATTGTTTTACAATAATTAATTATACATTTGCAATATCAATCTAACTTTTAAGATATATGAAGACAACTCATATTGTATCCAGAATACTATTTTACTTCACCAGATTTTTAGCTGTTGTTTATTTCTTTTTGGCTGCTTATTCTGTTTTTACATTGACAACAGGATTATTTTTGACTTTTAAGGATAACGGAAAGTATTTTCAGGTTTGCTATCCGTTTACTACTCATCCTGTAATGCTGGGCGATTATAACCTGCCTTATATTTTATTTGATTTTCTGTCGCCATTGAGTTTGTACGGATTATTCTTTTTATTGAGCAGTAATGTTTTCAGAATATTTTTTCAGCCTAAATTATTTACTGCTAATGGTATTTCGCATTTAAGGCGATTTTATTTATCGAATTTATTAGTTCCGAGTATCGTGATTTTTATCGCCTTCTTTTTTGTTCCGCTGGATAATGAGGTTTCACTTTTCATTATACTGCACGGAATGCTTGGAGCTTTTGCCTATTTTTTAGCTGCTATTTTTAAACAGGGTTTAAACCTTCAGAACGAACAAGACTTATTTATATAACTATGCCAATAATTGTAAATGTAGATGTAATGCTTGCCAAGCGTAAGATGCAGAGTAAAGAGTTGGCAGAAAAACTTGATATCACACCCGCCAATTTATCCATTTTAAAAACTGGAAAAGCAAAAGGAATCCGATTTGATACGCTCGAAGCTATTTGCAAAATATTAGACTGCCAGCCAGGTGATATTTTAGAATATGTAGCCGAATAGTTTTCTTTTAAATCTTATTTCTTCTTTATAAAAAAATCGGTTTTGGAAGCCGACAGGGATTCTATTGCCTGAATTTTTTAAATTATAATTTATTCAATCATCAAAAATCAATCAAAAAATGAACAGTTTATTAATCAAAAATCTCAGCAAAACGTATGAGAATGGCACAAAAGCGATTGACCACTTATCGCTTGACATTACAAACGGAATGTTTGGCCTGCTTGGACCAAACGGAGCAGGAAAATCGACTTTAATGCGAACGATTGCTGCTTTGCAGGAACCAACTTCTGGCTCTATTGAATTTAACGGAATTAATATTCTGGAAAATCCAATGTTTATCAGAGAAAATCTAGGATATCTTCCTCAGGAATTTGGTGTTTATCCTAAAATCTCTGCTTACCGACTGCTCGATCATTTGGCCATTTTAAAAGGAATCGTTAATAAAAAGGAACGACACGATCAGATTCTGTATTTGTTGCAGCAGACCAATTTATTGCAAGCATAAAGACAAAGCCGTTCATTCTTTTTCTGGCGGAATGCGTCAGCGATTTGGAATTGCTCAGGCGTTGCTTGGAAATCCGAAAATTATTATTGTGGATGAACCTACTGCGGGACTTGATCCGGAAGAGAGAAACCGATTCAACAATCTTTTAAGTGAAATCGGTGAAAGCATTATCGTAGTTTTATCTACACATATCGTAGAAGACGTTCGTGACTTGTGCCCAAAAATGGCTATTATCTCCAACGGGAAATTGATTCTCGAAGGAAAACCTAATGAGACAATCGAAACTTTAAAAGGTAAAATCTGGACAAAGGCTATTCAGAAATCAGAATTAGAAGATTATAAATTGAACTTAAATATTATTTCTTCTCATTTAAATTCGGGAAAAATTAATATTCATGTTTTCTCAGAATATCAGCCAGATTCTGGTTTCGAATTGATCTCGCCAGATTTAAGTGATGTTTATTTCAATGTTTTAGCTCAAAATCAATTTAAAAATTAAGATTATGCTTTCTAAATTAATTCAATTTGAATGGCATAACAATACCAGAAGCTGGACATTTTATGCCACATTTATTATTTATTTGGTTTTAGGATTTTTTGTGAGTGCTTTTGCGAATTTCTCTTTTTCGGGTGCTTACAAAAATAGTCCGTATGTATTGACTTATGCGATTGGTTTAATTTCGCTGATGACAATATTTTCGATTACACTTCAGGCAGCGCAAAGTTTTTTAAGAGAATATGAAACTAAGTTCGATTCTATTATCTTTTCTTCTCCTGTTTCAAAGTTCCATTATTTGGGAAGCAAATTTATTACGGCTTTTAGTATTGCCGTAGTTTCTTTTGGAATGTTTATCGTCGGAATGATTATTGGGCATCAAATGTCTTGGCTTTCTGAAAGTGAAATTGGTCCTTTTAAAATTCTGAATTATCTCTGGCCTTATCTTGTAATCGTGATTCCGAATATTTTCTTGTGTCTTTCTATATTGACAGCTTTGGCCTGGCTTACGAGAAGTAAACTTTTTATTTATGTCGGCGGTTTATTAATCTACATATTATATATAGCGGGATCGATTTTTTCGAATTCGCCCATATTTGCGAATGCTTCTCCTTCTTCGGCGAAAGCCATGTCTTTGGCGGCAAAAATAGATCCGTTTGGATTGGCTGCATTTTTAGAACAAACCAGATATTGGACTTCAATCGAAAAAAACACAGAGTTGATTTCACTTTCAGGTAATTTTTTATTGAACAGAATTCTCTGGATGAGTATTTCATTTCTATTAGTTTTCATTTCGTATCGAATGTTTTCTTTCCGAAAAACGAAAATTAAAAAGATAAAAACTTCAAAAATCATTCAAAAAGAAACAAAAATTCTTTCTTCTGAAATTCCACAGAACATTGAATTCAAAACTTTCAGACATAATTCAGCTGTTTTTATAAGCAATCTTAAAATGGATATTTTTTTGGTTTTGAAAGGAATTCCGTTTTTACTGATTGTACTTTTATTTTCGGGTTTATTGATGATTGAGATTTCGGATGAAATTGACGGCGGTATCCGATTAGCGGAAAAAATTACCGATACGGCTTTGATGATTTCTACCATAATGGATCGACTTCCGTTTATCCTGACTTTA
This sequence comes from Flavobacterium sp., assembly GCF_039595935.1. Lineage (NCBI taxonomy): Bacteria > Pseudomonadati > Bacteroidota > Flavobacteriia > Flavobacteriales > Flavobacteriaceae > Flavobacterium > Flavobacterium sp. Next base: position 1,762,068 of record NZ_JBCNKR010000006.1, on the reverse strand, counting down.
ATTCTCTTATTTTACAGTAATGAATTAGTAAACCGAAGCGAGAATTCGAGATTTGAAATGTTGGAAAACACTGCACCATATTCTCAGTTTACCGTTTTAATGGCAAAACTAACGGCGCTTTTTATTATTCCATTAATCATAATCAGCATTAGTATTTTGATTGGATGCGGATTTCAGATTATCAATTCGAATGCTCCAATCGAAATTGGTCTTTATCTTTCTCTATTTTATTATCTCGGATTTCCGTTGTTATTGATTTCGATTTTAATAATTGCGATTCAGACTTTTATTAAAAACAAATATTTAGGATTGACCGTTTCCGCATTTACCTGTATTTTGTTTTGTACCGGAATTGGTGAACAACTAGGAATTTCGCATCCGCTATTCCGATTTGGAGATTCTTTCAAAAGGGAATATTTTGATTTGAATGGCTTTGGAGCTTATACTTTTCCGTTTCATATTAAGATGTTTTACAATCTTGGTTTGGCTTTAGTGCTTTTGACTTTGACTGGAATTTTATGGAACCGTAATGCATCAATTGTGAAAACCTTTCGCAGAAATTCATTCAATACAATTCAAAAAACAACTTTTGGTTTGGGAGTTTTTCTTTTTATTGGTTTTGGAAGTTATCTTTTTTACAAAACGAATATTGAATATCTTTATTTGACCGAAGAAGATCAGAATAATTGGAGCGAAAATTACGAACTTCAATTTAAAAAATATACAAATCTGGCTCAGCCTACAATTGTTTCTGTAAAAAGTAATGTTGATTTATTTCCTGAAGAAAACCGTTACGAAGTAAAAGGAACTTATGAATTGATTAATAATTCTGAAAAACCAATTGATAGTTTACTCCTATATATAGATCGAAATTCAAAGCTAACTTATATTGCCATTCCGAATGCTAAAAATTTAGATAATGTTTCGGCATTTCATCATTATTGGTATCGACTGGAAAAACCTCTGTTACCTCAACAGAAAATGAAAATGAGTTTTTCTTTTGAGTCTTCTTGGTCGCCTTTCAAAGGACATACTGCTTTTAATTCTATTATAGAAAATGGTTCATTTATGCGAATAAGCCGTTATTTCCCGCTTTTTGGTTATCAGGATTCTAATGAAATCAGCAATAAAAAAGAACGCACAAAAAGACATTTGAAACCTCAGACTCCACTTAAAAAGCTTGAAGACAAATCGGAAATTAAATATGATTTTGTCGATTATGATGCTGTGGTTTCGACTTCAGGAAATCAAACTGCAATTGGCATTGGCGACCTTATTGGAAAATGGAAAAAAGATGGCCGCAATTATTTTCATTATAAATCGAATGGGAAAATTCCGTTTCGATTTGCTTTTTCTTCTGCTGAATATGAAATCCTAAAAACAAATTATAAAGGTATTTCGATTGAAGTTTTTTATGATAAAAGACATTCAAGAAACGTCAAAAAACTAATTCAGGATGTAAAAAATACTTTGGATTACTGCCAGAATAATTTTGGAAAATATCCGTATAAGACTATTCGTTATGCCGAAGTTTCTGCTTTCGCCGATGGATTTGCTGCAACTTCATATCCGTCTACGGTTTTTATCAAAGAAAATTTTGGTTTTTACAGTAACCTCAACAATAAGGATAAAGAAGATGTAATTAATCAATTAACGGCCCATGAATTGTCGCATGAATGGTGGGGAAATTCACAGATAAGTCCTGAACAGAAAGAGGGAAGCTGGATTTTAACCGAAACCCTGGCACAATACACGGAACTGATGTTGTATGAAAAAGAACATGGTTTGGAAAAAGCGCTCGAAACTTTAAAAATTCATCTCGATTTATATTTGAGCAGCCGAAGTTATGATCCTGAAACGCCTTTGTATAAAACAAACTATGATACGCCGCATTTACCTTATGATAAAGGAATGCTGGTTATGCATGAGCTTCGTTTTTTAATTGGGCAAGAAAAAGTAAATCTGGCTTTAAAAAATTTTCTAAATCATTCGAAATATCCAAATCCGATTCCTGATGCTGAAAGTTTATTGAAAGAGATTTACTCTGTAACGGATATAAATTTTCATCCAAAATTAGACGAAATGTTTAAACAGATTATTACGTATTCGTCTAAAATAAATTCGGTTGAAAGCCTGAAAAAAAATGGTTTTTATGAAGTTTCTTTTAAAGCAGTTTCTGAAAAATTTAGAGAAAACGCAACCGGAAAACGTACTCCAATACTAAATGATCCAACAATAGATATTGGAATTTATGATGAAAACGGCAAACTGTTTCGTTATCCTTTCGCTGTAAAAAACAATAAACTTGAAGGAAAAATCAAACTGAAAACAAAACCTCAACGCATTGTGATTGATCCGTATTTAATGAATATTGATACTTTTATAAAGGACAACGAGAAGGAAATTGACTGATTTTTTTGCCACAGATTAAAAGGATTAAAATGATTTTTTTTGCTTGCGCTAAAGATCATCGCAAAGGTTTATCTCTCGAAATAAATAATCCTTCTAATCCTTTTAATCTGTGGCAAAACTTTTATCTCAACTCAATCAAAATCTGCTTGTGAGTTGTTTTTCCGTCGTCTTTTATTTTCAAATCTTGATTGGGTTCGATTTCAAATTTTGAAGATGTATCGATTGTCAACGAAATATCCTTATGTCTAAAAGTTTCAGGAATTTCAGGCAGTTCAATCGTAACTTCAACTTCTTTATTACTTTGTTTATAATCGATTTTTATTCTGTCTCTTAACCAAATATATTCGTAAACTTCCTGCCACGGCGCCATCCAGATAGAATCGTTTCCTTTTGATCCATATTTATTGGCAAGCGTTGTCATGTAATATTTAAAATCAGGAAAACGTAAACTTAAATTCCACAAATTTGTATTTCCTGTTCCGTGTGTAAATTCGTTAAACCAAACAGCTTCCGGCTGTTTTACAATCGAATCTATGGTTTTTAAATAACGATCCATTGTTTTAAAACTGGTTGTGTCTTTTGAACTCAGTACAAAAGTTCTGGCTGTAATCATTTTGTCTAAATCAACTTTAGATTTTACTTTAAAAACCGGTCCGACTCCATAATAAGATGCAACCGAAAAATTTCCGTTAGCCAAAGCTTCTTTTTCATATTCTAAATAATACTTCTCATCTCCTTCTCCACCAGGAACTACAAAATGAGACATTGTAAAATCTAGATTTTGTTTAATTGAAGTTGTATTTTCTGTTACTTCTGTTTTATAATTTGTTCCGTGTTTTGTAGCATGATGAAAACTATGATTCAAAATATCCCAACCTGCGTTGTACATTTCTTTTATTTCTGTCCATGAAAGATGCCCACGGTTTTCAGGTAAATCGCGAATTGATCCGCCATTGACAGCTAAAGCGAGTTTAAACGGAATTTTATTTCCAAATCCGTCTGAATAAAAAAGTCCTTTTGAAGTTGTTCCGTCTCCACCCTGATCAATTTTCCATTCGTTTTTATCAGGATTGCTGATTTTTCCACCATTCAGTAACGGAAAAGCCGTTAAATAAGCCGAACGATAACCATCGTCTAATGTAAAACTATAAGCAAAATGTTTGTTGAATTTTAACGGAGCAGGTTTTATTATGACTTTAGTTTCTGATTTTAATTTGATTTTAAAGGAAATAGTTTTGGTTTTTGAAGAATCAATTTTAGAATTATTTCCAAAACAAACAAAAGCAGAATTTATCAGAAGAACGAAAGTGAATAAAAAGGATTTTATTCGGTAATGTGGTATTTTCATTTTTGAAGTTAGAATTTAGAGATTTTAAAGATACAAGATAATTTATAAGTTTGAGTGTAATAATTGAACACGGATAAAACGGATTCACTTCGTGAAGACGCTGATTTACGCGGATTTTATTTTTTTTAATAATAAATCAGAAATAAAAAAATCAGTATTTATCCGCGTTTTCACGAAGTGAATCCGTAAAATCAGCATCTAATTTTTAGGTCAACACATTAATCTCAAACATTTAAAAGAATGATATTTCAATATATTAAAAGTATTTAACGAAATATAATAAGTCTGATTAAGTCAAAGCAACAACAAATCCTTTATAATCAATACTTCGCAAATAGGCATATAGATTGTATTTTAAAATATAATCTAAAAAAATCCTGCTATGTATCTTTCTAATACAAAAACGATTGTGTTTATTTCGGGAGCTTTTGTAAGTCATTTTTATTGGGGGGAATGGCTTACATTTTTTCAAAACAAAGGATATAAAGTGGTTGCTCCGCCCTGGCTTCATAAAAATGATACGGTAGAGAATTTAAGAAAACAAAATCCTTGCGTAAAAATTGGCGAAATCAGTTTATATGATCTTTTGTGTTATTATACAGAAATCATCGAAAAACTTCCAGAAAAACCCATTTTAATCGGACATTCTTATGGCGGACTTTTAGTTCAATTATTAGTTCAAAAAGATCTGGCAGAAGCAGGAATCTGTATAAATTCTTTTCCGCCAAAGGGGTTTACGGTTTCAAAATTTTCATTTTATAAATCCATTTCAAATTTTACATGGAATATTTTCTCTTCAAAAAAAATATTCACTTTACCTTACGGAGACTGGCAAAATTGTTTTTTTGATACAGTTTCTGCTAAAGAACAGAAAAAAAATTATGAAAAATTTACGGTTCCGGAATCTAAAAAAGCGCTTCGAAATCTTTTCTCAAAAAATGCTAAAATCAATTTCAGGAAAAAACATGTTCCGCTGTTTTTTATTTCAAGTTCAGAGGATAAAATCATTCCTCCAAAACTCGTTTTATGGAATTTCAAAAAACATAGAAACGTGCATTCGATAACTTGTTACAAGGAATTTGCAAGCAAAAATCATTTTGTAATTCTTCAGCCCGAATGGCAGGAAGTAGCCGAGTGTACGGCAAAATGGATTGAGAAGGTTACTTGATTATTTTTTAAACAAATTAACTGATCTCTCTTTTAATTTCTAATTTCTTGATTTTAGAATTTAAGGTCGAAGGATGAATATCCAGAATTTCGGCTGCTCCGCCCGCTCCTGAAATTTTTCCGTTGCATTTTTTCAAGATATATAAAATATAGTCGCGTTCGTTTTCCATGATTGTTTTTATCGAAAATGAATCTGTGTTTTGCTGAGCATGTATTTTAGATGAAGGTGAAAATTCGATATTTTTAATCGTATTTCCTTCGGTAAGCAAAATCGTGCGCTGAATAAGGTGTTCTAATTCTCTAATATTTCCCGGCCAGTCATAATTCATTATCTGCTGTAAAGCATTGTCTGAAAGTACAGGCGTTTTTCGGTTCATTCTTTCGCTGTAGATTTTTATAAAATGATCTGCCAATTCAGGAATGTCTTCTTTTCGTTTTTTTAATGAAGGAACCATAATCGGGAAAACATGCAGACGATAATATAAATCCATTCTAAAACGTCCCGCTGCTACTTCTTCTTCCAGATTTTTATTGGTTGCTGCAATAATGCGAACATCAATTTTTATCGGCATTAATCCGCCGACACGTTCAATTTCTCTTTCCTGAAGTACACGTAATAATTTTACCTGAAGTTCCAGAGGCATCTCTCCTATTTCATCTAAGAAAATAGTTCCTCCATTTGCGAGTTCAAATTTCCCGATACGTTTATCTGTCGCTCCGGTAAAAGCGCCTTTTTCATGTCCAAAAAGTAATGATTCAGCAAGGTTTTCAGGAATGGCTCCGCAATTTATAATAATTAATGGTTTATCTTTTCGTGGTGATAAATCGTGTATGCTTTTGGCGATTTTTTCTTTTCCGGTTCCGCTTTCACCTAAAATTAAAACCGAAGTATCTGACGGCGCTACTTTTTTAATATAATTAAAAACCGTTACCATTTGCGAACTGTTGCCAATTATACCCTCAAAACCAGATTTTATATTTTCTGTTTTTTCTTTTCGAACTGATATTTCTTTTGGTTCGGTACTAACTATTGGCTCAGCCGAATAAAAACGAGAAATAAACTGAGAAAAAACATTTTCAAGATTTGATAATAATTTCAGGTTTTCATCTGAATATACATTAAAATTACGGCTGTAAAAAGTAAAACAGAAACGTTGCGATGCGCTAATAGAAAGTGGGAAAACCAAATATGATTTGATACCGAAATTATGCGAAATAATCCCTTTTATAGGCGCTGCCTGAAAATTATTAATCAGCGATTCTTCGCTGTAAATAATAGGTTTTATATCAATCTGAGATTTTATATACGTTTCATTTAATTCCTGAACTGATATTTGGGCAATCTGCGAAAGCTTTTCTACACCAATAATCTGATATTGATCTATGTTTTTTCTAACGATACCCAGATTTGTGTATTGATCCGGATTGATAAATCCGGTTTCGAGATAATCAAAAGAAATAAATGTCTGAATGATTTTTGCAAAAGACAATAAAGCATCTTCCAGTTTCAGGGTAGAATTGATTAACTGAGTAATTTCATTTTTTAATTCTAACTGCTGCATTAACTGCGATTCCAGACTGTATTTTTGTCTGTAAAAAGCAATTTCCAGCGTCGTTAAAATATCCTGATCTCTAAATGGTTTTACAATAAATCCGTACGGATGCGTAGTTTTGGCCTGATCTAAAATTCTTTTGCTCGAATTGGCCGAGACAAAAATAAAACCAATGTTTTTTTCTTTTAAAATATGGGCAAGATCAATTCCGCTTTGGCTTCCTTTCAGCATAATATCAACAAATACCAAATCTGGTTTTTGGGCCTGAATTACTTCCAAAGCCTGATCTACAGAACGTACAATTCCGATAACATTATAATTCGCTTTTTCAAGAATTAATTGCAGATCATGTGCTTCAATAAACTGATCTTCAACAATTAAAATTTGTTTTTGTAGGTCACTTTTTTCAGATTGGGTGCTTATATCAGACACAGTTCCCATAAATGTAGTATTTGTAATATTATATTTTTATAATTATCTGGCATAAAATTAGTTAAATAACACCAGTAATTTCAGTATTTTGAAAATTTTATACCAAAAAAATCATATTTAATGTGAATTTTCTTGATATTTTTTAAAAAAGTCAGGCTTCTTTCTTTCTATATTTGCTTATCAAAACCAATCCAAAAAACTAATTTTTAACCTGTTATGAAACGAATCGTTTTCTATTTAATTTTACTTATAAGTTACACTTCATTTGGGCAGTTATCTCCTGCCGTTGCCAAATACGATCTAGCCAAAAAGAGATTATTAATAAATGCCTGTTCTATCTATTTGTTTAATGCTAACCAAGGTGCTATTGACGTAGACAGTTCGGTTGTGGTAGCCTGCAAAGCTTATAAACTTCCTGTTTCTTTGGCTTATGATGAAGGTTTGAATGATGGCTCGTATCTTATTGGAAAAGATTTAATAGAAAAAGAGGATATTAATTCGGTTAAAAAACTTCTGGCTAAAACAAAAGGAGAAGACAGAATCAAGTTAGTATTACAATTAGGAAATTTTTATCTTTTTAAACCCGGAACAAAACCAGAAGATCTTCAAAATGCCAAAACTTATATTGACGATGCAGTGAAGACCAGTAATCAGCTTAAAAATAAAAAATGGCAGCAACAAAGTTTGATCCTTTTAGGCAAATATTATTATCAGGCGAATAATCAAGCCGAAGGCAAAAAAATATTTTTACAGGTTATAGACGAGTGCCGAAAACAAGCCGACAAAAAAAGTCTTGCCGAAGTTCTTGATGCTTATGGAACACTTCTGTTCAATTTAGATCCTGAAAAAGAAAAAATTCTGCAGGAAGTAGTTTCTATTTATGCTTCTTTAAAAATGGAAGAAAAGAGAATCGAAAATTACATGAAGATTACAACCATTTATTTCTGGACAGGAAAAATAAATGAAGCCAAAAAAAGGCTGTATCAAAATTTAGTCGATTTACGAAAAATTGGTTTTACACATGAGCAGTATGCAGAAACGACTCTAGTTTTTATTGAACTAGGACAGCACAATATACAAAGTGCTTTATACTATGCTTTAAAAAGTGTAAAACGAATGGAAACTGAGAACGATTATACTTTTGGCGAAATCTTTTACACTCGTCTGGGCGATGTATATAATATGTATGGACATAACGAAGAAGCGCTCGAATTATACAAAAAAAGTATAAAAATTGGACGCCAGAATTTAGACAGTGGTGTTTGGTACAAAAGTTTTTTAAGTGCTGTTGCGGCCTTATCGTTAAAGAAAAAGAACAAGGAAGCACTTGCTTACATCAACACAGTTACTGCTGATTTTCCGCCTAAAAGAACTTTTGATAAAATGCTGGTAGCATATGCGAAAGCAAATTGTTATGCCCCTTTGAAAAAATATGACTTAGCAGAAAAATATTTTATCGAAATGGATTCTTACGCCAAACAATTAAATACGCCTGAAACTTTTAGAGAAGTAATTCATGCTTATGCAACGATGTCATATTTTTATGCTTATACTAACAATAAAGAAAAAGCGAAATTTTATGCTAGTAAAGTTTTTAAACTTGCTAAAGACAACAAGAAACCATACGATTCAGAAATTTTCCAATATTCTCTCTATAAAATTGATTCTCTCAACGGAAATTATCTTGGTGCTTTGGAACATTACAGAAATGTAAAAAAGCTTAGTGATTCCAGCAGTGGTATTAACAGAAACAGACAAATTGAGGAACTTAAAATTGATTACGAAACCAAACATAAAGAACAGAAAATCAAACTCTTAAATCAAGAATCAAACTTAAAAGAAACTGCTTTAAAAAAATCAAAATTACTTAATAGTGTTTCTATTTGGAGTTTGATTTTACTGCTAATTACGATTGGATTGCTGTATAATCGTTATCGTTTAAAACAACGCAATAATGTCAAATTAGAATTAAAAGAAAAAGAAATCAGCAAAGCCAATGCAAACCTGCGACATTTACTTGAGGAAAAAGAATGGTTGTTGAAGGAAATTCATCATCGTGTAAAAAATAATCTGCAAACCGTGATTAGTCTGCTTAATTCACAATCAGCTTATTTAGAAAATGATATGGCATTATCAGCAATTAAAAATAGTCAGCACAGGATTCATTCAATGTCCTTGATTCATCAAAAATTGTATAATTCAGAGAATATTTCGACGATTAATATGCCGAATTATATTAAGGAATTAGTTGAATATTTAAGAGACTCTTTTTCGCTTGGACAAAGAATACGTTTTGAAGTAAAAGTCGATCCGCTGGAATTAGATGTGGCGCAGGCCGTTCCGCTTGGATTAATCTTAAATGAAGCCATTACCAATTCGATTAAATATGCTTTTCCAGATGACCGAACCGGAATGATTTACATAACACTTGAAGCTGTTGCAGAAAATCAATATAAATTGACGATTTCTGATAACGGAATTGGTTTTGATCCTAACCTCAACGATAAAAAAGCAAACTCTTTCGGAATGAGCTTAATAAGAGGTTTGAGCGATGATATTGACGGAAAACTGACTATGGAAAATAATAACGGAACGATTTTGAAAATTGAATTTTCACAAGAATTTCCACTGAATCCAAAAAGGAAATCGATTTAAAACTAAATTTGTACATCAAAATACCAATTCGGTTTTAGCTTATCTGCAAAATGACACACAAAATTTTAATTATAGACGACGAAGAAAAACTGAGAAGTCTGCTGGCACGAATTATAAAATCGGAAGGATTTGAAGTTTTTGAAGCGAAAGATTTAAAATCTGGTTTTAAAAAACTGGAACAAACCGAAATTGATGTGGTTTTGTGTGATGTAAAACTCCCTGACGGAAACGGTGTTGATTTTCTTCAAAATATAAAAAGCAGTTTTCCTTTAACTGAAGTTGTTTTACTGACCGCTTTTGGAAATATTCCAGACGGCGTTCAGGCGATGAAAAATGGCGCTTTTGATTATATCGTAAAAGGCGATGATAATGATAAAATTATTCCGCTTCTTTATAAAGCTGTCGAAAAAGTGCAACTGCAGAAAAAAGTACAGCAGTTAGAAAAACGCATTAATGATAAATATTCTTTTTCTACTATTATAGGTAAATCAAAAGGAATCGAACAAGTAATTGATCTGGCACAAAAAGTCGCCAAAACCGATTCGACCGTTTTATTAACTGGTGAAACCGGAACCGGAAAAGAAGTTTTTGCGCAGGCAATTCACGAAAACAGTAATCGTGCGGGAAAATCTTTTGTGGCGTTGAACTGCAGTACTTTCAGTAAAGAAATTTTGGAAAGCGAACTTTTTGGTCATAAACAAGGTGCTTTTACGGGAGCTGTAAAAGATAAAAAAGGTTTTATCGAAGAAGCCAATGGCGGCACTTTATTTCTGGATGAAATTGGCGAAATGCCGATTGACCTGCAAGCAAAATTATTGCGTGTTTTAGAAACTTCTGAATATATTCCCGTTGGTGATACGACTCCGAAAAAGTCAAATTTCAGATTAATTGCCGCCACAAATCGTGATTTAAAAACAGAAAGCGACGAACATCGTTTTCGCTCTGATTTGTATTTCCGTTTGAATATCTTCGAAATCAAACTGCCTTCTCTACGAGAAAGAGTTAAAGATATTCCGCTATTGGCGAATTATTACGTCAAGCAATTTTCTGAAAAAACAAATAAAAAAGCTTTACAGATTGCAGATGATTTTCTTCAGAAATTAGAAAATTATTCCTGGCCTGGAAATATACGTGAGCTTAAAAATGTAATCGAAAGATCGGTTATTTTGAGCAGTGGAGATATTTTAACTGCTGATGTTTTACCTTATGAAATGCAGCATCAAAGCGAAAATAATTCGAAACCAATGTCGGCTTTCTCAATGCAGAGTATTGAGAAACTGCATATTCAAAAGGTTTTAAATTATACAAAAGGAAATAAGGCTGAAACGGCCAGATTGCTGGAAATTGGGATTGCGACTTTGTATAGAAAACTGGAAGAATACAGGATTCAATAAATAAATTTCAATTTTTTAAATCCCAAATTCCAATGATAATATCAATGACAATAACAAATTCAATTTTTCAAGCTTCGGAGAAGCGAAATATCTATAGAATAATATAGCCCCAATGATAAAAAGCTCCAGAGGAACGACACCTACACAATCTAAAAAAAACATGTCACCCCGCTGGGGCTATGATAAACGTGTTTTTATTATTTTCTATAAACATTTCGCTTCTCCGAAGCTTGAAAACAACATATCAAAACGAGAAAAGCTTATCAAAATGATAGGCTTTTTTTATGCCTGTTTTTTGGCACAAAAATTCATTTCTTTTATTTACAGCACTTTAGACATAACTTGACTTTTTCGGAACATCTTTTGGCATAAGAAGGAAAAACATTAAAAATCCTTCTCATGAAAAATCAAGTTACCTCAATCTATAAACAAGCCGAGCGCTTTGCTGAGATTACTAAAAAATCGATTATCTGTGGCAATATTGTTCGTGCAAAAAAATGTCTGGCTCTTGCCGAACGCTTATTTGTCACTGGAAGTATCGAAACTAAAAATGCCATTTCGAATGTGTATGTTTTCTCTGTTTCGTCTTTTATGGAAATGCGTCACTGTAATATCTCACATCTTTTTCCACAAACACTTAAAGCAGAATATATCAAACAGGTTAATGCTTCTGGTGTTTAATCTAAAACTACATTCTAAAATCTAAAATTATGATCACCATTCTTCTTCTCGCTTTGGCTATTTTATTATTTGCCATCTGCTATTTATCAGTTGAATTCTTTGAAAAAATCTAAATATGACTGCACTATTTATCATTTCAATCGCCGTTTTCGTGTATTTGATTTACGTATTAATCAAACCCGAAAAGTTTTAAAAAATGAATTTTTAGTATTTAAGATTGTCTCAAAAAAATCTAAAATCTAAAATCAACAATCTAAAATTAAATATATGAATACAGAATTAATAGGTGTCATAGGCATTTTTATCCTTACCATTGTTTTAGCCATTCCACTGGGAAAATATATTGCTAAAGTTTTCCTGGGAAATAAAACACTTGTTGACCCGATTTTCAATCCAATTGAAAAATTTATTTTTAAAATCAGTGGCATCAATCCAGCTGAAGAAATGAACTGGAAACAACATTTAAAAGCACTTTTGAGTATCAATATGGTTTGGTTCTTTCTCTGTTTTTTTGTTCTGCTTTTTCAGGGATCTTTGCCTTTAAATCCAGATAATAATCCATCAATGACACCCGATTTGGCTTTTAATACCGCCATTTCGTTTTTAGTCAATTGTGATTTACAACATTATTCTGGCGAAAGCGGAGTTTCTTATTTGTCTCAGATGGTTTTAATGTTCTTACAATTCGTTTCTGCTGGTGTCGGAATCGCTGCTGCAGTAATGGTTTTTACTGCGATGAAAGAAAGAACTACAGACAAACTAGGGAATTTTTATAACTATTTCGTAAAAAGCTGTACACGTATTTTATTACCACTTTCAGTAATCGTAGCTATTACTTTAGTTTTCAACGGAACGCCAATGACTTTTGAAGGAAAAGATGCAATCACAACTTTGCAAGGCGATAATGTTGAAGTTTCTCGCGGCCCTGCTGCTGCTTTTGTAGCGATTAAACATATTGGTACAAATGGAGGTGGTTTTTTCGGAGCCAACTCAGCACATCCGTTAGAAAATCCAACTTATTTCACAAATGCTGTCGAACTTTGGGCGCAAATGATTGTTCCGTTTGCTATGATCTTTGCACTTGGATTTTTCTTAAACAAACGAAAATTATCCTATATCATTTTTGGTGTCATGACCGTTGGATTTTTACTCTTAGTAATTCCAACAATCTCAAGCGAACTTAGTGGAAATCCTGCTATCACAAAAATGGGAATCGCACAGACAACCGGAGCGATGGAAGGAAAAGAAGTTCGGTTTGGTCCAGCCATTTCAGGTTTCTGGAGCATTGCAACAACTGTAATTTCTACAGGATCTGTAAATAGTATGCACGATAGTTCAATGCCCGTTTCAGGCGCAATGCAATTATTGGCTATGATGGTGAATGCCTTTTATGGCGGATGTGGCGTGGGTTACCTCAACTTCTATATTTTCATTATTCTGGCCGTATTTATTTCAGGTTTAATGGTGGGTCGAACTCCTGAATTTTTAGGAAAGAAAATAGAAGCCCGGGAAGTTAAAATCGCAGCTTTTATCGCTATTATTCACCCTTTATTGATTTTAGCTGGAACCGCTTTAGCATCTTACTTTACTGCTCATGATACTGCTATGGGTTATTGGTTCAGCGGAAACGCAACAGGCTGGCTGAACAATCCCGGAAATCATGGATTCTCAGAAATGTTATATGAATATACTTCTAGCGCTGCCAACAATGGTTCTGGTTTTGAAGGTTTGGGAGATAATAATCCGTTTTGGAATATCACAACTGGAATTGTTTTATTGTTAAGCCGTTTCATTCCGATTATTGGTCCATTGGCAATTGCAGGTTTATTAGCCAATAAAAAATACATTCCTGAAAGTGCCGGAACTCTAAAAACGGATACTACTATTTTCGGAATCATGACTTTTGCGGTGATTGCTATTATTGCAGCATTATCATTCTTTCCTGCACTGGCACTTGGGCCATTGGCGGAATATTTTGGAATGTAAAATGTGATTTGTGAAAAGTGAAATGTTAAATGCGGAAAAACGAAATCAAATTAAATCTCATATCACAACTTACTTTTCACATCTCACAAAAAACAAATTACGTCCGCGCTTCAAGATTTTTAATTAATCCACAAATGAGTTTTCCTATGATATCTAATTTTTCAATTAATTGTTTGCATTCATTTTCACCGAGAAAATCTAACTCTTTACTTAATAATATTAAAGTATCAAGTTCTGATAAATAACCTAATGAAATATGCAAAAAATGGATAAACTCTTTTGTTCCTTTTCTTGCTGCACCCTCTGCAATATTAACTGGAACAGAAACTGACGCTCTGCGAATTTGTGAAGTCATTCCGAATTTTTCCTCAACAGGAAATTGTCTCGTAACTAAATAAATTTCTTTAACGAATTCAAAACTTTTAATCCATGAATTCAATTTTTTATGTGGTTTCATGTGAAATAAATAACATTTGCAAAAGTAGGAAATTTCATATTTTACATCTAACATTTTACAAATTAAAAAAATGACAACTAATAAATCTACATCATTATTTGAAAGTCAGCAGGTAAAAGAAGCATTTGTGCAGTCTTTTGTGAAACTGAATCCAAAAATGATGATTAAAAATCCGGTAATGTTTACCGTAGAAATCGGAACTGCCATTATGTTTGCAGTCTGTATTTCGATCTTAATGGGTGCTACAGATCAAGGAAGTTTAGCATATAACATCATTGTATTCCTTATTTTATTTGCTACACTTTTATTCGGAAATTTTGCCGAGGCTATTGCCGAAGCCCGAGGAAAAGCCCAAGCCGACAGTTTAAGAAAAACCCGTGAAGAAACTCCTGCAAGACAGATTCTGCCAAACGGTGAAATTAAAAACGTAAGTTCTTCAGCCTTAAAAAAAGACGATATTTTCATTTGTGAAACCGGCGATTTAATTGCTGCCGATGGAGAAATTATCGAAGGTTTAGCAACCATCGACGAAAGCGCTATTACGGGAGAAAGTGCGCCTGTAATTCGCGAAGCGGGCGGTGATAAATCTTCGGTTACAGGAGGAACAAAAGTACTTTCTGATAAAATCAAAGTCCGAGTGACTTCTGAACCTGGTGAAAGTTTCTTAGATAAAATGATTGCTTTGGTTGAAGGTGCGAGTCGTCAGAAAACACCAAACGAAATTGCTTTGACAATTCTGTTAGCAGCTTTCACTTTAATCTTCATCATTGTCTGCGTAACCTTAAAACCTTTTGCAGATTATGCCAACGCTCCTATTACCATTGCTGCTTTTATTTCTCTTTTTGTATGTTTAATTCCGACTACAATTGGTGGTTTACTTTCAGCTATTGGGATCGCAGGAATGGATAGAGCGTTGCGTGCCAACGTAATTACCAAATCAGGAAAAGCGGTTGAAACTGCCGGAGATATTGATGTTTTGCTTTTGGATAAAACAGGAACGATTACAATTGGAAACAGAAAAGCAACTAATTTTTATCCAACAAAAGGAATTTCTTTTGATGATTTTGTGAAATCTGCCGTTTTAAGCTCGCTTGCCGATGATACTCCAGAAGGAAAAAGTATTTTGGAGCTTGGTAAAATGTTAGATGAAAACAGTAAAATGCAGTCAGACATTTCACTTTTTACAGAAAGCATTTCACAAACTATCAAATTTACTGCTGAAACGAGAACTTCTGGCGTAATCTTAAAAGATGGAACCAATATTAGAAAAGGAGCTCAGGACGCTGCAAGAAAAATTGCTGAACAAGCTGGAAATGTTTTTCCTGAAGATACCGCTGATCAGGTCGTAGCAATTTCTTCTAACGGAGGAACGCCTTTAGTAGTCATTAAAAATGACGAAATTCAAGGTGTTATCGAACTTCAGGATATTATCAAAACCGGAATGAAAGAACGTTTTGAGCGTTTACGCCGAATGGGAATCAAAACGGTTATGGTTACGGGAGATAATCCTTTGACGGCTAAATTTATTGCCGAAAAAGCCGGTGTCGATGATTTTATCGCTGAAGCAAAACCGGAAGATAAAATGAACTACATCCGAAAAGAACAAGCCGAAGGACGTTTGGTTGCCATGATGGGTGACGGAACAAATGATGCTCCTGCTCTTGCCCAAGCCAACGTTGGAGTTGCCATGAACAGCGGAACTCAAGCTGCAAAAGAAGCTGGAAACATGGTCGATCTTGACAATGATCCAACGAAACTAATTGAGATTGTCGAAATTGGAAAACAGCTTTTAATGACACGCGGAACTTTGACTACGTTCTCAATCGCTAATGACGTTGCTAAATATTTTGCTATCGTTCCTGCCTTGTTTATTACGGCAATTCCAGCGCTTCAAGGCTTGAATATTATGCATCTACATAGTCCTGAAAGTGCGATTTTATCGGCTGTTATTTTTAACGCGATTATCATTCCGATTTTGATTCCGCTTGCGCTGAAAGGCGTTGATTACCGACCAATTGGAGCAAGTGCGATTCTTAAAAGAAATCTTTTAATTTATGGTTTGGGAGGAATCATTGTTCCTTTTATCGGAATTAAAATTATTGATTTGATTGTTGCCTTATTTATGTAAATAAAAGGTGCTAAGGTTCTGAGATGCTAAGGTGCTAAGTTTTTTTCTTAGCCCTCAGAACCTTAGAACCTTAGAACCTCTAAAATAAAAAAAATGAAAAAAATGAAAAATATATTCTCACTCATAAAACTTACTGCGGTTACTTTAGTTTTATTCGCAGTTATTTATCCTTTAGCAATTTACGGAATTGGACAATTGGCTCCCAATCAAGGAAAAGGAGAAACTATCACCGTTAACGGCAAAGTTGTCGGTTATCAAAAAATCGGACAAAAGTTCGACAAATCAAATTATTTCTGGGGAAGACCTTCGGCTGTTGATTACAATGCTGCGGGAAGTGCCGGAAGCAACAAAGGACCAAGCAATGCCGATTATCTGGCTTTGGTTCAAAAAAGAATTGATACGCTTTTATTGGTTCATCCGTATTTAAAAAAATCTGATATTCCATCAGATATGGTTACGGCTTCAGGAAGTGGCTTGGATCCGAATATTTCTCCACAAGGGGCTTTGATTCAGGTGAAACGAATTGCTAAAGAAAGAAAACTAGATGAAGCTAAAGTAAAAGCTTTGGTAGAATCTAAAATTAATACTGCTGTTGTTGGACCTGAAACTGTGAATGTTTTGGAATTGAATGTGGCTTTGGATGCGCTTCGCTAAAGATGCTAAGGTTCTGAGTTGCTAAGATTCTAAGATTTTCTCCTGCAAGGTTTTCAAAACCTTGTAGGCGTGTATGATAGACTAGTTAGAAATTATAATACAGTAACCACAACGTTTGTCATTCCGAGGAACGAGGAATCTCCACGAGAAACTCGACAAAGATTGACGAATTACTTTACGGAGTTTCTTGCGGAGATTCCTCGTTCCTCGGAATGACAAACAGAGCGTAAATCAAACTTTAAATTAAATGCCTACAAGGTTTTGAAAACCTTACAGGAAAAGAAAACGCCTTTTTACCCCAAATGCCCTAGCCCTGATAGTAGTGGAAATCCTTTTGTGTCTCGTTTCTTTAACGAGACACAAAAGATTGAAACGGATAGCGGGATTAGCTCCTAAAAAATCTACTAAATAAATAATTGAATACCACAAAAATGAAAAAAATAATACTTACAGCTTTAATCGCTTTTGGTTTTAGCAATTTACACGCACAGTCAACATCTAAAAGTCCGTTTACGTTTTCAGGATATGTAGACGTTTATTACAGCTACGATTTCGGGAAACCGGAAAATCATACTCGACCAAACTTTTTTTACAGTTATAATAAAAGCAATGAAGTCAACCTAAATTTGGGAATGGCAAAAGTGAATTATTCGAAAGAAAATATTCGGGGGAATTTTGCCTTGATGGCTGGAACTTATCCGCAGTATAATATGTCTGCCGAACAAGGTCTTTTGCAAAATGTTTACGAAGCTAATGTTGGTGTAAAAATTTCTAAAAACCATAATTTATGGATTGATGCAGGAATCATGCCATCGCATATTGGTTTTGAAAGTGCGATTGGAAAAGATTGCCAAACTTTGACCCGAAGCATTTTGGCGGAGAACTCGCCTTATTATGAAGCGGGGGTGAAAATTGGTTATACTTCTGAATCTGGAAAATGGTATTTGGCAGCGATGTATTTGAACGGCTGGCAGAGAATTGAAAAAGTGGAAGGCAATCAGACTCCAGCTTTTGGAACTCAGGTTACTTTTAAGCCATCTGATAATGTGACTTTAAACTGGAGTACTTATGTTGGAAATGAACAGCCGGATATGGATAAAAAATGGCGTTATTTCAATAATTTCTACGGACAATTTAAAGTGGCTGAAAAAGTAAACTTAACGACTGGTTTTGATATTGGTTCACAGCAATCGGCTAAAGGAAGCGACAAATATGATGCTTGGTTTTCGCCTGTTGTGATTCTGCAATACAAACCGACAGATAAAATTCAGCTATCGGCACGAGGTGAATATTACAGCGACGAAAAAGGTGTAATCATCGCAACAGAAACGCCAAACGGATTTAAAACTTACGGATTTTCAGCTAACTTTGACTACTTAGTAACTGATAATGTTATGTTTAGAATTGAAGCTAGAAATCTTTCAAGCAAAGATGAAATCTTCACCAAAAACAATTTGCCAACGGATACAAATACGTTTGTAACAACAGCATTAGCTATTAGTTTCTAAAAGAATCTTATTGATTAAAATATATTTCACGCAGATTCTACAGATTATAGCAGATTTAAATGGATTTTTAATTAATAATCTGCGAATATCTGCCTAAATCTTTTAAAATCTGCGTGAAACAAAAACTCAGCACCTTAGTGTTTTTGTGGCAAAACAAAAAAAAACATGGAAAACGAAAATAACGCACAGCATTTTCTGGATTTGATTCAGAAATCACGGAAAGGAAAATTTAAAATCTACATTGGAATGAGCGCTGGTGTGGGCAAGACTTTTCGTATGCTTCAGGAAGCGCATTCGTTATTGAAAAACGGAATCGATGTAAAAATTGGCTACATCGAAACGCATATGCGGAAGGAAACGCATGAACTGTTAGCTGGTCTTCCGATTATTCCGAGACGGACTATTTTTTATAAAGGAAAACAGCTCGACGAACTCGATGTTCAGGCGATTATTAATCTTAGACCAGAAGTTGTTATTGTAGATGAATTGGCGCACACCAACATTGAAGGAAGCAAAAACGAAAAGCGTTGGCAGGATGTTTTAGAAATTCTCGATGCAGGAATTAATGTAATTTCGGCGGTTAATATTCAGCATATTGAAAGTTTAAACGAAGATGTAAAACGAATTACCAATATTGATGTTCAGGAAAGAATTCCTGATAATGTGCTTCGATTGGCGGATGAAGTCGTGAATATCGATTTAACATCGGAAGATTTGATTGCTCGCTTGAAAGAAGGAAAAATTTATACGCCTGATAAAATTCAAACGGCTTTGGCGAACTTTTTTAAATCGGAACAAATTCTCCAATTGCGTGAATTAGCATTGAAAGAAGTCGCAAGTCAGGTGGTTCGAAAAGTAGAAAGTGAGGTTCCGAATCTGCATGCTTTACGGCATGAAAAATTATTGGCTTGTATTAGCAGCAATGAAAAAACAGCCAAAATTATAATTAGAAAAGCGGCTCGATTAGCCAGTTATTATAATGGTTCGTGGTATGTTTTGTATGTAGAAACACCAAAAGAAAGCAGTAATAGAATTGCACTTGACAAACAAAGACATTTAATTAATAACTTTAAACTCGCTGTGCAATTGGGTGCGGAAGTTATTAAACTGGAAAATTCAAATATTACGGATGCTATTTTGAAAACGGTAGAAGAAAAACAAATTACAACAGTCTGCATCGGGAAACCGCATTTTAATTTGTTTAAAGTAATTTTGTCTACAACAATTTTTAGACGTTTGCTAAACAAATTGTCTTTGTCAAATGTTGATCTTGTAATATTGTCGTAATTTTTCTAACCATTAAGATATTAAGTCAATAAAGGCTATGCTTAATTTTCTCTTTGTAAGTTTCATTAAGTTTAAAGCTTAATTTCCTTAATATCTTAATGGTTCAAATAAAAAAAACTTGTTTTTAAATAAACGTCATGAGAATTAAAACCAAATTGAATCTGGGTGTTGGATTGTTATTTTTAATGATCATTATACTTTCGCTGGTTAGCGGATATTCTGTTTTTTTGATCAAAGCAGATACAGAGAATATTCTGAAAGCAAATTATAATACGCTTGAATATTCCCGAAATATGATTTTGTCTTTGGATGAAATTAAAATGAATGACGACAATAAGATTCTTGTTTTTAAAGAATATCTTGAAAAACAAACGCAAAATGTTACCGAGCCCGGAGAAAAAGAAGCTACAGCAAACCTTGAAAAAAGCTTTGCGCTTTTAGAAAAGAACGGTTCGAATGAAGCTTTAAAAACGCAAATCAGGCAGGATATTTTTGCTATTATGAAGCTGAATCTCGATGCCATAAAACAGAAAAGCGATATTGCCAAACATACGGCAGAAAATGCTAATTTATGGATTGCAATTGTCGGGACTTTATGCTTTTTAATTGCTTTTAATCTGCTGGTGAATCTGCCGAATAATATTGCCAATCCTATAAAAGAGTTAACGCTGAGTATTAAGGAAATTGCGAATAAAAATTATTCTGAAAGAGTTCATTTTACAAGTCATAGCGAATTTGGCGATCTTGCAAAATCGTTCAATACGATGGCGCAGAAACTTCAGGAATATAATGACAGTAATTTGTATAAACTCTTTTTTGAAAAGAAACGTCTAGAAACTCTTATCAATAATATGAATGATCCGATTATTGGTTTGGATAATGAAAATATTGTTTTGTTTGCCAATGATGAAGCTCTGAAAATTATTGGTTTGAAACTGGAAGATGTTATTGGTAAATCAGCTTCGGAATTGGCTTTATCAAATGATTTAATTCGCTCTTTAATTTTAAAAGAAGATTCAGATACTCCTAAAAAACAGCCTCTGAAAATCTTTGCTAACGGAAAGGAAAGTTATTTTGAAAAAGAAATTCTGAAAATTACCATAGTTCCAACGGGAGAAGAAAAAGAAATCAATATTGGCGATGTAATTATTCTGCGAAATATTACACTTTTTAAAGAACTGGATTTTGCCAAAACTAATTTTATTGCCACAGTTTCACACGAATTAAAAACACCAATTGCGTCTATAAAATTAAGTCTTCAATTGCTTGAAAATGCTAAAACAGGCGATATGAACGACGATCAGAAACAATTGGTGGAAAGCATTAAAGATGATAGTCAGCGATTATTGAAAATTACGGGAGAATTACTCAATTTATCGCAATTGGAAACTGGAAATATTCAACTGAATATTGAGAAAAGCAACCCGCATCAAATTGTAAATTATGCTGTTGAAGCGGTAAAAGTTCAAGCTGATCAAAAACAGATTCAGTTAATTGTTCATGCCGATGAAAACTTAACCGAAGTAAAAGCCGACAGCGAAAAAACAGGCTGGGTTTTAATTAATTATTTATCGAATGCGATTCGGTATTCATCTGAAAAAAGTACGATTCACATCAAACTAAAAAAAGAAAACAATCAAATTGTATTTCAAGTTATCGACACCGGAAAAGGAATTGACACGAGATATAAAGACAGGGTTTTTGATAAATATTTTCAGGTTCCGGGAAGTCAGAAATCCGGCACGGGATTAGGTTTGGCGATAAGCAAAGAATTTATCGAAGCTCAAAACGGAAGTGTTGGTGTTGAGAGTAACTTGGGATTAGGAAGTACGTTTTGGTTTTCGTTGAAAGCTTAGATTTTAGCCACAGATTAAAAGGATTAAACAGATTTCTGAATGACTTTGTGTGGTTTTATTTACCACAAATTCAAATTTTCACGAATTATATTAATAAAGAGCCATCGGCTCGAACCATATTGTAGGGCCGGATTTCAATCCGGTTGACAAAGAAATTCCGCAATACAAAAAAGCCGGTAGGCTCAATTCATAATTAGACTGGATTGAAATCCAGCCCTACAATATGGATCGTCCCTACGGGACTTTCTTGTAATTTATATTTTTTTTCTACCAATATTTAACTCCTAAAGGAGTATCTCGTAGAGATTATATATTGGTAGAAAAAATTTCTGCCCACATATATTTATCCCGTAGGGATTACACAATATTTACAATGCTTTTTTCTGTAATAATTTAGCCAATCTTAATACAACTATCCTTTTCAAAACCAACAGATTAAATTTCGCTTAAGGTTCAATTAAGACCAAAATACCAGCTTAGAACATTCGTTACTATTGCAAAATATAACTACAAAAACAATGTTCCACAAAACAATTTCTCTGGTATTCCTGTTCGGGTTATTTTCTGCGAATGCACAGCAAAATGATTCGATTACAAAAATTGACAGTACTTCACATCAATTAAAATTCCATTACAAACAATTGATCATTCCGTCGGTTTTGATTGGTTATGGTGTAATTGGTTTAAAAAGTGATCAACTTTTGAGTTTTAATTCTCAAATCAAAAAAGAAGTTACTGAAGACATTGACGAGAAAATCACCATTGATGATTTCTCTCAGTACGCACCTGCCGCATCTGTATATGCGTTGAATGCTTTTGGCGTAAAAGGCAAAAATAATATGCGTGACCGTTCTGTAATATTTGTGACTTCATATGCGATTATGGCAACGACGGTTCTGAGCTTAAAATCGATTGTACATGAAGAAAGGCCGGATGGAAGTTCGAACAACTCTTTCCCTTCCGGACATACCGCCACCGCTTTTGCCGGAGCCGAATTTTTATGGCAGGAATACAAAGACAAATCGATTTGGTACGGAATTGCGGGTTATGCTGTCGCAACCGGAACGGGACTTTTCAGAATTTACAACAATCGTCATTGGCTGACTGATGTTGCTGCCGGAGCCGGAATCGGGATTTTGAGTACAAAAATTGCGTATTGGATGAATCCGTATATCACTAAGAAATTATTCAAATCTTCATCAGAAGTAAAATCAACTTCTATGATTGCACCTTTTTATAATGGGCAGCAATATGGTTTGAGCTTTGTGAAGGTATTTTAGTTTTTTTTAGCCACGAAGGCACTAAGTCGCAAAGTTTTTTAAAGCCACAGATTTCACAGATTAAAAGGATTTTTGAATGGTTTTGTGTAATTTTTTAGTCACGAATTCACGAATTTTAATTTAAAGTAATTCGTGAATTCGTGGCGGAGAAAATTATGTATTCGAAGTATTATTCTTAATCTCTCTAACTTCTCTTTTTAATTCTAAAAGCAAATCTTTCATTGCTCCGGTTTCCGTTGTTTCTTGTTTTTTATCCGAACGGCCAATATTACATTCATATTCCCAAATCTCCAGAATATCAGAAGCTTTTACTTCATAATTTGGATAAAAACTATTATCTGATTCTAAAACCAAAGCGTTCTTTTTGTTTTTATTGAGACGTTTATACACCATTCCTTCATTCTTAGTAATAAGAATATAAGTTTTTCCGTCCATCACCTCTCCCAGCTTTTCCACATAACGACCAATAATAATAGAACCATCTTCGTGTGGAGGCATCGAATCACCTTCAACAGGAAATCCGCGATGTTTTCCTGGACCTAAAAAAGGAAGTGTAATCTGCTGTAAACTTTCTATATATTCAGGATCAGCATATCCGTTTAGATAACCTGCTTTTGCTTTTTGAGATACAATTTCAATATAATTTTCTCCAAAACTATCAACCTGAATTGGTAAAATAAGTCGGTTGCCTTCCAGTTTTATCAAATTTTGCACATCAATTTTACGTATATCGACAGATAATATCAAGTCAATACTCATATGAAAATATAATGCAATCTTTTTTAAAATATCATACGGTGCTTCCGAAGTTCCGTCTTCGTATTTCACGTATCTTCCTCGGGTAATCATCAGGTTTTCAGCTAATTTCTCCTGTGATATTTTATGCTTAACCCTTAATGCTCTGATGTTGTCTGAAAATAAGGACATAATAAATTTGTTATAATTTGGAACAGCAAATATACATAAAATGTTATTATCTGTACTAATTTTGTTTTGTATAAAAAACGCCTTTTGGGAGTGATTATGAAATTGAAAAATACAAATACCACAAAATTAACAGCCTTTTACATCCCTGATTTAAGTTCGGATGTAAAAATTCCTTTTTTTGATGTTGGTATAAGTGCCGGCTTTCCTTCACCTGCTGATGACTTTATCGAATTATCGATTGATCTTAATAAAGAATTAATCAGACATCAATACACTACTTATTTTGCCAGAGTAAAAGGGCATTCCATGAAAAATGTTGGTATCAATGATGGTGATCTATTGATTATTGATAAAAGTCTGGAACCTCAAAATAATAAAATTGCTGTGTGCCAAGTCGATGGCGAATTTACCGTAAAACGCATTCGAATAGAAAAAGACGTTATCTGGCTTATTGCCGAAAATGAAGATTATAAACCTATAAAAGTAACTCCCGAAAATAATTTTGTGATTTGGGGAATTGTAACCCACAGCATTAAAACTTTTTGAGTTTAATGTCACACTGAGCGAAGTCGAAGTGCTTCATAAAATAAAAGGTCTTCGACTTCGCTCAGACTGACAAAATAGAAATAAATAACACATTTAAAAATGTTTGCTTTAGTCGATTGTAACAATTTTTATGCTTCTTGCCAAAGAGTATTTGAACCGCATTTAAGAGGAAAACCTATCGTTATTCTCTCAAACAATGACGGCTGTGTTATTTCGCGTTCTGACGAGGCTAAAGCTTTGGGTATACCAATGGCAATTCCTGCTTTTAAATACGAATCTATTTTTAAGGAAAAGAACATTTTTGTTTATTCTTCCAATTATCCGTTGTACGGCGATATGAGCAATCGGGTAATGAATTTACTTCGAAATTATACTCCTGAAATCGAAATCTATAGCATCGACGAAGCTTTCCTAAAATTCTCTGGTTACGATTTATTTGATCTGAATGCACTGGGGCTGAAAATGCGAAAAGAAGTCACACAAGGAACAGGCATTCCTGTTAGCATAGGTTTTGCGCCAACCAAAGCTTTGGCAAAAATGGCGAATAAAATTGCCCGAAAATTTGCAGATCGTACGCAAAACGTTTATTGCATTGACTCGGAAGAAAAAAGAATTAAAGCCTTAAAATGGGCTAAAATTGAAGATGTATGGGGAATTGGAAGAAAGCACGCTAAACGACTTAAAGCCAAAAAAGTTAATACGGCTTATCAATTTACCCAACTACCAGATGCCTGGGTCAGAAAAGAAATGTCGGTTGTAGGACTGCGATTGAAACATGAATTAGAAGGAAAACCAACTTTAGATTTAGAAGAAGCTGCAGACCGAAAAATGATTGCCACAACAAGATCTTTCGAAAAAAGATATACCACTTATGAAGAAATATCAGAACGAATCAGCACGTTTACCGCTTCTTGTGCCGAAAAATTAAGGCGTCAGAACTGTCATTGTAATATGGTAACGGTTTTTATACAGACGAGTTTTATAAAGAATGAAGAATCGCATTATTCACGAAGTATTACCATTACAACCGATTTCCCAACCAATTCTACGATAGAATTGAATGCAGCGGCGCAAAAAGGATTTAAAGCTATTTTTAAAAAAGGCTATCGTTATAAAAAAGCCGGTGTAATTGTAATGGGTTTAACGCCAAACAGCGAAACACAACTGAATCTGTTCAATACTTCAAATCCTAAACATCAGCCTTTAATGAATGTAATTGATAAAATGAACCGGGATTATGGCAACAACAAAATTAAATTCGGTGTACAGTCTTTAGGGCGGCAATGGAAAATGAGGCAAAACAGATTATCTCCTAAGTTTTCGACTTTACTCAAAGATGTTATTATAGTCAAAGCTTAGTTAAACAACAGAAATAAAACATTTTACGTTATATACAGATGAAAAATACGGAATATGCTATAGTCGATATTGAAACCACAGGCGGAAATGCCAGTGGCAGCCGCATTACAGAAATTGCGATCATTATTCATGATGGCAAAAATGTATTGGAGCGTTATGAAACTCTTGTAAATCCTCAACAGGACATTCCTCCTTCTATTTTTGGATTAACGGGTATTGATAACGAAATGGTAGCCAATGCGCCAATCTTTGATGATATTTCTGAGAAAGTTCTCGAAATGCTGACAGATCGTATTTTTGTTGCTCATAACGTAAACTTTGACTATTCGTTTGTGCATCATCAATTGGAACAGGCTGGTTTTAAATGGTCTGCAAAAAAACTTTGTACCGTTCGTGCAGCCCGAAAAATCAAACCGGGATTAGGTTCTTATAGTTTAGGAAATCTTTGTAATTCTTTAAATATCAATTTAGAAAACCGACATCGTGCCGGCGGAGATGCAGATGCTACAGCGTTATTATTTTCTCTTTTAATGGAATGGGATGATGCCGGAGAAATCGAAAAAATGATCAAAAAAACGGCTCAGGATCAGCGTTTGCCTCCTAACCTTCCACCAGATGATTTTAATAATTTACCCGAAAAACCAGGTGTTTATTATTTCTATAATCAGGCAAAAAAAGTGATTTATGTTGGAAAAGCTATTAATCTGAAAAAACGTGTCGCCTCGCATTTCAGCGGAAACAATATCAATCCGCAGAGACAGCATTTTTTAAGAGATATTCATGGAATTTCTTTTGAAGTATGCGCTACCGAATTAATGGCGCTTTTACTGGAATGTACCGAAATCAAAAAACTCTGGCCAACTTACAACAGAGCCTTAAAACGTTTTGAAGCCAAATTTGGCATCTATCAATATGAAGCCCGAAATGGTTATAAATATCTGGCTATCGGGAAAGTAAGTAAATTTCAGGTCTGCATTCATGAATTCAGCAGTTTGCATGAAGGTATTAATTTACTTCGTAATCTGGCTGAACGTTTTGAAATCGATCATCGTTTCTGCAAATATTCAAAAAATGAAGGAGAATTTTTCTATAATAATGAAGTAAAAAGTCTTCCTGATGTTATCATGCACAATGCACAAGTCGATAACGCAATTGATTATCTCTTAAATAACAGACCTACTTTTGCGATTATTGATAAAGGAAAATCAAAAGAAGAACGCAGCTGTGTCTGGATTGAAAACGGGCATTTTTATGGCATGGGATATCTTCCTTCGGATATTTCGATTCATGAACCTTCAGACGTAAAAAATTATGTTACGCCTTATAAAAGCAATCAATATATCGAACAGTTGATTTTTACTTATGCAGAAAAGCATCCCGGAAAAGTATATTTTAAAAAACATTTCTTAGTCTAAAATCAAATTAGAGAAAAATAGAGCTGTAAAATTCAAAATTATGACACTATTTAGCGACACCGAATTATTTACTACCGGACACGGAGGTAAAAAAATATTTGATCTTCCGGACTGTGAACTGATTCTGATTGATAATTTCTTCAGCAAAGAAGAATCTGATTCTTTTTATGAACGAATACTGCGTAAGACCAAATGGAGAGAATATGAAATGGAGATTTACGATAAAACGTATACCGTACCCCGAATGATTGCCTGGTATGAGGATAAAGACAACGTTGGTGCTGATCCAAACGGGCCTGACTGGACGTATGAATTATTAAAAATCAGAAGCCGTGTTGAGAAAGAAACCCAGCTTGACTTTAACAGTCTTCTATTAAATTTATATCGAAACGGAAAAGATGGCGTAGGCTGGCACAGCGACAAAGAAGATAAGTGTGGCAAAGACCCAATTATAGCATCTGTTACTTTTGGAGAAACTAGAATGTTTAAACTCCGTCATAAATTCAGGAAAGATATTCCGCTGGTTGAAATACCGCTTCATCATGGTTCTTTCTTACTAATGGCGGGAACTACAAATAGTTTTTGGCAGCACCATGTTCCCAAAACAGCACGTAAAGTTTTACCCAGAATAAATTTAACTTTTAGGCAAACGTACCGTAATGTGTAATTCATTAAGAACTAAAAACTAGCTGATTTATTAACTCAAAACTGATGAAGAAAATTCTGTCGAAAAAAGTTAAAATACTGATTGTATGAACGTTTTATTAGGCTGAACTCTCCTTTTTTACTATTTTTGCAACCTTTTTAAAAAATATAATACCGTAATGGCTTATTCAAACAATGATTTAGCGCGCTTCTTAGATGCGCAGAACAAACTTTATCTTACCGCTCTTTCTGAAATCGGAAAAGGGAAAAAAGAGACGCATTGGATGTGGTTTATTTTTCCGCAAATTAAAGGATTGGGTACAAGTGATACAGCAAATTTGTATGCCATTAACGATTTAAAAGAAGCTTCAGATTATTTAGAACATCCAATTTTAGGAAAACATTTAATCGAAATTTCAGAATTGCTGTTAACCTTTAAAATGAAATCTGCAGATGGGATTTTTGGCGATTTAGATGCCCGAAAATTACGTTCTTGTATGACTTTGTTTTCTTTAACTGAAAATGCAAACCCGATATTTCAGGAAGTTCTGGATGCTTTTTTCTCCGGAGAATCAGATCCGCTTACGATATCAATTATTAATTCAACTATAGAATCATCTCTAGAGCCTGCAATTGTATAAAGTACAGTCTCATTGATTTTTTACATTCTAAAAGACATTGTTTTCTAAACAGTGTCTTTTTTTTGCTGAAAATTCAAACAATTTTCCCTCTCTACTTTAACGAAATTTCACTAAATAAAGCCTTATTTACGATATATAATATTTCATTAAAAACTTAAAAATGCTTCAAAGTCTCTGTTTTTAGGGCATTGTTCATGTGGCATGTATCTTGTTTTTTTCAAAAGCAATTAACATTAAACCACATACATCATGAAAAAATCAATGTTTATCTTGCTCATCATTTTTTTCAATTATACTGCTTTAATAGCCTGCGATAAATGCGGTACTTATAACAATAGTGATTTTAAAATAAAATCTGCTTCTATAACTCACAAAGCCGATTTGGGAATTACGGTGTGGGATATTAAAGTAGAAGGAACTGCAGGGAAAACAATGCCTAAACCTGTTGGACAACTAAACGGAGCTCCTGTTTTAGCGTATGTTTTTCCAACAACTTTAAAATCGTCTGATATTGGTTTTGGCGAAGTCGAGGGAATTGTGGCTTTGGGGTTAACCTCACATCCTGATTTTGAAGACACGCCTCTTTGGGATGAAAATCTTGACGGAAATTATCTTAATGATGGTTTAATATGGCATGCACACTGGGTGCTTTTGGTAGAAGATAAACGTGTTGGCGGCGGACTTTCGGTTAAAGAATTTAAAAAAGGGGATCCTAATGTTGTGCTTCCGCCTACAAATCCAGGAATGGCGATGTATATGGATAGTCCGGGTTTTAATATTGTTTCTAAAGGAAATTCAATAAAAGTAATTGTTCCTGATTTTAGAATCAATAATAAAACCAACTTCAAATTTGATGCTGTAAGTTGTTATATGGAAGTAAGCACCGGCGCCGGAGGTTCGCATGAAAGTGAAGGCAGTAAACCAATGCTGGGCGTTTACAAAGTTTATACTGTTGCAAGTGGCAATCTTTCACTTCCTTATTCTGTTAAATAATTCAATTTTCAATTAATATGAAAATCTAGAACAATCTTAATCAGGTTTTTTAAATTTTCATTTTAAATAGTTATTCTTTAAAGGATTTCTACAGCTTGGTTTCTTAATTCTTACTTCAGCACTAAGTATTAAAAATCAAATGTAGAATCCTTTTAATTTATATAAGAAAACCGCAGACTAAATGATTAAAATTCATCTAGTCTGCGGTTTAAGTTTTATAGAAAAAAGTTCTTAGTCTTCTTTTGGTTTTGTTAAATAATAAACCGGAATTCCTGTCAGCATAATTAAAACTCCCCAGCCGCAAGTAGAAAATTTTGTAATTAATAAAGAAACACAAATTGCTGTTGCTGTAACAATGTAAAGCATAGGTAAAAACGGATATCCGAATGCTTTATAAGGCCTTTCGGCATCCGGCATTTTTTTACGCAAAATGAAGATTCCGTAGATTGTCAAAATGTAAAAAATCAAAACGATAATGATTACAAAATCTAATAAATCTCCATATTTACCTGTTAGACACAAAGCCGAAGCCCAAATACACTGTGCCCAAAGTGCCCACGCAGGAACGCTTGATTCGTTTAAAACGGCAGCTTTCTTAAAGAACAAACCGTCTTTTGCCATCGTATAATACACTCTCGCACCCGCCATGATTAATCCGTTGTTGCAGGCAAAAGTCGAAATCATAATCATAATAGCAATAATCAATGTTCCGATGTTTCCGAAAATATATTGCGCTGCTACAACCGCAACACGATCTGATTTAGCTGTTGCAATTTCGTCTAATGGAATTACAGCCAAATACATAATATTGGTTAAAACATAAATAATCGTTACTATAAAAGTTCCAAGAAATAAGCTCAAACCAACATTTCGCTGTGGATTTTTAATTTCTCCGGCAATAAAAGTTACTCCATTCCAGGCATCACTTGAAAATAACGATCCTACCATTGCTGCTGAAATTCCGGTAATCAAAGCCGTTCCGCTTATTGGCAGCCAAGATCCACTTTCAGTATTATAATTACGTGTCGTCCATGCATCGGCCCAGTTAGTATCCCAAACCGAAGCTTTTGCTGCAAGTGTTAATCCAAAAATGATTAAACCAAACAATGATAAGATTTTGATAATAGTAAGAACAGTTTGAAGAATTTTTCCGTTTTTAACACCTCTACTGTTAATAAAAGTCAGTAAAATTATCGTGAAAATTGATACTAATTGCGCTGCATTGAGCTTGAAAGAGCCTAATTCATAAAGTATATTTTCATCACTTAATGGCTCATAAAGATAGGCAGCAAACTTTGAGAATGCTACTCCAACAGCAGCGATTGTTCCGGTTTGAATTACGGCAAAAAAACTCCAGCCATACAAAAAAGCAATTAATTTATTGTAAGCTTCTTTGAGATACACATATTGTCCTCCCGCTTTTGGAAACATTGAGCTTAATTCGCCATAACTTACGGCGGCAATAATTGTTATTAAGCCCGAAATTAGCCAGATTAATGTCAGCCATCCGGCGGAGCCTACTTGTCTTGCGATATCAGCACTTACAATAAAAATCCCGGATCCAATCATAGAACCAACCACCAGCATGGTTCCATCTAATAATCCGAGTTCTCGTTTAAAATGTTCTTGTTCGTTTTCTTGCATTTTTTTGGTTTTAGGGTTGGTTAAAGATATACTTTTTTCTGAAATTTTATAATTTCTGTTATAAATTTTGGGATTCTTAAATGCATTTTAAGACATGCTCCTTCGAGTCAGACTTTCGCTTATATTTTTTACTCTTATTTTCTTCGTAAAAGGATAACTATCTCTCACTCTTTCAATAAAAAATTATAATTACGGTTTTCCATAAAATATTATTTATTGAAGAATTTACATTTGAGGAATCAAATTAAAACATTCAAATTATGACGTTTATAAATTATTTCAGACACAATAACAAAACTTTAATTTTAACAGAAAAAAATATTCAATCTGTAAATTTTCTAAGACTAAATAACTGTCTATCATTTATCTTGAAAAGAATATTCTTTACACTGATTCTGTTCACATTGCATTCTTGTTCCAGCAACTATTACTTTGTAAATATTGATGAAGACACAACTATTTATACTTCTAAAGAAGGAACAGAATCTATTGCTGTAATCCCAAAAGGATATGGTGCATATATAAATACGAGCAGTAAAAAGTACAGAAAAATTAAATGGAAAAACTATAAAGGATGGGCTATAAATCCAATTTACAGCAATGCTAATACAACTAATAATTATAATTCTTCTAGCAGCAATTATCACACATCCACAAATAACGCTTCTTCCAACATTTCAGGAGGATCTGTACATGTTAAAGGTTATACTAGAAAAAATGGAACTTATGTAAGCCCTCATACAAGAAGTACTCCCAGAAGACGATAGTAAAGAATGTTATATAAATTGGCAATTCAAATGTTACTCAAAACCTATGTATGGTTATGCTATGTTTGGCGATGATTTGTTTGTTAATGTACATTTATCAAAAATGAATTGTTCTGCAGATGATATTTCAGAAATGAAAGAAATATTAAACTCTTTGAAAAAAGAAGAGAAATAAGTTCCTTAAACCTTTTAATTCGAAACTATAATTGAAATGATTTCATTTTAATTATAGTTTTTTTATGCTCTTTTATAAACGGTTGAGTTAAAAAACGCACCTAATCATAGTTAAACAAAAAGAAATACTTTTTTGAAAACACGTGTTATATTATTATGCATGCATATTTATTTAGAATCACTCTTTTTAATAAAAAAGATTTTAGCAAAAATCAAATAAAAACCTAATAAACAATTAGTTAAATTAAATATTTTGTGTTTCTAAAAATTAACAGGAAAAAATGATCGTCGTGTAAAAACATAATATTTTTTTACTAAATTTGATTAAAGACATTACAAGTCTTAAAATTTAAATAATTTAATTAACAATTGTTTATTTTTTCGTTTTTAAAATAGTCCGCCTCAAAACTATTCTAAAAAGGAAAAATCATGCAAGCTCGATATAAGACCGAATATTAATATTAACCTACTAATATGAAATTGCTGTATAAGATTCGATCTTTAAAAAACATGCGTTTACCAAATGTTTTCATCCTTATTTTAATCGTATTCATTTCCTGTGCATTATTAATATGCATTAATATTTTTACTATAAAAATATTATCAGCAAACAGGGCTTATGTAAACGGCGAGTCACATTATTCAAAAGGACAAAAAGACGCTTCACTTCACCTGATTACTTATCTATACAATAAAGATCCAAATCAATATAAATTATATCTTGAAGAACTTAAGGTTCCGCAAGGTGACGGAATTGCCAGAAAAACATTGTTGAAAGCCGGCGACAATCAAGTGGCGCGGCAGGGCTTTTTAATTGGCCGGAATCACAAAGATGACTTAAATGATATCGTATGGCTATTTGTTAATTTCAAAAAAGTTTCTTTTTTAGCAAAAGCAATCCACGAATGGGAACAGGGAGATCTACTAATAGAAAAGCTTTTTATAATTGGAACTCAAATTAATGCTAAAATTCAGCACAACACATTAACTACAGCTGACCAAAAAAAATTTCTTCGTTTAATTAGCAGCATAAGCGCCAAACTTACCATCAATGAGCGTAATTTTTCTAATACTTTAGGCGAAGGAACCCGGAAAATAAAGAATCTCTTAATCTTAACGAATTTCATTTTTACCCTAATCATCATTTTAAGCGTTTGTTCTTATTATTCAATAATGGTGAAACGATTAATTGTTTCTAAAAAGGAAATTGAAGTTAAAAATGAGAATTTAATACTGGTAAATCACGAACTGGATCGTTTTGTATACAGCGCATCACACGACCTAAGATCGCCTATTACATCTTTAAAAGGATTAATCGAAATCACTCAGCTAGAAGATGATGTAGACCAAATACGAGACTATCTGCGTTTAATGCATCAAAGCCTGGCCAAACAGGATCAATTTATAAGTGACATTATTGATTACTCTAAAAACAAAAGAAAACAGATTATAATGGAACCTGTAAGTTTGAAGGAGATATTTAATGAAGCTATTTCTCAATTAATGCATATTGAAAACGCCAGCAAAATTACTTTCAAACAAGAATTATTGGTTGATCAAATTGAAAGTGACGGTTTGCGTTTAAAAATCATCATCAGCAATTTGCTTTCTAATGCTATTAAATATGCCGACAATAGCAAGCAGGAAATGTTTATTTCAATTAAAACCTATATTCTTGATGGCTTTAATAAAATTGAAGTTTCTGATAATGGAATCGGAATTAATGACGACTGCAAGGATTATATTTTCGAAATGTATTTTGGAACTAACAAAAACAAAGGTTCCGGACTTGGTCTATATATCGTGAAGGAAGCTGTTGAAAATATAAAGGGAAATATTTCTGTATTTTCTGAAAGTAATATTGGAAGTAAATTTGTTGTAACAATCCCTGCTTCATATGGAGTCTAAAACTAACATTTTATTAATCGAAGACAATTTAATTGATCAGCTCGTTACCAAAAAACTGCTGAAAAAGGTTCTTGATATTGACGAAGTTTTTGTAGCCAATAATGGACTTGAAGGCTTGCAATGGATTATTAAAAATAAAAAGAACTACAGCTCATTAATTGTTCTGTTAGATATTCAAATGCCAATAATGAATGGCTTAGAGTTTCTGGATATATTTCAAACTTTAAACGAGGAAATCAAAGAAGAAATTCAGATTTACGTTGTTTCTTCTACTTTAGATCAGGATGAAATTCAGCAAATTAGAAGAAATGAATATGTAAAAGATTTTTTAAACAAACCTTTTCCAATCGATAAACTGAGAGAATATGTTCAAAGTAATTATTTATTGTAAAACACGATTTACCTGCGAAAAAGCTCTTTGGTAATACGGCTCTTTTGTAGAAGAAATCATAACGCCGCCATGTGTTGAAGAGTGAACAAATTTTATTTCTCCATCAGCATTTTCAACGACCATCCCTACGTGATTAATACGGCGTCTGCCATTTGTTTTAAAGAAGATTAAATCTCCTTTTTGTGCTTCTGTACAAGTAACAACTGTACCTATACGGGATTGTTCGATTGAACTTCTTGGCAGTCTAATATCAAAATTACCAAAAGTACAAAACATTAAACCAGAACAATCGAAACCTGCTTTTGTAGTTCCGCCCGATCGATAACGGGTTCCTATATTTTCTGTAGCGTTTAAAATCAACTGATCTATTAGATCTGAATGATTTCCATTAAAAACAAATGTAGAATCTTTTTTAACTACCGTATTATCTGCGATTTGAGTTTGGGTTTCCAGGCCTTCGTTAATTTGAGGCTGGTTGGAAATTACTGCATTTGCCGCATCTGCCTTTTCCTTGGTCGTCCTTATTTTTAAAACATAGCCAACCGGAAGTTTTCCTTTAATAAACGGATTTTGCTTTTCTAATTCTTTTACAGTAATTCCGTATTTTTTTGCGATTGCGTATTTTGTTTCTTTTGGCAGAACTTCTACCGCAATTTCAACATCTGTAGAAGGAATTATTTCCTGTTTTTCGGTATCTAAACTTTTAGTTTCTTTTTCTGAAACTGCTGCATTATTAGATGGAATAATAATTTGCTGTCCAATTTTCAAACCTTCATTTTCCAGCGTGGGATTTGCTTTTTTTAAGTCCTCAACAGAAACATTGTATTTTTTAGAGATTCCCCAAAGTGTTTCTTTCTGTGAAACTTCGTGGGTGCCAGAAGTATTAGTAGTATTATCTGCTATTGATTGTGCAGGATCCTGAGTCTTTTTTACATTCTTATTCGGAATAAGTAAAACCGAGTTTAGTTTTAGAACTTTTGGAGCATTGGGATTAGCTTCTTGAATATCTTTTGCTTTTACTCCGTATTTTTTAGCAATTACAGTAAGGTTTTCTCCTTTTGAGATTTTGTGCTTGATAAATTTTTCCTGAGAGAAAGCTCCAACACTAACAAAAAACAATACTATAATTAATCTAAAAACCATATTTACTTATTAAAGTTCCACCAATTCTTTTTTAAGTTTAGGTAAAAATTCAAACTCAAAAAGCGTAAATATATTACCTAAAAGGCGAATTTAACTTTTTAAACTAAAAAATACACATTTTTTAACAACTAATTTACCTCAATTTTACAAGTTTATACTCAAAACGACCATAACTCTTAGACCCTCTGACGGTTACATTTTTTACATTTTTTTACTACAAAAATTAAAAAAGCGCTCTGTTTTCACAAAGCGCTCCTTTTATAGAAATAATCTAATTTTAAGTTTTAAGCTTTTCCAGCTGCAATTAAGTTTAAAGCAGATCCTGCAACAAACCATCCAATTTGTCCTTCATTATAAGTATGGTTTGCCAAAATAATATCTTTTGTACCATTTGCGTGAACAAATTCTAATGTTAATGGTTTACCCGGAGTAAATTCTGTTAAATCCAAGAAGTTAATTGTATCGTCTTCCTGAATTTTATCATAATCAGCTTCGTTAGCAAAAGTCAAACCTAAAAGACCTTGTTTTTTAAGGTTTGTTTCGTGAATACGAGCAAATGATTTTACCAAAACAGCTTTAACTCCTAAGAAACGAGGTTCCATAGCAGCATGCTCACGAGATGAACCTTCGCCATAGTTATGATCTCCCACAACAATAGACGGAACACCGGCAGCTTTATAAGCACGAGCCACAGCAGGAACAGCATCGTATTGACCTGTTAATTGGTTTTTAACTGAGTTTGTTTTTTGATTATAAGCATTTACAGCTCCAATCAACATATTGTTAGAAATATTATCTAAGTGTCCGCGGAAACGTAACCATGGCCCAGCCATAGAAATATGGTCGGTAGTACATTTTCCGAATGCTTTGATTAACAATTTAGCACCTGTAATATTTTTACCGTCCCAGGCATCAAACGGAGCCAACAATTGCAAACGCTCAGAAGTTGGATTTACCACAACCTGAACACCTGAACCGTCTTCTGCTGGAGCCTGGAATCCCGGATCTTCTGCATAGAAACCTTTAGAAGGAAGCTCGTCTCCAGTTGGCGCATCAAGCATTACTTCTTCCCCATCTTCATTGATTAATTTATCTGTTAACGGGTTAAATCCTAAATCTCCTGCAATTGCCATTGCTGTTACTAATTCTGGAGAACCAACAAAAGCTAATGTATTTGGGTTACCGTCTGCACGTTTTGAGAAGTTACGGTTGAAAGAGTGTACGATTGTATTTCTTTCTTCTTTTTCGGCTCCTTCTCTATCCCACATACCAATACATGGTCCGCAGGCATTCGCAAAAACAGTTGCCCCAATTTTATTAAAAGTATCAATAAATCCGTCTCTTTCAATAGTTGAACGAACTACTTCAGAACCCGGAGTAATGGTAAACTCTGCTTTTGTTTTTAAGTTTTTATCTGCTACTTGTCTTGCCAAAGAAGCTGCACGAGAAATATCTTCGTAAGAAGAGTTGGTACAAGAACCTATTAATCCAACCTGAATTTGTAATGGCCAATTATTTTTAATCGCTTCTTCTTTCATTTTAGAAATCGGCGTAGCTAAATCCGGTGTAAAAGGACCGTTTAAGTGAGGCTCTAATTCTGATAAATTAATTTCGATAACCTGATCAAAATATTGCTCTGGATTTGCATATACCTCAGCATCTCCTGTTAAGTATGAAGCAATTTTATCTGCAGCATCGGCAACCTCAGCTCTGTTTGTAGAACGAAGGTAACGCCCCATTGAAGCATCGTAACCAAAAGTTGAAGTTGTAGCTCCAATTTCTGCCCCCATATTACAGATAGTTCCTTTTCCTGTACAAGACATTGCTGTTGCACCTTCTCCAAAATATTCTACAATGGCTCCCGTTCCTCCTTTTACAGTAAGAATTCCGGCAACTTTAAGAATTACGTCTTTTGGAGCTGTCCATCCTGATAATTTACCCGTTAATTTAACTCCGATAAGTTTAGGAAATTTAAGCTCCCAAGCCATTCCTGACATTACGTCTACGGCATCAGCTCCACCTACACCAATTGCTACCATTCCTAAACCACCTGCATTTACAGTATGAGAGTCGGTACCAATCATCATTCCGCCAGGAAAAGCGTAATTTTCTAATACTACCTGGTGTATAATTCCGGCTCCCGGTTTCCAGAAACCGATTCCGTATTTATTTGAAACTGAAGATAAGAAGTCAAAAACCTCATTACTTTGTGTTTTTGCTCTTGCCAAATCGGTCGCAGCATCTACTTTTGCCTGAATTAAGTGATCACAGTGTACTGTTGTAGGAACTGCTACTTTAGATTTTCCAGCATGCATAAACTGCAATAATGCCATTTGTGCTGTTGCATCCTGACACGCTACACGGTCTGGTGCAAAATCTACATAATCTACTCCTCTTTTAAAAACTTTAGATGGAGCTCCATCCCAAAGATGATTGTATAAAATTTTCTCTGTTAATGTAAGCGGACGACCAACAAGCTCGCGAGCTTTATCTACGCGGGCCGGCATGTTTTCGTACACTTTTTTAATCATTTCGATATCAAAAGCCATAAGTTTTATTATTATTTTTTTGTTTTTTATTTTATTTTCAACATGACAAGTTACAAAAAATAGAGTAGCTATAAAAGAAAAAGCCCGAGTTTATCACCCGGGCTTTTAAAATATTAATAATCGTTAGATTACATAACTAATTGCTTGTTTGAAGGAGCAAACTTAGTTAAGTTAATACCTTCAACTGCAGTTGTATATTCTTCGATAGTAGGAGTTCTGCCTAAAATTGTAGACAAAACTACAACCGGTGTAGATGAAAGTAATGATTCTCCTTTTTTACCTTCTTTGTCTTCTACAACTCTTCCCTGGAAAAGACGTGTTGAAGTTGCCATTACTGTATCTCCTTTTGCTGCTTTTTCCTGGTTACCCATACAAAGGTTACATCCCGGACGCTCTAAGTACAACATGTTTTCGTATTCTGTACGTGCAGCACCTTTTGGAGCGTTATCGTCGAATTCGAAACCAGAATATCTTTGTAAAACTTCCCAGTCACCTTCTGCTTTTAGCTCATCTACAATGTTATATGTTGGCGGCGCTACTACAAGAGGTGCTTTAAATTCAACTTTACCTTTTTGCGCTTCAACGTTTTTCAACATTTGAGCAAGGATTTTCATGTCTCCTTTGTGAACCATACAAGAACCAATAAATCCAAGATCTACTTTTTTATCTCCACCGTAGAAAGATAAAGGTCTGATTGTATCGTGAGTATAACGTTTAGAAACGTCTTTATTGTTTACGTCTGGATCGGCAATCATTGGTTCAGCAATTTGATCCAAATCAACTACAACTTCTGCATAATATTTAGCATTTGCATCTGGAGTTAAAGCTGGTTTCTCTGCCGATTTAATTTCAGCAATTCTCTTATCAGCTTTATTGATTAATCCTTGAAGAACGTGTTTATCGTTATCCATACCTTTATCGATCATGATCTGGATTCTGCCTTTTGCAATTTCCAATGATTCGATTAAAGTATCATCTTCAGAAATACAGATAGAAGCTTTAGCTTTCATCTCTGCAGTCCAGTCAGTAAATGTAAAGGCCTGGTCTGCAGTCAATGTTCCGATGTGAACCTCGATAATTCTTCCCTGGAAAACATTTTCTCCTCCAAATTGATGAAGCATTTGAGCCTGAGTAGCATGAACTACATCACGGAAGTCCATATACCCTTTCATATCTCCTTTGAAAGTAACTTTTACAGATTCTGGAATTGGCATAGAAGCCTCTCCAGTCGCCAATGCAAGAGCAACAGTTCCTGAGTCAGCACCAAAAGCTACCCCTTTTGACATTCTTGTATGAGAGTCACCACCAATAATGATAGCCCACTCATCAATAGTAATATCATTAAGTACTTTGTGGATTACGTCTGTCATTGAGTGATAAACACCTTTTGGGTCACGTGCTGTAATTAAACCAAAATCGTTCATGAATTTCATCAATTTTGGAATGTTTGCCTGTGCTTTTTTATCCCAAACCGAAGCAGTGTGGCAACCTGATTGGTAAGCACCGTCAACGATTGGAGAAATTACTGTAGCCGCCATAGACTCTAATTCCTGAGCAGTCATAAGACCAGTAGTATCCTGAGAACCTACGATGTTAACTTCAACACGAACATCAGATCCTGCGTGTAACACTTTTCCTGGAGTAGTTCCTACAGCATTTCTGTTGAAGATTTTTTCAACAGCAGTAAGTCCTTGTCCTTCATTAGAAATTTCTTTTGATGGAGCAAATACAACCGGAGCAGTAATACCTAAAGTTTTAGCCGCAAATGTTTGTAATTTTTTACCAAAAACGATAGCGTATGAACCACCCGCTTTGATAAATTCCATTTTTTGAGGAGTAAAAGCTTTAGAAATGTCGATTAATTCTTTATCGCCATTGTATAATTTTTTCTCTTTAATATTGATTGTAAGTACAGTTCCTGTAGCAACAGAATAAGCTTGCTCTAAAACTGGCTCATCATTTTCGTTACGAATAACATTTCCGTTAGCGTCTTGTTTTTTAACCCAGTTTTTAAGGTCTAAACCAATACCACCAGTAACGTCAACTGTTGTTAGGAAAATTGGAGAGATTCCGTTTGTTCCTCCTACGATTGGAGCAATGTTAACAAATGGAATATATGGACTTGCTTGTTTTCCTGTCCAAAGTGCCACGTTGTTTACACCTGACATTCTAGAAGAACCAACTCCCATTGTTCCTTTTTCAGCAATTAACATTACACTTTTATCTGGATGCTGTGCTTGTAATTCTCTAATTTCTTGTTGTGCCTGAGGTGTAATCATACACTGCCCGTGAAGTTCACGATCTGAACGCGAGTGCGCCTGATTACCCGGAGAAAGTAAATCTGTTGAGATATCTCCTTCACCAGCAATAAAAGTAACAACCTTAATTTCGTCAGCAACTTCTGGAAGTTTTGTAAAAAACTCTGCTTTTGCATAACTTTCAAGGATATCTTTAGCAACTTCGTTATTATTTTTGAATGCCTCTACTAAACGATCTGTATCTGCTTCGTAAAGGAAAACTTGTGTTTTTAAAACTTTTGCCGCTTCTTTTGCAATAGCGGTGTCATTTCCAAGAGCTAAATCTAAAAGTACTTTAATAGACGGCCCGCCTTTCATGTGCGATAATAACTCAAAAGCAAAAGCCGGAGTGATTTCGCTTACTACAGCTTCACCTAAAATAATCTCTTTTAAAAAGTTAGCTT
This sequence comes from Flavobacterium sp., assembly GCF_039595935.1. NCBI lineage: Bacteria > Pseudomonadati > Bacteroidota > Flavobacteriia > Flavobacteriales > Flavobacteriaceae > Flavobacterium > Flavobacterium sp. The sequence goes on along the minus strand of NZ_JBCNKR010000006.1, from coordinate 1,721,467 downwards.
TTTCACCAGCTGCACTTGTTGTTCCTGGTAATGTATTGTAAATAAAAAACTTAAGAGAATCCTCTCTGTATGGATTGCTTAAATCTTTAATTTGTGCAATGATTTCGCTTAATAATTCAGCTCCATCAATTGGTTTTGGATGAAGTCCCTGACCTTTTCTTTCTTCAATTTCTTGAATGTAATCTTTATAAGTATTCATAATAATGTAGAAGTATTTTTTTTTGTACGCAAATTTAAAGATTAAAGCTGAGAATTAAAAAGAATATAATAGAAGTCGCCTTTTCAAAAATTATTATTGTTAAAAAACGATTTTCGATGCTTGTTTTTGACAAAAACTCAATTTTGAATTAAAAAAATGAGTTTTTGATATTTTAAAATCTTTTCTTTAACAAAGTCGAAATTTGATGTTATAAAGTAAGTGAGATTTTACCTCTATTTTCGCAAAGAATAGTTCTAAATAAGAAATTATAACGTTATAGTTACGATTTTTTGACGTCGTTTGAACATCATCGATCAATTTTTAAATTCCAGACAAAAACAAAAAATCCCGACAATAACTTATCGGGATTTAGTATATCTATTTTGTAAAAATTACATCAATTTTTTAATGATTGTTTCTTCAGTTATTCCTTCTGCATCTGCTTTATAGTTTTTAATAATTCTGTGACGCAGAATTCCGGTTGCTACCGCCTGTACATCTTCAATATCCGGAGAAAATTTTCCGTTGAAAGCCGCGTGAGCTTTAGCTGCCAAAATCAGGTTTTGCGAAGCTCTTGGCCCTGCTCCCCAATCCAGATAGTTTTTTACAAAATCATTTGTCAAAGCATTATCCGGACGTGTTTTACTTACCAAAGTTACTGCGTATTCTATAACATTATCTGCCACAGGAATTCTTCTAATTAAATGCTGAAAATCTATAATTTCCTGAGCTGTAAATAAAGGTTTAATTTCTACCTTATTATCAGATGTGGTTTGTTTTACAACTTTTACTTCTTCTTCAAATGTTGGATATTCTAATTTAATGGCAAACATAAAACGGTCTAACTGCGCTTCCGGCAAAGGATAGGTTCCTTCCTGCTCAATTGGGTTTTGCGTAGCCAGCACAAAATAAGGTAAATCTAGTTTATAGTTCTGTCCTGCAATTGTTACAGAACGTTCCTGCATGGCTTCAAGTAAAGCTGCCTGCGTTTTTGGCGGTGTTCTGTTAATCTCGTCAGCCAAGATAATATTGGAGAAAATTGGCCCTTTTATAAATTTAAAGTGTCTGTTTTCATCCAGAATTTCACTTCCTAAAATATCCGAAGGCATTAAATCCGGCGTAAACTGAATTCTTTTAAAATCTAACCCTAAAGCCTGAGACAATGTATTTATCATTAAGGTTTTGGCTAAACCGGGAACACCAATTAAAAGTGCGTGACCTCCAGAAAATATACAAAGTAAAATTTGATCAATTACGGCATCCTGCCCTACAATGATTTTTGCTATTTCGTTTTTTAACTCAGTACGTTTCTGAACTAAATTATGAATTGCTGTTACGTCAGACATTTATGAATGTATTTTAAATTAAAAAGAGTTAGTTTAATGAATTCATAAAACTAACTCTTTTTCTTTATTTAATAAAAATTATTTTTTCAGCCAGTTATTAGCAAACGTGCAGTCTCTGTACTCTCCAATAATTTTGATATAAGTATCTTTAATTTTAGCATCAAACCATTTTGCAATAGCGTTGATTTGTTTTTCTTTTAATGCTAATTCTTTAATTTTAGTATAATCCTGAGCATAATCAGCAACGTGATCATTGATTCTGTTTGTAACCGTAATCAATTTATACGTTTTCTTTCCTTTTTCATCTGTATTTAAAAGCGGTTGAGAAACTTCATCATCTTTTAAATTTGAAACTTGTCCATATAAACTTGGATCCATTTTAGTTAATTCAAAACGAGTATCCTGAGTGTTAGGATTGATTAAAGTTCCACCGTTTGCTCTGGTTTCTTTTTCATCAGATTCTGTTCTTGCAGCCTCAGCAAAAGTGATTTCTTTATTTACGATTTTAGCTCTTACATTAGCCAGTCTTTCTTTGGCTTCTTTCAAAGCACTTTCAGAAACTACAGGTGCAATCAAAATATGACGTAGTTCAACTTCTTGTCCTTTTATTTTATCAATCATAATAATATGGAAACCAAAAGTTGTTTCGAAAGGTTTTGAAATTTCACCTTCCTGTAAACTGAAAGCAACATCTTTAAACTCTTTTACGAAAGGCGTTTTACGGGTCATTTTGTAATAACCTCCGTTAGGAGCAGACCCTGGATCCTGCGAATATAAAACGGCTTTTGTAGCAAAACTTGAACCATCTAAAACATCTTGTCTAATAGCATTTAATCTGTCGATTACTTTTTGCTTATCTTCTTTAGAAACTTTTGGTTCAGCCACAATCTGTGCTACTTCCATTTCGGCACCAAAAGTTGGTAATTCGTCTTTAGGGATTTTTTTGAAGAAATTACGAACTTCTTCAGGCGTTATCTCAACATCTTTTACAATTTTATCTCTCATTTCTGAGGCTAATTTTTGTTCTTTTAAGATGTCGGCAAAATAAGTTTTAAACTCCTCTACTGAGCTTTTTTTATAGTAAGCCACTACTTTATTGATGTCTCCAACTTGTTGAATCATGTAATTCAAACGCTCTTCCATCATGCTTCTTACTTCGGCATCACTCACAATAATACTATCCTGAATGGCCTGGTGTGCATATAATTTATCTTCTAAAAGTTTACCAAGCATCTGGCATCTTGTAATATCTTTAATATTACCTCCCTGGCTGGCAATCTCTAAATATCCTTTATCAATATCTGAATCTAAAACAATATAATCTCCAACTGTAGCAATAATACCGTCAATTTTTTGTTTTCCGTGCGGAGCCTCTGCCGGTTTTTCAGCTACTACATCCTTAATAACTTCCTGAGCTGAAAGTATTGAGTTGAAAAAAAATAAAAAACACATTGTTAAGACTAACTTATAATCAATTGTTTTTAGCTGTAATTTTTTTAATAACATTATTTTAAATTTAATTTGGATGTTAAAGTTCTGAATTTGAAAAGTGTTATCCTTTAATTTTCTGTTTCAAAAGGTTAAATAATAAACTTCTATTTTCCTTATATAAAACGAACAAAAATAACAATTCAATTACATAATACAACTATCAGCCATAGTATTAACAAAAAATTATGTGGATGGTAATTAATTTCTGTGTTCAAAATTTCATTACTAAAACTTTTTCTTCGGTAAATACAATATTCAATTTACAGTATTAAAAAACACAATCGTTGATTTTCAAGTAACTAAAAAAAAGTTTTAAACACTACAACGTTTTCGTTGTAAAACTATTTTCTTACAAAAACAAATCGAATCAAAAAACTCCTACTTTAGATGCGTAATTAATAATTTATGCGGCTAAAAAATAAGAATATCTCGTTTTTAAGCTTCTAAAATTAAATAATTACAAGCTTTATTAATTTAACCTTAACCACATCTATTATGAAAAAACCTATTGCAAGATTATGCTGCATTACTGCAATTACTGCATTTTTGTATTCATGTTCGCAAAATGAAATGAATGATGCTGACTCAAAAGCAGAAAGTCAGCAATTTAAAATCATTAATGTCACCAATCATGACGGAAAGCCTTTTAGTACCGGCGAAAAATCATCTTCTTTAACTGGAAAATATGTTGATAATCCGGGCGGAGGTGTTATGATGCAGGCATTCTATTGGGATGTACCTGCGGGCGGAACCTGGTGGAACACTGTTAGCAGTAAAGTAACGGCTTGGGGAAATGCCGGAATTGGATCTATTTGGCTTCCTCCTGCTTCAAAAGCGCAAAATGGAGCTTATTCTATGGGATATGATCCAACTGATTATTTTGATTTTGGAGATTACAATCAAAACGGAAGTACTGAAACCCGCTTTGGTTCTAAAACTGAATTGGTTAGTTTGATTACCAATGCTCATGCGCAAAATATTAAAGTATATGCTGATATAGTAATTAACCATAACAGCGGCGGGCAATCTGAAGCCAATCCTTTTACAGGTACTAACACCTGGACTAATTTTACAGGAGTTGCTTCGGGTAAATTTCCTCGTAATTATAATGATTTTTACAAAAACAGCTACGGAAATAATGATGAAGGCTCTTTTGGAGGATTTCCTGATTTATGTCACGCTGCACCAAATGTTCAAAACTGGCTTTGGCTGAGAACAGACGGAGTTGGTAAATATTATAAAAATACCATGAAATTTGATGGATGGAGATTTGATTATGTTAAAGGTTTTGGTCCATGGGTAGTAAATTCATGGAATGCAAATGTTGGCGGATTTTCTGTTGGAGAATACTGGGATTCTAACGTAAACACTCTCGAATGGTGGGCAAATAATGCCAATAGTTCTGTATTTGATTTTGCTTGTTATTATAAAATGAATGATGCATTTGACGGAAACAATCTTGCATTATTAAACGATGACATGATGTGGAAACGCAACCCATACAAAGCGGTTACTTTCGTTACAAATCATGATACTGATGAAATTTGGAGCAAAATGCTGGCTTATGCTTACATCTTAACTCACGAAGGATACCCAACAATTTTCTACAGAGATTATGAAGAATGGCTGGATAAAAATAAATTAAACAATCTTATCTGGATTCACAATAATAAAGCTACCGGAACAACTTCTATTTTATATTCTGATAATGATGAATATTTGGCAAGAAGAAACGGTTATAACGGAAATCCGGGATTAATTGTTTACATCAACAATTCTGATGTTTGGCAGGAAAGATGGATTCAGACAAACTGGGCAAATACTCAAATTAAAGATTTCACAGGAAATTCAACTTGGTATCCAACAACTCAAGCTGATAAATGGGTAAAAATTCAATGTCCGCCAAAAGGATATTCTGTTTGGTCTATTAATCAATAATTATTTTTCATATTTTAATTTATGGCTGTCTCAAAAAGACAGCCATATTTTTTATAGAAAATTCTATTCTAAAAACTTACTCTGTCTAATTTTAAGAAGTGAATATTTTTATTAAGCGGTAATTAATAGTACTTTTGCAACCTATTTATACAAAATATGAGCTTTTTAAAAGAAATACAACGCAGAAGAACATTTGGAATTATATCGCATCCCGATGCCGGTAAAACAACATTAACTGAGAAATTATTATTATTTGGAGGTGCAATTCAAGAAGCTGGTGCGGTAAAAAGTAATAAGATTAAAAAAGGAGCAACGAGTGACTTTATGGAGATTGAACGCCAAAGAGGTATTTCGGTTTCTACCTCTGTTCTTGCTTTTAATTATAAAGAAAAAAAAATCAACATCCTTGATACTCCCGGACACAAGGATTTTGCCGAAGACACTTTTAGAACCTTAACTGCTGTTGACAGCGTTATTGTTGTAATTGACGTTGCAAAAGGGGTTGAGGAACAAACAGAAAAATTAGTTGCGGTTTGTAGAATGCGTAACATTCCGATGATTGTTTTCATCAACAAATTAGATCGTGAAGGTAAAGATGCTTTTGATTTGATGGATGAAGTAGAACAAAAATTAGGTTTAAAAGTTACACCGCTAAGTTTCCCAATCGGAATGGGTTATGATTTCCAGGGAATTTACAACTTATGGGAAGAGAATATTAATCTTTTCAGCGGAGACAGCCGTAAAAACATAGAAGAAACCATTGCTTTTTCTGATGTTCAAAACAATCCTGAACTAGATAAAATTGTTGGCGAAAAAGCGGCAACAAAACTTCGCGAAGAATTAGAATTAATTGATGAAGTTTATCCAAAATTTGAACGTCAGGATTATTTAGACGGAAAAATTCAGCCGGTATTTTTTGGTTCAGCTTTAAATAACTTTGGAGTACGTGAGTTATTAGATTGTTTCATCACAATCGCTCCTTCTCCTAGAGCAAAAGATTCTGAAACTCGTTTGGTGGATCCAACAGAGGAAAAAATGAGTGGTTTTGTATTTAAAATTCACGCCAATATGGACCCTAAACACCGAGATCGTTTAGCGTTCATCAAAATTGTTTCCGGAACTTTCGAACGAAATAAACCGTATTATCACGTTAGACAAAAGAAAAATTTAAAATTCTCTAGTCCAAATGCCTTTTTTGCTGAGAAAAAAGAGATTGTTGATGTTTCTTATCCTGGTGACATTGTTGGCTTGCACGATACAGGAAACTTTAAAATTGGTGATACTTTAACAGAAGGTGAAATTATGAGTTTCAAAGGAATCCCTAGTTTCTCTCCTGAACACTTTAGATATATCAATAATGCTGACCCACTGAAAGCAAAACAGCTTGATAAAGGTGTAGATCAGTTAATGGATGAAGGTGTAGCACAGTTATTTACTTTAGAAATGAATAATCGTAAAGTAATCGGAACTGTTGGTGCGCTTCAGTATGAAGTTATTCAATATCGTTTAGAGCATGAATATGGAGCAAAATGTACTTATGAAAACTTCCCTGTACATAAAGCGTGTTGGGTAAAACCTGATGATGCTAAAAATGAAGAGTTTAAAGAATTCAAAAGAATTAAACAAAAATTTCTGGCTCATGATAAATACGGCCAGTTGGTATTTTTAGCCGATTCTGATTTTACAATTCAAATGACGCAAAGCAAGTATCCAACTGTGAAGTTATATTTTACTTCTGAATTTGATTAATTCTATTAAAAAAATAAATACAAAAGGCTGTCTATTAGTTTAGACAGCCTTTTTCATTAATCAATCTAATCAACCTTTTGTAATTTTTATTTGTTGGAATAATTTATTCCTAATCCTCCCATCATTAAAGGCTCAATTCTGGAAAGTTCATCGGCATTAATAATTATGTTTTGCTGTAATACATTATTTTTTACTGATTTTATATCGAAATCTATCGTTTTTGAAAGATAATAATCGTTTGCCGTAATGCTGATTGTTAGAGTTTTACTGGCAGATAAAACTTTTACAGGAATAGAAAATTCTCCCGTTTTTGGATTTAGTTTTATAATGCTCTGCGAACCGTTTATTGACAGAACTAAATCAGGATATATCTTATTATCAAACGGTTTATTTGTTTTTTCTTCTAATAATTTCCCTTTTACAGTTACCAAAACTTCTTCATTTACAGTTTGATTAGAAACAACTTTACCTAATCTATACATAGGCTCTGTACAGGCTTTTTCGGTTTTAACAGGCTCTTTTTCTTGTGCAGTAAGATTTGAAGCAAGCAAAATTGTTGCGGCAACTGCCGCATATTTTAAATTATTGAGTTTAGAAGTCTCATTATACACAAACTCTTCTTCAAGCTGTGATGTTTTTAATCTTGCACAAATATTTTGGTCTTTATTTTCTGCAATGAATTTCGCAACTTCAGAATTTGATTTTTTACTCAAATCAATAACAGTCTTCATACAAGAATCGCAAAATGATCCTTTAGAATTAGGAACCATTTTATCAAAATTTTCAGAACAAGGCTTTGCTATTTCTAAGGTGAATTTTTTTTTCATACTATACTTTTTAAGTTAAATTCTTTTAAAAATGATTCTTACTTATATAGAGTATATTTTTTACAGAAAGGTTGGAAAGAACTGCGAAAAAATCACATTAAAACATAAACCACTTATTTTCGAGCATAAAAAAAGCGCTAATTAATTTATTTAGCGCTCTTTTAAACTTTGAATTAAATCAACCTTACTAAGTCATTATATTTCAAAAATTAATCTTTCATAGGAATTACAAAATTAAAGTAATACCCAAACGAAAAGAAATTTAGTCGATTAAAGTAAATTAAATCGGGTAAACTGCATTTATTTTTAAGTCATAAAAAAAGCCCCATAAAAAATGGGGCTTTTAAAATTTATGCTTGTCCCGCAGGACCGAAGTTAAGCGGAATTGGTGCTTGTTCCGTTTCTTTGATTTCACCGTGGGCTGCCTCAAATCTGTGGATGTTTTCACCTATAGCTCTTAATAATCTTTTAGCATGTTGTGGTGTCAGGACAATTCTTGACTTTACCTTGGCTTTAGGAATACCTGGCATAATGCTCACAAAATCTAAAACAAACTCAGATGATGAGTGATTAATAATCGCAAGATTTGAATAAATTCCTTCTGCGACAGTTTCGTCTAACTCAATATTAATTTGCTCTTGTTGTTGTTTCGGATTACTCATAGTTTCCTAAATTAATAAATGTATTCTTCTTTATTAGCCATCATTTCGTTGTAATCGTCTTTAGATCCTACGATAGTGTTATCGTATTCTCTCATACCAGTTCCTGCAGGAATTCTATGTCCAACAATTACATTTTCTTTTAATCCTTCTAAGTCATCTACTTTACCAGCTACTGCAGCTTCGTTAAGTACTTTCGTTGTCTCCTGGAATGAAGCCGCAGAAATGAATGATTTAGTTTGTAACGAAGCTCTTGTAATACCTTGAAGAACTGGCGTTGCAGTTGCAGTGATTACATCTCTTGCTACAACAAGATTTTTATCTGTACGTTTCAATAATGAATTTTCGTCACGTAACTCACGAGGAGTAATGATTTGACCTGGTTTCAATACTGAAGAATCTCCAGCATCTTCAACCACTTTCATTCCGTATAATTTATCATTTTGAAGGATAAAGTCTTTAGTATGGATCAATTGATCTTCTAAGAATAGAGTATCTCCCGGATCTTCCACTTTTACTTTACGCATCATCTGACGAATTACAACCTCGAAGTGTTTGTCATTGATTTTTACCCCTTGTAAACGGTAAACCTCTTGAATTTCATTTACCAAGTACTGTTGAACAGCCGCTGGCCCTTGAATTCTTAAGATATCATCTGGTGTAATTGCACCATCAGACAATGGAACTCCCGCTCTTACGAAGTCATTTTCTTGTACTAAGATTTGACTAGAAAGTTTAACTAAATACTTTTTAATTTCACCAAATTTAGACTCGATAACGATCTCACGGTTACCTCTTTTGATTTTACCAAAAGATACAACTCCATCAATTTCAGATACAACTGCTGGGTTTGAAGGGTTACGAGCCTCTAAAAGCTCAGTAATTCTTGGTAAACCTCCCGTGATATCGCCCGCTTTAGAAGAACGACGTGGGATTTTTACTAATACTTTACCCGCTTTAATCTTCTCACCATTTTCAACCATTAAGTGTGCACCTACTGGTAAGTTGTAAGAACGAATCAATTCACCTTCTTTACCATAAACTAATAAAGTTGGGATTAATTTTTTGTTTCTAGCCTCAGAAATTACTTTTTCCTGGAAACCAGTCTGCTCATCGATCTCAACCATGAACGATTGTCCTTGCTCTAAATCTTCGTAAGCAATCTTACCAGTAAACTCAGAAACAATTACACCGTTATATGGATCCCATTTACAGATTACAGTTCCTTTAGCTACAGTTTCGCCATCTCCAACGAAAATACTAGAACCGTAAGGAATGTTATGTGTATTTAAAACAATTCCAGTTTTCTCGTCAACTAATTTCAACTCAGTTGAACGTGAAACCACAATATCAACAGAATTTCCTTCGCTGTCTTCTCCTTTTACTGTTTTTAAATCTTCAATTTCAAGTCTACCTGCGAATCTTGTAACAATACTTGATTCTTCAGAGATACCTCCGGCAACCCCTCCAACGTGGAACGTACGAAGTGTCAACTGTGTACCTGGCTCTCCAATAGACTGAGCTGCAATAACTCCGACAGCTTCACCTCTTTGTGTCATCTTACCAGTAGCTAAGTTTCTACCGTAACATTTAGCACAAATTCCTTTTAAAGCCTCACAAGTTAATGGAGATCTAACTTCAACTTTTTCAATTGGAGAAGCTTCGATAGTTTTAACGATAGATTCAGTGATTTGCTCACCAGATCTAACCATGATCTCATTAGTAAGAGGATTGATAACGTCTTGTAATGCAACACGTCCTAAAATTCTCTCACCTAAAGATTCAACGATTTCCTCATTTTTCTTCAATGCAGCAACTTCAACACCTCTTAAAGTTCCACAATCCTCGATGTTAACAATAACATCTTGAGAAACGTCGTGAAGCCTTCTTGTTAAGTAACCAGCATCGGCCGTTTTAAGAGCCGTATCCGCAAGACCTTTACGAGCACCGTGAGTAGAAATGAAGTACTCAAGGATCGAAAGCCCTTCCTTAAAGTTAGAAAGAATCGGGTTTTCAATAATCTCACCACCACCAGCAGTAGATTTTTTAGGCTTAGCCATCAAACCACGCATACCAGTTAACTGACGAATCTGCTCCTTAGAACCCCTCGCCCCAGAGTCAAGCATCATATATACAGAGTTGAAACCTTGCTGGTCTTCTCTAATATTTTTCATTGCTAACTCTGTTAACTGAGCATTTGCTGAAGTCCATACGTCAATAACTTGGTTGTAACGCTCATTATTTGTGATAAGACCCATGTTATAGTTAGTTGAGATACCTTCAACTTGCTCTCTGGCATCTGCAATTAACTTCGTTTTTTGTTCTGGAATTCTAATGTCACCTAAAGAGAATGATAAACCTCCTCTAAATGCGAATTTGTATCCCATATCTTTCATATTATCCAAGAAAGCAGCCGTTGTAGGTACATCAGTCACACTTAAAATGTGTCCGATAATATCTCTAAGGTTTTTCTTAGTCAATACGTCGTTGATATATCCAGCTGCTTCAGGTACTACTTCGTTAAATAATACACGTCCTGCAGTTGTCTGGATGATTTTGTACACTAATTTTCCTTCATCATTAAAATCTTTAGCTCTGATTTTCACACGAGCATTCAATTCTAATCTTCCTTCGTTTAATGCAATATTTACTTCTTCAGCAGAATAGAAAGTTAAATCCTGACCGATAATTTTGTGATCTTCTGTAGAAATACGCTCTTTGGTCATATAGTATAGACCCAAGACCATGTCCTGAGAAGGTACAGTGATAGGCGCACCATTTGCAGGGTTCAAGATATTGTGAGAAGCCAACATTAATAATTGCGCCTCTAAAATCGCCTCTGGTCCTAATGGTAAGTGAACCGCCATCTGGTCACCATCGAAATCGGCGTTGAATGCCGTACATACTAATGGGTGTAACTGGATCGCTTTTCCTTCAATTAATTTTGGCTGGAAAGCCTGAATACCAAGTCTGTGCAAAGTAGGAGCACGGTTCAGCAATACTGGGTGTCCTTTAATTACGTTTTCAAGGATATCCCAAACTACAGGCTCTTTCTTATCAATGATTTTCTTAGCAGATTTTACTGTTTTTACAATACCTCTTTCGATCAATTTACGGATAACGAAAGGTTTGTATAATTCAGAAGCCATATCTTTTGGCAATCCACACTCATATAATTTTAACTCAGGACCAACGACAATTACCGAACGAGCAGAATAATCCACACGTTTTCCAAGTAAGTTTTGACGGAAACGCCCTTGCTTACCTTTTAAGGAATCAGATAATGATTTTAATGGTCTGTTTGATTCTGTTTTAACAGCAGAAGCTTTACGTGTGTTATCGAATAATGAATCTACAGATTCCTGTAACATACGTTTTTCGTTTCTTAAGATAACTTCTGGAGCTTTAATCTCCATTAATCTTTTCAAACGGTTATTACGGATGATTACACGACGGTATAAGTCGTTCAAATCTGAAGTTGCAAAACGACCTCCATCAAGTGGCACAAGCGGACGTAATTCTGGTGGAATAACTGGAACCACTTTCATAATCATCCATTCTGGACGGTTTTCGCGGTTTTCGTTAGACTCACGGAAAGATTCAACAACTTGTAATCTTTTTAAAGCCTCAGTTTTTCTTTGTTTAGAAGTCTCGTTGTTAGCACTGTGTCTTAATTCATAAGATAAAGCATCTAGGTCAATACGAGCTAATAAATCCATAATACACTCTGCTCCCATCTTGGCAACAAACTTATTAGGATCTAAATCATCTAAATATTGGTTTTCTTGTGGAAGAGTATCTAAAATGTTTAGGTATTCTTCTTCAGTTAAGAAATCTAATCTTTGTAAAGATTCTCCATCTGCATTTTTAGCAATACCTGCCTGGATTACTACGTATCTTTCGTAGTAAATAATCATATCTAATTTTTTAGATGGAAGACCAAGGATATAACCAATTTTGTTTGGAAGAGAACGGAAATACCAGATGTGAGCAATTGGCACAACAAGGTTGATGTGTCCTACTCTATCACGACGTACTTTTTTCTCAGTAACTTCAACACCACAACGGTCACAGATGATACCTTTGTAACGAATTCTTTTATACTTACCACAAGCACATTCGAAATCTTTTACTGGTCCGAAGATTCTTTCGCAGAAAAGTCCGTCACGCTCTGGTTTGTGAGTTCTATAGTTGATTGTTTCTGGCTTTAAAACCTCTCCTCTTGATTCTTTCAAGATAGATTCTGGTGAAGCCAATCCAATAGAAATTTTGTTAAATCTTTTTACTGGATTTTTATCTTTATTGTTTCTGTTATTCATCATAGTTTTTACTATTGATTTATTTGCAATTAAAAAATTGAATTTAGATTTATAATCTACTCTTAAAATTTAAGAGTTAATCATTCAGCTACTACCTCGGGTTACTTCTCTAAACCTCAAAACTGAATTTTGAAGTGCTAGTTATAAAATGCCTCGCATTTTTATAAAAAATCGGAACGGGTTACGGGTATAAATCTTTAAAAACCTATTATAAATATGAATATAGAGACGTGATTAATCACGTCTCTACTACATTTTTAATTATTCTTCCAAACGAAGATCTAAACCTAGACCTTTCAATTCGTGCATTAATACATTGAATGATTCTGGTAAACCTGGTTCTGGCATAGTTTCACCCTTAACGATAGCTTCGTAAGTTTTAGCTCTACCAATAACGTCATCAGACTTAACAGTTAAGATTTCACGTAGTGTACTAGAAGCTCCATAAGCCTCAAGTGCCCAAACCTCCATCTCTCCAAAACGCTGACCTCCAAATTGAGCCTTACCTCCAAGTGGTTGTTGCGTAATCAATGAGTATGGTCCGATAGAACGTGCGTGCATCTTATCATCAACCATGTGTCCTAATTTAAGCATGTAAATTACACCCACAGTTGCTTTTTGTGCAAAACGCTCTCCAGTTCCACCATCAAATAGGTAAGTATGTCCAAAACGTGGTACTCCAGCTTCATCAGTCAAAGCATTGATTTCGTCTAGAGAAGCACCGTCGAAGATTGGAGTAGCAAATTTCCTACCCAAGTTCATACCAGCCCATCCTAATACTGTTTCATAAATCTGACCAATGTTCATACGTGAAGGTACCCCAAGTGGATTCAATACGATATCTACTGGTGTTCCATCTTCTAAGAAAGGCATATCTTCGTGACGAACGATCCTTGCAACAATACCTTTGTTACCGTGACGTCCTGCCATTTTATCACCAACTTTTAACTTACGTTTTTTAGCGATATAGATTTTAGCCAATTTCAAGATTCCAGATGGTAATTCATCTCCAACTGTAATAGTGAATTTTTCTCTTCTTAAAGATCCTTGTAAGTCGTTTAGCTTAATTTTATAGTTATGAATTAAATCATTAACCATTTTATTAGTAGCATCATCAGCAACCCACTGACCTTTGCTTAAGTGAGCAAAATCTTCTACTGCGTAAAGCATTTTTTGAGTATATTTTTTACCTTTTGGTAAAACTTCTTCACCCAAATCATTCATTACACCTTGAGATGTTTTTCCGTTAACGATCAAGAATAATTTCTCAACCAATCTGTCTTTTAATTCAACAAATTTAGTTTCGAATTCCATTTCTAAAGCGCCTAAAGCATCTTTATCCTGAGTACGTTTACGTTTATCTTTTACGGCTCTTGCAAATAATTTTTTGTCAAGAACTACACCATGTAAAGAAGGAGAAGCTTTTAATGAAGCATCTTTTACATCACCTGCTTTATCTCCAAAGATTGCACGAAGCAATTTCTCCTCTGGAGTAGGGTCCGATTCTCCTTTTGGTGTAATTTTTCCGATCAAAATATCGCCAGGTTTAACCTCTGCTCCAATTCTGATCATACCGTTTTCATCTAAGTCTTTAGTAGCTTCTTCAGAAACGTTAGGAATATCGTTTGTTAACTCTTCGTTTCCTAACTTAGTATCTCTAACCTCTAATGAATAATCATCAACGTGGATAGAAGTAAAAATATCATCACGAACTACTTTCTCAGAAATTACAATCGCATCCTCGAAGTTGTATCCTTTCCATGGCATGAACGCAACTTTTAAGTTTCTACCTAAAGCTAATTCTCCATTTTGAGTAGCATATCCTTCAGACAATACTTGACCAGGAACAACTCTGTCACCTCTTCTTACGATTGGTTTCAAGTTGATACTTGTACCTTGATTGGTTTTTCTAAATTTAATAAGGTTGTACGTTTTCTCATCAGCATCAAAACTAACCATTCTCTCGTCTTCTGTACGATCGTATTTAATAGTAATGATGTTAGCATCTACGTATTCAACAGTACCATGCCCTTCAGCATTGATTAATACTCTTGAGTCAGAAGCTACCTGACGCTCTAAACCTGTACCAACAATCGGAGCTTCAGGACGGATCAAAGGAACTGCCTGACGCATCATGTTCGATCCCATCAACGCACGGTTAGCATCATCATGCTCCAAGAAAGGAATCAAAGATGCAGAAATCGAAGCGATCTGGTTAGGAGCAACGTCTGTATAATGAACAACAGATGGTTCAACAACTGGGAAGTCACCCTCCTCACGAGCAATAACATTGCTAGCTGTAATTTTACCAGTAGTATCCATCTCAATGTTTGCCTGAGCAATCATTTTACCTTCTTCTTCTTCAGCACTTAAGTAAACCGGTGCGCTTTCTAAATCAACAACACCATTTGTTACTTTACGGTATGGAGTTTCGATGAATCCCATTCCGTTTACTTTTGCATAAACCCCAAGAGAAGAAATCAAACCAATGTTTGGTCCCTCAGGAGTTTCAATCGGACATAAACGACCATAGTGCGTATAGTGAACGTCACGAACCTCGAAACCAGCTCTCTCTCTCGAAAGTCCACCTGGTCCAAGTGCAGAAAGTCTTCTTTTGTGTGTAATCTCAGCTAATGGGTTCGTTTGATCCATAAATTGAGATAACTGGTTAGTACCAAAGAAAGAGTTGATAACTGACGATAATGTTTTAGCATTAATCAAATCAATTGGTGTAAACACCTCGTTATCTCTAACGTTCATTCTCTCACGAATAGTTCTAGCCATACGTGCTAAACCAACACCGAATTGTTGAGACAATTGTTCACCAACTGTTCTAACACGACGGTTTGATAAGTGATCGATATCATCAATCTCTGCTTTAGAGTTGATCAACTCGATCAAATATTTAACGATTGTAATAATATCCTCTTTAGTAAGCACTTGCTTATCCATAGGAATATCTAAATCTAATTTTTTGTTCATTCTGTAACGACCAACTTCACCTAAGTTATAACGTTGATCTGAGAAGAACAATTTATCTATAATACCACGAGCAGTTTCCTCATCAGGCGGTTCAGCGTTACGCAGCTGACGGTAAATGTGCTCTACAGCTTCTTTTTCAGAGTTTGTAGGGTCTTTTTGTAACGTGTTGTGGATAATAGCATAATCTGCCTGGTTATTATCCTCTTTGTGTAACAAAATAGATTTAACGTTAGAATCGATGATCTCTTCAACATTATCTTTGTCGATAATTGTATCACGATCAAGGATGATTTCATTACGTTCGATAGAAACTACCTCTCCAGTATCTTCATCAACGAAATCCTCATGCCAAGTGTTCAATACACGCGCAGCAAGTCTTCTTCCAATATATTTCTTAATTCCCGTTTTAGATACTTTAATTTCTTCAGCTAAGTCGAAAATTTCAAGGATATCCTTATCTCTTTCGAAACCGATAGCACGGAATAAAGTCGTTACAGGTAATTTTTTCTTTCTATCGATATATGCGTACATTACGCTGTTAATATCAGTAGAGAATTCTATCCAAGATCCTTTAAAAGGAATTACTCTGGCAGAATAAAGTTTAGTTCCATTTGCATGGAATGACTGTCCAAAGAAAACCCCTGGAGAACGGTGTAATTGAGATACTACAACACGCTCGGCACCATTGATCACAAAAGTACCACTAGGAGTCATGTAAGGAATTGTTCCAAGATAAACATCTTGTACAATAGTTTCAAAATCTTCGTGTTCTGGATCTGTACAGTATAGTTTTAATCTAGCTTTTAAAGGCACACTATAAGTAAGACCTCTCTCTATACATTCTTGAATTGTATAACGCGGCGGATCAACAAAATAATCTAGGAATTCCAATACAAAGTTATTTCTTGTATCTGTGATTGGAAAGTTTTCCATGAAGGTGTTGTATAACCCTTCGTTGCCTCTTTCGTCAGATTTCGTTTCTAATTGAAAGAAATCTTTAAAAGATTTAACCTGAACATCTAAGAAATCCGGATAGTCAGGAATATTTTTTGTAGAGGCAAAATTCAATCTTTCAGTCTGATTTGTTATCATCAATGGACAAAATTTTGATTAAAAAAAAGTAATTTTTTTGTGTAAAAACACACTGTTTAATCTATACTTTCTTATTATAATCAATACATCTTTAAAAATAAAACAGTAAAATAAGTTTGATTTTCTTTCTTCGTATTGATCAAAAACTTTTTCGTATTTTAAACTATGGGATAATAAAACTTGATATATATTTTATTATACGAAAAATGGTTTAGGCCTTTGAGTGTTAACTCAAGACCTAAACCTAGTTCTTAAACTGAGTTTAATTATTTAAGCTCAACAACAGCTCCAGCCTCTTCTAAAGATTTTTTAAGACCTTCAGCCTCTTCTTTAGAAACACCTTCTTTAACGTTACTTGGAGCACCGTCTACTACGTCTTTAGCTTCTTTAAGACCTAAACCAGTTAATTCTTTAACTAATTTTACAACAGCTAATTTAGAAGCTCCTGCATCTTTCAATACAACTGTAAATTCAGTTTGTGCTTCTTCAGCAGCACCTTCTCCACCACCAGCAGCAACTACTACAGCTGCAGCAGCAGGCTCGATACCATACTCGTCTTTTAATATTGTTGCTAATTCGTTAACTTCTTTAACTGTTAAGTTAACTAATTGTTCTGCGAATTGTTTCAAATCTGCCATTTTTTCTATCGTTTAAAATGATTTGTAAAAATATAATTTAATTATTGTGCGCTAATTAAGCAATAAGGAAGCCTGCTTCCAAATTCAAAATTACTCTGCTCCTTCTTCTTCGCTTCCTGCGAATTTGTTTTGTAAAGCAGAAATAATTCTTTGAGCTGGAGATTGTAATAATCCAATGATTTCTCCAATAAGCTCTTCTTTAGATTTAATCGTAGCTAATGCATCTAATTGATTATCTCCGATGTATACTTCAGAATTGATGTATGCTCCTTTTAAAACTGGTTTATCAGATTTCTTACGGAAATCTTTGATAATTTTTCCAGGTGCATTAGCAACATCAGAAATGAAGATAGCACTGTTACCAGATAAAACTGTAGGTAAATCTCCATAATCATTATCAGAAGCCTCCATTGCTTTTGCAAGCAAAGTGTTTTTTACAACCTCTAATTTGATACCTGCCTTGAAACAAGCTCTACGTAAGCTTGAAGTTGTCTCTGCGTTTAAACCAGAAATATCAGAAATATAAATGATATTTGTACCAGCTAACTGCGCAGTTAAATTTTCAATCGCGATTGATTTTTCTTCTCTAGTCATACTAAAAATTTTTAACTACCAATTATACTGCTTTTGGGTCTAATGCGATAGCAGGACTCATTGTGCTTGTAAGGTGAATACCTTTGATGTATGTACCTTTAGCAGCAGTTGGTTTAAGTTTTATTAATGTTTGAATAATTTCGTGTGCGTTGTCAACAATCTGCTCAGCTCCAAAAGAAACTTTACCGATTCCTGCGTGAACGATACCAGTTTTATCAACTTTAAAGTCAATTTTACCAGCTTTAACTTCTTGAACAGCTTTAGCAACATCCATAGTTACAGTACCTGTTTTAGGGTTTGGCATTAAACCTCTAGGTCCTAAAATACGACCTAATGGACCTAATTTACCCATAACAGCAGGCATAGTAATGATCACATCAACATCTGTCCAACCGTCTTTAATTTTTTGTAAGTAATCGTCAAGACCAACGTGATCTGCTCCAGCTTCTCTTGCTTCAGCTTCTTTATCTGGAGTAACCAATGCTAATACTTTAACGTCTTTTCCTGTTCCGTGAGGTAAAGTAACTACACCTCTCACCATTTGATTCGCTTTTCTTGGATCAACACCCAAACGAACTGCGATATCAACAGACTCATCAAATTTTGCAGAAGCAACAACTTTAATTAATGCAGCAGCATCTTTTAAAGAGTATAATTTGTTCTTTTCAATTTTTGAAGCAGCCTCTTTTTGCTTTTTTGTTAATTTTGCCATGTCTTTTTCTTAATTAAAAAGGAGCATCTCCTGATACAGTTATACCCATAGATCTAGCTGTTCCAGCAACCATACTCATTGCTTTTTCTACTGTAAAAGCATTTAAGTCTGGCATTTTGTCTTCAGCAATAGCTCTAATTTGTTCCCAAGTAACGCTAGCTACTTTTTTACGATTAGGCTCACCAGAACCAGATTTTAGCTTTGCAGCTTCCATTAACTGAACTGCTGCTGGAGGAGTCTTAACAACAAAATCAAATGATTTGTCTTTGTACACAGTGATTTGCACTGGACAAATTTTGCCAGGTTTATCCTGAGTTCTAGCATTAAATTGCTTACAAAACTCCATGATGTTAACCCCAGCAGCTCCTAAAGCAGGTCCAACCGGTGGCGACGGGTTCGCAGCACCTCCCTTAACTTGTAGTTTAACTACCTTACTAATTTCTTTAGCCATTTTTAAAAAATTTAACACTGTAATCAATGGAAGCGATTACAATGGTTTATTATAGTGTAACAAAAAATTATACTTTTTCAACTTGCATAAAACTTAACTCTAATGGAGTTTTTCTTCCGAAAATTTTAACCATTACTTCAAGTTTACGCTTTTCTTCATTGATTTTTTCAACCGTACCATTGAAACCATTAAAAGGACCATCGATCACTTTTACTGTTTCTCCTAAACTAAATGGAATTGATCTTGTATCTGTATTTACAGCCAACTCATCCACTTTTCCTAGCATACGATTTACCTCAGACATTCTTAAAGGTACAGGTTCTCCGCCTTTAATCTCTCCTAAGAAACCAATTACACTCGTAATAGATTTAATAATATGAGGTATCTCACCAACCAAGTTAGCTTCGATCATAACATATCCAGGGAAATATACTTTATCCTTAGACATTTTTTTCCCTTCTTTTACAGTAACCACTTTTTCAGTAGGCACTAAAACCTGGGAAACATAATCACCCATACCTAATCTGGCAATCTCAGTTTCGATGTAAGCTTTAACCTTATTCTCCTGGCCGCTTACAGCTCTAACCACATACCATTTTTTCACATTATTATCTGCCATCACAAAAAAATTATCCTTTTAACCAGTTAAAAAATCCAGCCAAAGCTTTTGCAAAAAATTCGTCTACTCCCCATGTTGCCAAAGCGAACAGAATCGAAAATACAGCCACAACAATTGTCAATTTTTGAACCTCAGCCCAAGCTGGCCAAGTAACATTTGACTTTAACTCCTCGAAAGCCTCTGATAAATAATTAGTAACTTTTGTCATTTGATATATTTTTTATTGCACGGGCGGAGGGATTCGAACCCCCATCAACGGTTTTGGAGACCGCTATTCTACCCTTGAACTACGCCCGTAATTAAAGCCAGTGATTAAAAAATAATCACTGGCTTTTTTATTTATTTTAATAGAATTACTCTACGATTTCAGTAACCTGTCCAGCACCAACTGTTCTACCACCTTCACGGATAGCAAAACGTAAACCTACGTTCATAGCGATTGGGCTTAATAAAGCAACTTCAATAGTTAAGTTATCACCTGGCATTACCATCTCTACACCTGCTGGTAAAGAAATAACTCCTGTTACGTCAGTTGTACGTACGTAGAACTGTGGACGGTAGTTATTGTGAAATGGAGTGTGACGTCCACCTTCTTCTTTTTTCAAGATATAAACCTCAGCTTTGAATTTAGCGTGTGGTTTTACTGAACCTGGCTTAATAATAACCATACCTCTTTTGATATCAGCCTTATCAATACCTCTTAACAATAAACCTACGTTATCTCCAGCTTCACCTCTGTCAAGGATTTTACGGAACATCTCAACTCCTGTAATAGTAGAAGTTAATTTTTCAGCTCCCATACCAATGATTTCAACAGGATCTCCAGTGTTAGCAACTCCAGTTTCGATACGACCTGTAGCTACAGTTCCACGACCTGTAATTGTAAATACATCCTCAACTGGCATCAAGAATGGTTTAGCAACGTCACGTACTGGCTCTTCGATCCAGTTATCAACAGCTTCCATTAATTCGATAATTTTAGGTACCCAGTTTGGATCATTGTTTAATCCTCCTAAAGCAGAACCTTGAACTACAGGACCATTATCTCCATCATATTCGTAGAAAGATAATAAATCTCTAATTTCCATTTCAACAAGCTCTAATAACTCAGCATCATCAACCATATCCACTTTGTTCATGAAAACAACGATTCTTGGAATACCTACCTGACGTCCTAAAAGGATGTGCTCACGAGTTTGTGGCATTGGACCATCTGTAGCAGCAACTACTAAGATAGCTCCGTCCATTTGAGCAGCTCCAGTAACCATGTTCTTTACGTAATCCGCGTGACCTGGACAGTCAACGTGAGCGTAGTGACGGTTAGCTGTTTCATACTCTACGTGTGATGTATTAATAGTAATACCTCTTTCTTTCTCCTCTGGAGCGTTATCGATTTGATCAAACGATTTTGCTTGACAGTAACCAGCATCTGACAATACTTTTGTAATTGCAGCAGTTAATGTAGTTTTTCCGTGATCTACGTGTCCAATTGTACCTATGTTTAAGTGCGGTTTGGAACGATTAAAATTCTCCTTTGCCATTTTACTTAATTTTTAATCTTAGTTATATATTAATTTTCAATTTCCTACTTACTTGAGCCAATGTCGGGATTTGAACCCGAGACCTCTTCCTTACCAAGGAAGCACTCTACCCCTGAGCTACACCGGCAGAGAGTTCTGATTTTAGATTTTCGAATTTAGATTTCAGGTTAAAAAACCTAAAACCTACAATCCTAAATTCCAAACTTCTTTTTTGTGGGGAGAGCAGGATTCGAACCTGCGAAGTTCTCACAGCAGATTTACAGTCTGCCCTCGTTGGCCGCTTGAGTATCTCCCCTAATTCGTTAAAATTCAATACTTTAAAAGAACTTATTCCAAATCGCATTTGAAATATTTTTGAGCCGATAGAGGGACTCGAACCCACGACCTGCTGATTACAAATCAGCTGCTCTAGCCAGCTGAGCTACATCGGCGAATACATTAAAAAAGTCCGCTATTTCTAACGGACTGCAAATGTAGCTATTTTATCTTTTAATCAAAACATTTTTTGAAAAAAATTTCAATTAAATATGTGCTCTTATTTTTTCTTTCCTTTTTACCAGTAAACGTTCTAAAGATTCCGCAGAAAGCTCCACTGCTTCCTCAAAGGACTTACACTGTTTTTTAACCAAAAACTCATCTCCCGGAACATTAATCTTAATCTCTACCGCCTTATTCTCCTTATCACTTGTTCTTTCAACTTTTAAAAAAACATCAGCCGATACTACTCGGTCGTAATACTTTTCCAGCTTATCCATTCTCTCTTGAATAAAATCCACCAATTTTCTGTCGACAGTAAAGTTAACTGCATGAACATCTACCTTCATAATAATAATTTTAGGGTTAAACATTTCAGAATTATTATTTATTTCTCGGATGAGCATCTGAATAAACTTTTTTAAGTTCTGCTAAACTATTATGAGTATAAACCTGAGTAGACGCCAAACTTGAATGCCCTAATAATTCTTTAACTGAATTTAAATCTGCCCCGTTATTAAGCAAGTGAGTCGCAAAAGTATGCCGTAACACATGCGGACTCTTTTTTACCTTTTCAGAGACCCTACTAAAGTAACAATTTATTAATCGATACACAAAAGATTCGCTTAATTTTAACCCTTTTTTCGAAATAAAAAAATTATCCGAATCTACAATCTGATCAAGCTGCTCTCTTTCTTTTAGATACAAACCAATCTGATCAACAACTATTGACAAAAGCGGCACAATCCTTTCTTTATTTCTTTTACCAAGCACCTTAACAACATTTGAAGACAAATCAACATTTTTCACCGTCAAACTTATCAATTCTGCACGTCGCATTCCTGTCGTATAAAAAAGATCTACAATAAGTTTATCCCTTATTTCTTCAAACCCAGAAGGAGAATCCACACCTGCCATTAAATCATTTACTTCTTTCTCAGAAAACGGAACTTGTACAATTTTAGGAGTTTTAAGCGCTTTATGCTTCAGCATCGGATTTACCTCTATTTGCTTAATCTTCAAAAGAAATTTATAAAAAGCTTTCAAAGAAGCCATTTTACGATTTACAGAAACATTTGAAATTTCCTGATCTACCAAAAAAACAATCCAACTTCTAATTTGACTATAATTAACCTTTTCAATTCCTTCCTGCTCAAAGTTAGTCTTATTAAATTCTTCAAAAAAGGTGATATCATTCAAATAAGCATTGACCGTATGCGGAGAATACTTCTTCTCCAACTGTAGATAATTACGAAAAGCTTCTTTATTTGAATTCATATAAAAAGGTTTAAAAATAAAAAACCGTTAGCATCAAAATTAAAACATTTTGACCACTAACGGTAATTATTTTTGAAAAGCTTAATATTAACTCTCTAAACTATCTTTCAAAGTTTGGATGTAAGCAGCTTTTTGAATTTGAGCTCTTTTTACAACAGAAGGCTTAATAAAAGCAGTACGTGCTCTTAATTGACGAACAGTTCCTGTTTTATCAAATTTTCTTTTATAGCGCTTTAATGCTCTATCGATATTTTCTCCGTCTTTAATTGGTATAATTAACATAATATAGACACCTCCTCTCGTTAAGGCTGCAAATGTAAAAATTAATTATGAATTATGAAGTATAAATTATGAATTATTTTTTTTTAGAAAAAAGAAAATAGAGTAAAGACTTTTTTCTATAATCTATTCTCTTTACTCTTTACTCTTTCAACAAATTTCTCGAGATAACCAGCTTCTGAATTTCCGTAGTTCCTTCTCCTATAGTACATAATTTAGAATCTCTGTAGAATTTCTCTACCGGAAAATCTTTTGTATAACCGTAACCTCCATGAATTTGAACCGCTTCGTTTGCAATTTTCACGCAAGCTTCTGAAGCATACATTTTAGCCATTGCTCCCGAAGTTGTTACTGGTTTATGTTGTTGTTTTAAATATGCCGCTTTGTGCAATAATAGTTCTGAAGCTTCAATCTCCGTTGCCATATCGGCTAATTTGAATGAGATTCCCTGAAAACTGCTTATTGGCTGTCCAAATTGATGTCTTTCTTTCGAATATTTCAATGCGGCTTCATAAGCTCCTTTTGCTATACCAAGTGATAAAGCGCCAATTGAAATTCGACCGCCATCTAAAATTTTCATAGCCTGAACAAATCCTTGTCCTATTTCACCTAATCTATTCGCATCCGGTACACGGCAGTTATCAAAAACTAATTCTGCAGTTTCGCTGGCACGCATTCCCAGTTTATTTTCTTTTTTACCTGAAGAAAAACCAGGCATTCCCTTTTCCAGCACAAAAGCTGTCATTCCTTTAGAATCGCCTTTTTCACCTGTTCGGGCAATTACAACTGCAACATCGCCAGATATGGCATGGGTAATAAAATTTTTAGCCCCATTAATAACCCAATAATCTCCGTCTTTAACAGCGGTAGTATTCATTCCGCCTGCATCAGAACCTGTATTGTGTTCTGTTAATCCCCAGGCTCCAATATATTCTGCAGTGGCTAATTTTGGTAAATACTTTTTCTTTTGTTCTTCGTTTCCAAATGTCAAAATATGATTGGTGCAAAGCGAATTATGCGCGGCAACTGACAAACCTATTGAAGGATCTACTTTTGAAATTTCTTCAACTACCGTAATATATTCATGGTATCCCAACCCCGAACCTCCATATTCTTCAGGCACAAGAACTCCCATAAACCCCATCTCTCCTAATTTTTTAAATAAGTCTACTGGAAAAATCTGAGCTTCGTCCCACTCCATTATATGTGGTTTTATATTTTTCTCTGCAAAGTCTTTTATAGATTGAGCAATCATCGACTGCGTTTCGTTATAATCAAAATTCATTAGTTAGTTATTTTTTAGAACTCCAAATATAAACTAATTATTTTTGCTTTTTCAACAGGAAAACCTTTAATTTTTATCAAATCCTCAATATTATTAAAATTTCCGTTCATACTTCTATAAGTTACAATTTGTTTTGCGAGAGAATATTTGAAATAAGGAAACTGAGATAACTCTTTTAATGTCGCATCATTTATAGCAATCTTCTTAAAACCTGATGGCATTATCACTTTAAAATGACTATTCAATTGCGCAATAACTTCTGGCGAAAGCCCCCATACATCTTCAAGTTGTTCCATAGAAACGAAACCACCTAAAATTTCCTTTTGTTTTAATATTCTTGAAGATAATGCATCTCCAATACCATAAATTGCTATTAAATCTTCCTGACTGGCCTGATTAATATCCTTAAGTATTATAGTTTCTCTTTTCGGAAATGTTTTTTGGACATATTCTTTTTTATCTGCTTTATATTCATTTTTCTTTTGTGTCCAATCCGGGAATTTAAACAAAGGAGCAATTACATTTAATAATGAATCAGAGATTTTTGTTACTTTTTGAAATTCTTCGGCTGAGTTTACATATTTATTTTCTTTTCGAAAAGCCAGCAGTCGATCAATTTCTTCAACTGACATTCCGAGTTTGTATCCTTTATAATCAGAAATGAAATTAGGATTAAAAGTATACACTTTTTGCTTTTCTGTGTATTTTACTTCTTTTGCTGCATCTATTTCTTTTTGTAAGGCTAACCATTTAGTCTCTTCCGGAAATGTTTTTTCATTCTGGTTAAAATCGACAAAAAAATAAATTAACTGCAGCGTGATAATTATTATTAAAAATAAAAAAATACCTGTTTTTTGCTGGCTTGTAAATTTGAAATATTGGCTTAACATCTTAATATATGTGATTATTGTAAATATTTGATCTTATAAAAAAGCATAAAATACGGTATAATATTTTTATTTATTAAGAAAAATACTAAAAATATTATTCACAAAACCTGCATAACGAACTCAATCGATTTATATCGAGATTAAAATAAACTCAGCACTAACAGAACATTGCAAACAGAATAAATCAAAAAATTAAATATTTTATAACTTAAAATATCATAATTGTTTTTATTTTTTACAAAAAACGATACATTTGGAGCTTAATAACAATAAACCAATAAAATAGTATGTCAATTTGGAGAGTTAAACCAATATCGGCTTTTGAGGCTGATATGAAAAAAAGTGATTTAAAAAGAGTTCTTACAAGATGGGGATTGACCTCATTAGGAATTGGGGCAATCATAGGTGGAGGAATTTTCACTTTAACAGGAATCGCAGCGCATGATTATGCGGGTCCAGCTTTAGCTCTATCCTTTGTTATTGCAGGTATAGGCTGTTTATTTGCTTCTCTTTGTTATGCTGAATTTGCTTCAGTATTACCAGTAGAAGGTTCTGCATATGCATATGCATACGGAACAATCGGCGAAATTTTTGCATGGTTCATTGGGTGGAACCTGATTCTTGAATATATGATGGGAGCCACTACCGTTGCAGTCGCCTGGAGCGGTTATTTTGTAAAACTTCTCCATTTATTTGGAATTAACATTCCAATCTGGCTCTGTAATGACTTACATACTGCTATAGAAAAAGTTGCCGAACATAATAAAGAATTCCCTCTCGATCAAATTGATGTACCTACATTTGCATTTAACTTACCTGCTTTTATCATTACATGGATCGTAACTGCGATTCTTGTAAAAGGAATTAAAGAAGCGGCAAGTACAAACAATTTAATTGTAATTGTAAAAATTGCTGTAGTTCTTTTTGTAATTATCTGTGGTGCTTTTTACATTAATGTAGACAACTGGCATCCTTTTATTCCTACTGAAGTTCCTGCTTTGGATGCATTAGGAAATGCTACCGGAAAAATGAATTTTGGATTTGGAGGTGTATTAACAGCTGCTACAATTGTTTTCTTTGCTTATATCGGTTTTGATGCCGTTTCTACTCAGGCAGGAGAAGCTATTAATCCTAAAAAAGATGTACCATTTGCTATTATTGCTTCATTAGTAATTTGTACTATTCTTTATATCCTTGTGTCATTAGTATTAACCGGAATGGTTCACTACGATCAATTAGACAAAGCTGCACCGGTTGCTTCTGCATTTAGCGAAAACGGATTAACTTGGGCGGTATTTATCATTACAATTGCTGCTACAGCAGGTTTAACATCTGTAATGCTTGTTATGATGCTTGGACAGACTCGTATTTTCTTAGGAATGTCAAGAGACGGTTTATTACCTCCGTTTTTCAGTAAACTTCACACTAGTTTTAAAACACCTTATAAGAGTACATTTTTAGTAGGAACAATTATTTCTATTGTTGCTGCTCTTACTCCAATTGAAAAAGTAAGTGAAATGTGTAGTATGGGAACATTATTAGCATTTGGAATGGTGTGTGTTGCCGTAATGATTTTAAGATACAAAAAACCAGAATTAGAAAGACATTACAAAACTCCGGCAGTTTATTTAGTTGGAACATTAGGAGTATCATTCAACTTATTCTTAATGACTCAGGTAAGACATGATACCTGGATTGCTTTCTTATGCTGGGGAACTTTAGGTATTATTGTTTATTTTGCTTACAGTAAAAAAAGAGCAAAACTTAATAATCCTGAAAGCGAAGCTGAAGAAATCTAATAAAAGATTATATGAAAAAACCTGTTCAATTGAACAGGTTTTTTTTATGCTTTATATGAATGAATGTTTGAATTATAAATCGAAAACTGATGTTCTTTTGGCGCGAATTAAATCTTTCAGTCTAATCCAAAAAGCTAAAGTTAGATAAACACCAAATCCTAAACCGGCAGTAACAAACGAGATATAGATAAAAAACAATCTAACACTTGTTACGCGCATTCCGAGTTTATCTGCCAGTCTTGATGAAACATGAAAACCGTATTTTTCAAAAAAGAATTTAAGTTTTAAAATAGCTGACATTTTTATTATTTTAGATTTTAGACTGTAGATTTTAGATTTTTTTCGCTTTGCATCTGATTACAAAAGTACAAATTATCTCATTATCACATTTTCTGATTAACTAATTTTTCAGAAGCTCCATTCCTATTGCACATTTCAGACATGCTTTATTATTGCAATATTCATTTTTCAATTCTAATAAAGTTTGAGTTTCGAATGCATTTTTTGCTTTAATTCCGAAAGACTCAAATTTATCTATAACTGCGTTTTTTTCAGGAACAACTTCATTCATAAAATCAATTAAGTCTTCTAAAATAGCATCTCCCATTATTGTTGAATAAGCAAACTGAATAGGAATTATTGTGTTTATGATGATTAAATCCAAAAATGATTTTGAAAGTGTTTTGGCTTTCTTTGGACTTTCTTTGTCGAACTGATAATGATTCTGCCAATACGGACTAACCAGAATACTAAGTAATTCATAAACGTTTTTAGCCGATTTTAAAGCAATTATTTTATAAAACAAGTTTTGATATTTATGATACAAATTAGCCAGTTGTGAAAGCCGAATCGTTGGAAAATTGTCTGGTCGATGTTTAAAAAACTGAACCGGATTTATAAATGGTTTTTCTAATTGGTATTTATGCAAAAGGAAAAAATATCTGAACTTCAAATCTTTAAAATATTCGTCTTCTTTTTCTCCGTCTAACAAGGCCAAATTTCCAAAAAACAGTGCTTCCAGATTTTCAACTTCAAAACTTTCTTTTCTGATTACAGAAAACGAAATTGATTTAGACATTTCCAGAAAACTACTGCCGTTTGTATTTAAACCAAAATTTCTGGCCAGAAGGCAGAACAAAACCGCTTCCCAGTCCTGATTTGTTTCTTCGAGCAATTCAAAAACAAATTTAGATTTTCGTTCTAATCGCTCAAAAAATAATCTTTCCTGCCAGTTTTTCAATATAAAATCATCAATATTTTTTAATTGTTTTTCGCATGAAATCCATGTTTTTGGAAAAAGCAGCGCATTATAATTTTCAATTACTTCTTTTGACGTGTAATCTTTTAAAACCAAAACCGGAATTTCGGTATTGTTCTGTCTAAAAATTGGTGTATCATTCTCCCAGACTATATGCAGAATTACATTTTCATAAGCAGGATCTTTTTCATGATTATGCAGATACCAGTCTGACGATTTTAAGTGAATTTCTATATTTCCTGCCCATTTTTGATCTCCAATTACAATAAGTGCATTAAAAAAATCAGGTCCGGCAAGTTCTAAATAATCACCTGTTTTTATAATGGTGATTGATTCATTTTGAACAGTTTTTAGATTTAAAGTATCAAACTTTTTATACTTCCAGAGATAATGAAGAAAATCTTCTTTCATTTTTTACAAATAAAAATTAAGACCTAAAAATAATTATTTTAGTATTAATCTTACAAAAAAAAATAATTTTAATTTTTACTGAAAAAGAAAATCCATAAATCATGATTAAAACAATCTGATTTATGGATTTTAAAAAAAATATTTCGAGTTGTTTATTTTATAGAACCAATAATATCATATTTTGTAATAATATGGTGGTTTCCGTTTCCTAAATCAACTAAAACGGCATCATTTTCTTTACTGAAAAGTTTAGAAACTTCTTCAATTGGCGTTCCTAATTTTACAACTGGGAAAGGTTTACCCATTACTTCTTTAATTGGTTTTTCGGCTACGTTTTTATCGGCAACATAACTTCTAAACAAATCTGTTTCGTCAACAGAACCTACAAAACCATTAATATCAACAACCGGAATCTGTGAGATTTTATATTTACGCATACGTTCGATAGCATGCGAAACCAATTCTTCTGTACGAACAACGATTAGTTCTTTATCGATATGATCTTTAATTACATCTTCGGCTTTTGTAACGTTTTCTTCAAGGAATCCACGCTCACGCATCCAGTCATCGTTAAACATTTTACCTACATAACGGCTTCCAGAATCGTGAAATAATACCACAACTACATCATCCGGTTTAAAATGTTCTTTTAACTGCAATAACCCTTTAATACAAGCTCCTGCTGAGTTTCCAACAAAAATACCTTCTTCAAGTGCAATTTTTCTGGTGTAAACTGCAGCGTCTTTATCGGTAACTTTTGTAAAACCATCGATTAGAGAAAAGTCAACATTCTTTGGTAAAATATCTTCTCCAATTCCTTCGGTTATGTATGAGTAGATTTCGTTTTCATCAAAAATTCCCGTTTCGTGGTATTTTTTAAAAACTGAACCGTACGTATCAATTCCCCAAATTTTAATATTTGGATTTTTCTCTTTTAAGTATTTTCCAACTCCTGAGATTGTTCCTCCTGTTCCTACTCCCACAACAAAATGTGTGATTTTTCCATCCGTCTGTTTCCAGATTTCAGGTCCGGTCTGCTCGTAATGTGCCAGTGAATTTGACATATTATCGTATTGGTTTACGTACCAGGAATTTGGAGTTTCTTCTGCCAGACGTTTTGAAACTGAATAATAAGAACGAGGATCTGTAGGTTCAACATCAGTAGGGCACACTACTACTTTTGCACCAACAGCACGAAGGATATCCATTTTTTCTTTAGACTGCTTGTCTGAGATTACACAAATCAATTTGTAACCTTTTACAATCGCAACAAGGGCAAGACCCATTCCTGTATTTCCGGAAGTTCCTTCAATAATAGTTCCGCCAGGTTTAAGGCGGCCGTCAGCCTCAGCATCTTCGATCATCTTTACAGCCATTCTGTCTTTTACAGAATTTCCCGGATTAAAAGTTTCGACTTTTGCCAATACTAACGCATCAATTTCAGCAACAATTTTGTTGAGTTTTACCAATGGCGTATTGCCAATTGTTTCTAAAATATTATTTGAAAAGTCCATTTTATTTAAGTTTATTATTTGGTTTAAAAAGAGGGCACACCTAATTTTATTTGAAGAAATTCCAAACTAAACCAAATCTGATTACAAAATCACGATACGGATTATTAGGCGTTGAATAATAATTACTACTTGAAAATATAGCATTTAAATGTTCTGCTTTTAAGTAAAAACGTGTCTGGCGGATTCTTGCATTAATGAAAACATCAAAAGTGGCATAATTTCCAATTTCTTTGTCTGACTGAACAAAAAATTCTCCAATAACCGGGTTATAATCATTACCGTAATATTTGGTAAAATAATTAAACACGATTCCTCCCTGAGCATATAAAGCTTTCTTAAAGAAGTAATTTGAATAGTAAAATGTATTTCTGGTTACAAAATCAGGTACATTTAAAATTAATTCTGACTGATCTACTTTTTGGTACAATAAGGTATTATCTAAAGCAAATTTCCCGAACTTAAATTCTTTGTTTGCTTTTATTTCAAGATAGTTAATTACGTTTCCGTATTGAAAAGGTCTTACAAGCTGTACTCTGTTTTCTTTTTGTTCAGCCGTTGCATCATCAGCAAAATACAAATGATCTTTTAAAGTTGTGTACTGAGCTTCTGCATTAAGCCACGGTGTTGAAATACTTGCGCTTAAAGAATTAATTTTTTCATTCTTAAAGTCATTAGACCAGTTATAATCTACATAACTGCTTTGGTACAAATTATAATTGTTATTTGGCAGTTTATTAATGTTACGATATCTAAAATCAAACTGAATTTTTTCATTTAAGTTATAACGCAATTTTGCATCCAAATTAGAAAGCGACTGATTTGTAATGGATCTTGAATACAAAAATCGCCCATTCCATTTGTTTTTTTGGTACTCATATTGTGCACCAAAATTATTAAACTGCAAAAACAAGTTATCAGGAATAGTCGTTTTATCTGCAAAAACAATAATCTTATCATACTTGTAATTAGATCTGTAATCGTCTACAAAGAAATTAAATTTCCCTAAAAGCGAATTTTCGTAAGCCACACCCACTTTGTTGTAAAGTCTTTCATAACGTGTCTGGTCATTTATTCCGCTTGTAACATACGAATCTCCAAAACGCTGTACAGGTTCTTCTATACCATCTACAGAAGAAAGTACGGTTGGCTGATTGTATTCGAAAAATTTGTATTCATAATTAAACTGATGGTTTATATATAAATTATTATTTCCGTTTTCAGGATTTATTCTAAAAGCATGGTCAAAAAACAAACGTCTTCCTTTTAAAATAGATTTAGCATCTGTTAAATAAACCTGCAGACGCTGACGGTTTTTAAAATCAGGATCATCACTTTCAAAATCTTCCGTAGTTGTGATTCCGCCATTTTCTTCGTTCGAATTATCCTGAGATGTAAAATGGGCGTTTATGGCATATCTTCTGCTAGTCGTAGCATAACTTGTAGTAAATCTGAAATTTCCTGAACTTACTAATTGATTTATATAATCTCCCTCTGAACGTAAACCTTTATACGCGATAGAAAAATTAAAATTCTTAGAAAGATTTATGGTAATAAACGAATCAAGATTTTGACCTTTATTAATAGTTGTATTAAAAAACAGTTCTGTAAAAGGAGTCGCTGCTGAATAATATCTAATTTCGTCTGCCTGAATATAATTAAAATGCATACCTGTAAAACCAATTTCCGGATACGGTGAAAAACTAGTTAAACTATATTGCAGCGTATTCATTGGCAGTCCAATATTAGAAAACTCCAAAAGTCCGAAAAGATCTTTTCGAAGATGGTTTTGTTTGTAGGCACTTTTTATTGTAAGCGAAGTATCTGCATAAATAGTATCATGCTCTAATGTAATAATCTTATACTGATCGATAGTAGCAATCTTGTCTTTCTTTTTTTTAACCGTATCTGTTATGCTTGAATATTGTGTATTCATATCTAAATTATTTTTAGAAGCGGGTTTTGGTTTTTCCTGAGAAAACAATAATACTGGTACAACTAATAGATATAGAAAAATGAATATTCTCATTTGATGGCTTTATATGTAATTATTTCGACAAAATTTGCTAAGCAAAGGTAAATGATAAATATGTATAAATAAAAAAACACTTTAATTTATATAATTGCCTTGGCTGACAGTATGAAAACGAATATTTTTGTGGAAAATTTTATGATATTTGTCTTTTAAAATTTCAAAAAAATGCTTGCAAAAAATTTTTCAGGATTTGTTTTAGAAACCGGAACCGATGAGGCCGGGCGCGGCTGTCTTGCAGGACCTGTAACTGCAGCAGCGATAATTCTGCCTGCAGATTTTGAGCATGAAATTTTAAACGACAGTAAACAGCTTTCTGAAAAAACACGCGCATTTTTAAAACCAATTATTGAAAAACACGCCGTGTGTTTTGCTGTAACGCATTTATTTCCTGATGAAATTGACGAAATAAATATTCTAAATGCATCGATGAAAGGAATGCAGGAATGTATTTTAAAATTAAAACATGTTCCTGAATATATTATTGTGGATGGAAACCGCTCGCTAAATGCAAAACTGGGATTGAAAAACGTTTTTGGGAAACAATTTACTCAAGAAGAAATCACATTATTAAAATCAATTCCGAACCAAAGCATTATTAAAGGCGATGCCAAATATTTGAGTATTGCTGCAGCTTCGATATTAGCAAAAACATATCGAGATGAATATATGGATAAAATCCATGAAGAATTCCCGATGTACAACTGGAAACAAAATAAAGGTTACCCAACAAAAGAACATCGCGAAGCCATTAAAAAATATGGCCCGACAAAATACCACAGAATGAGTTTTAGACTTTTACCAGAACAATTGGAGCTCAATTTCTTTGAAGAATAAAAAAGACTTATCAAAACTGATAAGTCTTTTTTATTTAAAATTTTCTGTTAATCAGGAAACTTATTTTCTTGCTTTTAAGAATTCAGCAAATTGTTTGGTATCAAAATAAAATGGTCTTACCGCGGTAATTTTCCCATTCTTTAAATCAAAATGTTCTGAAATAGGCATAGAAAGTGTTTTTCCAGATTTTTTTGATTTACATTTTATTGTAAAATAAATAATCACTTCATTTTTAGTCGCATCACTAAAATAAGTTGGTTCTTTTTCAATTTCTAAATCAAAATATTCTGTTGATTTGGCAAACATTTTTGTCCATTCATTAAAACCTGTATATATTCCGCCGTAAGGTAAACCTTCAGCCTGACTGTAAACAGCACCGTCTTCTATTAAAGTGGCCATTTTTATAAAGTCTCTGTTTTTAAACAAACACTCATAATATTGTGCCACAACTTTAAAATTAGCGGTTTCCAGATTTTGCAAAACTTCAGCATCCGACAAGGTAACATCTGAATTCCAAAAACCAATAATTTTACTCACCTGGCCTTTTCCATTTAATCTGGCAAAATCGCGTCCGCCCATTATGAGTTCATTTTTTTTAGAATCCATAATTTTCCACTCCCAGGTTACATAATTATCTTTTGTGATTTTTGAACCAGAGGTTAAAACTGCATCAGGAAATTTTTTATAAAATTCGGTTATAACATTATTGAGTGCAGTCTGGCCTTTTATCGATGCCGAAGGATCTTCAAAAGTACTATCGTCAAGCCAGACTGATTTTATTAATTTTAATCGGACATCACTGTTTTTCTCCTGCCAAACTTTTTCATAAACCGCAATCGGATTTAATTTTTCTTTCTTTTGAGCAAAAAGACCGTTAAGCATAAAAAGGAAGCATACAAAGTAGATTTTTCTCATAAGTCGTTAGATTATATTCAGTTAGAATTTTATTTTAGGTATAAAACCAAATTTACCATAAAAACATCATAAAAACCACAATCTAGCTTTAATTAACTATCAATTCAAAATCTCAAGACTTCCTTTATCATTTTTAGATTTTCTTCAATAATTCTGTTCTAAAATAAATTTCTATCCAAAAACAGTAACTTCATGAGTTACGTTAAACATAGTTCGAAGTTGATTTTCCCAATCTAAAATACTTTCTTTTGAAGCTCTGTCGGCTTTATCAAAGTAAAAATGATGTTTGATTTCAAACCCGCAGTATTTAAAAATTCCGGTATCAGAAGTTAATGCTAAAGCTTTATCCATACCTATAGCTTCATATTCTGCATTCGATTTTCCATGAGAATTTACAATAATAGTTTGCTTTCCTGTCAAAAGCCCTTTTTGAACACCCTGATCATATCGATAAGCAAATCCGTAGCTAAAAACGCGGTCGATATAACCTTTCATAATGGCTGGCATTCCTGTCCACCAAATTGGGTAAATAAAAACAATTCTGTCTGCCCATGAAATAAAATTCTGTTCTGTTTTTACATCATCTGCAACCTGTCCCATTCTTTGTCCGTGCATATCTTCCAAAGATAAAACAGGATTAAAATTGATTTCGTTTAAATCGCGAACCACAATTTGCTGTCCCGATTTTTCTAAAGATTCGACAATTGTGTTTTTAAAAAAATGGTTTAAACTTGCTTCGTTTGGATGTGCGTAAATAATTAAATTTTTCATGTTTTCTATTTTTAAAGATTGAACATGACAAATGTATAGCACCACTTTCGGCAGCAATTGTAAGAAAACGAAATCGGGATTAATCTAAATTGGAACTGCAGATATCGTTTTGGAATTTGAGGAATTTTGTCGGCGAAATATTCATATAATATTTAAAATCATGAATAAGCTGACTTTGATCGTAATATCCGCATTCGTCAACAATAGTTAACCAATCCGTTTTAGATTCGTTTAGAATATTTTTTTGAATTCGATCAACAGCTTTTAAAAATCTTTCGTAACGATTGACTTCTTTAATGGTATAACCAAAAATTTTCTTTTGATTGAGCTGAATATTTCTTTCTGTTTGATTAATCTGCGACGCAATCGCTTTTATCGGATTCAAATTCTGATCCTGAAAATCATTTAAAAGTGTCGTAATTGTATTTTGCTCTCGCAGATAAGGTTTACAGAAATCTAAAATATAATCGACACGTTCTTTTGGATCAGGAATGTTTTGAAGTTCTTCCCATAAAACAGTAAAGCAATTTTCATTAATTAAAGCATCCGGATGAATGGGCATTGAATCAAAAAGTGCGTTTCCGAAGAATCTGTAAAAAGCATCTTCTTTAAAGTTGACCACTAAAATTTCTGAGTCAGGCTCTAAAGTATAATCAAAAGCTTGTTTAATTGGACCTAAAACAATGCATTTTTCAACTTCAAGAAAAGTATTCTGCTGTGATTTTAAAGATGATTTTGTTCCGAAATTAAAAACCAGAATGGTTTGAAAACTCGGCAGTAATGTTTTGGTAATGGGAAACGCTGTTTTATTCTCAGCAAAATAGAAATGCGAAAAAACAGTTTCAAATGCTGAAGGAACCGCAATTCGATAATTGTTATTTTCTTCAGCATTTTTCATACTATACTATTATTTGAGAAACTTAATTAATAAACTGAGCTTCAAACAAATCTGTTAAATGTTTTATGATTTTAGACTTAACTTCTTCTTCGTCAACTTTTTCTACGCCAAGTTCTACATTTAATGAAGTCACCCCTTTTCCGCGAATACCACACGGAATAATATTATCAAAATAGCCTAAATCGACATTTACGTTTAAAGCAAATCCGTGCATCGTAACCCAGCGTGAAGCACGAACGCCCATGGCGCAGATTTTACGTGCAAACGGAGTTCCTACACCTAGCCAGACTCCGGTTTCGCCTTCGCTTCTGCCTGATTCTAAACCATATTCTGCTAAAGTTAAAATCATCGCTTCTTCGAGAAAACGAAGATATTTATGAATATCAGTAAAGAAATTTTCTAAATCTAAAATTGGATATCCTACAATCTGTCCCGGTCCGTGATATGTAATATCGCCGCCGCGGTTAATTTTATAAAAAGTCGCTCCTTTTGCTTCGAGCTGTTTTTCGTTTAATAATAAGTTTTCAAAATCGCCGCTTTTGCCCAAAGTATAAACATGCGGATGCTCAACAAATAGTAAATAATTAGGTGTTGGCAAGTCAAGTTCTTCTCTTCTGTTTTTGATTTTTAAATCAACAATATCCTGAAAAAGTTCTTCCTGATATTCCCAAGTCGATTTATAGTCTCTGTTTCCCAGATCCTGAAGTTGAATTTTTTTATTCATTGTATTTATTTTTCAAACTCAACATCAAAGTTAAGTTTGTCAGGATTCTCCATATAATCCGTGAAAGTGTATTGAATTGTAATTGATTTTCGGTCGTCACTGAATAAAGCATTCGGGTTTGATACCTTTTTTATTTTCTTCGGAAAGTGATATTTAATAACATAGTTTGATGAAGCAAACATCATTTTAGACATATCTGCAGCCGAATCTTTTTTTACTGCTGCCAGTTTCTGCTGGTCGATTGTGGCTTTTCGGGTAAATTTCTTTCCGTCGTATGTATAACTTAGTTTACTGTTGTTATTGCCAAAACCGCTTCCCATCGGATTTGCCGGAGCTGCTCCGCCTTCTAATTTTTGTAGTGTACTTGCCGTTTGTAAAATATCCTGAAGTTCGTTTACATTTTTAAAATCAGTTTCAAAAGTCATTAAAAACTGTTTTTTCTCGGCACTCATCTTAGTATGAACTAAAAAATTTTCAAGTTTTTTAATTTCCTGCTGCGCTTCGGGAGACATTTTTGCAATACTGTCTTTTTTCTCTGCAAATAATTGTTTGAAGGTAAAAGTAGAATCGATATCTTTTTTAGCGTCGGCTCCCATTTGGTTTCCAATCTGGTCTCCGGCCATTTCCATCAAAGCAGAACCGTCCATATCTACAGAAAACTTCCCGCTTCCGTTATCGTTGATATAAATATTTTCGGTGAAAGTACAGCTTGTTAATGTCGCTATTAAAAAAGAAAAACTTAGTAATTTATATAATTTCATCGTAGTATAATTTTTTATCAAATATACGAAGAGTATCCTTAATTGTTTAACTGTTGATTTGTTTAATCGTTTAATCAAAAAATTGATTGCAGATTTTACAGATAAAATGGATTGACGCAGATTATATTTAACACAGACTTTGTCAAATTTTTAATCACTAAAAGAATAAAAATCCGTGTAAACCCATATCATCTGTAAAATCCGCGCGCCGTCAACCCATCATTTTACAGTTTGAAATCCAATAAATTGATGTAACAAAAAATCTAAAAACTGCATTCTAAATTCTGCATTCTTTTCTTTATCTTTGCACACTTAAAAAAATAGCATAAAATGGCATTATCAGAACAAGAAATCATCAGAAGAGAAAAACTTCAAAATTTACGCAATCTGGGAATCAATCCTTATCCGGCTAATCTTTTTCCTGTAAATCATACTTCAAAGCAGATAAAGGAAACTTTTGAGGAAGGTAAGAAGGTTATCGTTGCGGGACGTTTGATGAGTGTTCGTGATCAGGGTAAAGCTTGTTTTGCTGAGTTACAAGATAGCGAAGGACGTATTCAATTATATGTAAATCGCGATGTTTTGTGTGAAGGTGATGATAAAACTTTATACAACCAGGTATTTAAAAAATTAACCGATTTAGGTGATTTTATTGGTATTGAAGGAGAATTGTTTACTACACAGGTTGGAGCAAAATGTATTCGTGTAACTGGTTTTACATTTTTAAGTAAAACGTTGCGTCCGCTTCCTTTACCAAAAGTGGATGAAGAAGGAAATGTACACGACGCTTTTAACGATGCTGAGTTACGTTACAGAATGCGTTATGTAGATTTAACTGTAAATCAACACGTTAAAGAAACTTTCATTAAACGTACTAAATTATTTAGTGCTATGCGCGGGTACTTTAACGATGCCGGATATCTTGAGGTAGAAACTCCGGTTTTACAGCCAATTCCGGGTGGAGCTGCAGCGCGTCCGTTTATCACGCACCATAATTCGCTTGATATTCCGCTTTACATGCGTATTGCAAACGAATTGTATTTAAAAAGATTAATTGTTGGTGGATTTGAAGGTGTTTATGAGTTCTCTAAAAACTTCCGTAACGAAGGTATGGACAGAACGCACAATCCTGAATTTACTGCAATGGAAATATATGTAGCTTACAAAGACTACAATTGGATGATGGAATTTGCAGAAGGGTTACTAGAACATTGTGCAATTGCTGTAAATGGTACAAGCGAAGTTACTTTTGGCGAGCACAAAATCAACTTTAAAGCGCCTTATGCACGCGTTACGATGACAGATTCTATCAAGCATTTTACTGGTTTTGATATTTCCGGAAAAACAGAGCAGGAATTGTTTGAAGCTGCAAGAGGAATGGGAATCGAAGTTGACGAAACAATGGGTAAAGGAAAATTAATTGATGAGATTTTTGGAGCAAAATGCGAAGGAAATTATATTCAGCCAACTTTCATTACAGATTATCCAAAAGAAATGTCTCCGCTTTGTAAAGAGCACCGTGAGAATCCAGACTTAACTGAACGTTTTGAATTAATGGTTTGCGGGAAAGAAATCGCAAATGCTTATTCTGAATTAAATGATCCAATTGATCAAAGAGGACGTTTTGAAGATCAAATGCGTCTTTCTGAAAAAGGTGATGATGAAGCAAACGGAATTATCGACGAAGATTTCTTAAGAGCTCTTGAGTATGGTATGCCACCAACTTCTGGAATGGGAATTGGAATGGATCGTTTGATTATGTATTTAACAAACAATGCTTCTATTCAGGAAGTTTTATTGTTCCCGCAAATGCGTCCGGAGAAAAAACAAGCTCAGGTAGAACTTTCTGATGAAGAAAAATTTATCATCGACTTGCTTACGAAAAATGAAAATAGAATGGATTTAACGCAGCTAAAAATTACAGCCAATTTAAGCGGTAAAAAATGGGATGCGTCTATGAAAAACTTATCTAAACATGGTTTAACTAAAGTTGTTGTTGACGGCGAGTTTAAATTTGTGGAATTGGTGGGGTAATTTTTTAAAAATCCAATTTTTGAAATTCCAAATTCCAAATTTGACTAATAATATTAAAATCTAATAGATTTAAGAGCAAAGAAAGGAATTCTATTAACGAATTCCTTTCTTGTTTCATAAAAAACAATTGTTTCAAAAACTTCGCCGAATGTCTTTTTTGCTTTTTATTACATTTTCAACCTTAGTAATTATCTATCCAATTTACTTTGAATTTGTTCTTGTAAAAAAGATTCCCTTAAAAAGAAAAGAAAAAATTTTTGCATTGTTAAGTAATAAATTTGAGGGGTTAAAAGAAAACAATTTTGGCTTTTTTGAAATTACCTCAAACAATAAAAATATCTTATTAGAATATAAAGCTATTAGACATAAAAATGGCTTTTCAAATATTTTGAAAGTATATCTTGACATCTCAAATATTGAAGATGACATTAAAAATCTATGCAAAATTCATTTTTATTGTACAAAGATTGATAATAAAGATTGGGTAGAAATGTCCGTTAATGTATTTTTTGACTCAATCGACAATTTGGTTAAATATTCAGGTAAAACTATTGATCGAATGATTTCAGAAACAGAAATTTATATTTCTGAAAAAAGGACAGAACGAGATAAAAAACAACTATTTACCTAGAGTTTTTAAAACGAATACTTCTCCAGTTTCTTATCATAAATATCCAAAACTTTTGTACTTTCTTTAGGAACATCACCTTTCCATTTTTCTTCAATAGAAGGATTTGTTGGATATTTTCCGTTTTTCATTTTTATATGATGGAATAAACCTCCGCTTTTCATTATAAGATCATAAAATTTTTCTGTTGAGGAAGTCGTTACATAAATCGGAAAATCGGTTACGGTAAAATGATTAATTACACTTCCATCATTATTTAAAATATAACCCGAACAGCCTCCGCTTCCGCAGAAATAGGAATTGGAGAAACCAACGAAATATTCATTTTTCTGGTCGTTATTCAAATCAAAAGCTTCATAATAAAAATATCGGTCATCTTTCGTCATTGTAGCGAGATCTTTCACTAACAAAACATTCAATTGTTTGCGAATCAATGCAACAGCTTTATCATCTCTTGAGGGCGCATCACTTAAATCTGCAGTTCCTCCAATTGTTTTTGATAGAGTATCCTGAATGATCGTTTTGATAATATTTTTGGATTCGTTTTTACTTTGGCAGGAATACAATGCCAAA
The DNA here is from genome assembly GCF_039595935.1 of Flavobacterium sp. Taxonomy (NCBI): domain Bacteria; kingdom Pseudomonadati; phylum Bacteroidota; class Flavobacteriia; order Flavobacteriales; family Flavobacteriaceae; genus Flavobacterium; species Flavobacterium sp. Next base: position 1,680,952 of record NZ_JBCNKR010000006.1, on the reverse strand, counting down.
ATTCCGATTAGAACTAGAATTTTATTTTTCATAATCTGATATTTTAAATCTACATCTCCTTTACAACTAATTAAATTACAAAAAATATTCGACAAGCTAAACCCGACAGGTTTTTAAAACCTGTCGGGTTTGCCATCTAATTCAATTTAAACCAGCAACGCTGCTTTATTTTCGATATCATTATCGGTCAACAATGATTTTATGTTATTAAAAGTTACGCGTGCAATCTGCGTTAAAGCTTCGTTCGTAAAAAACGCCTGATGTGCCGTGACCAGAACATTCGGAAAACTCATTAAACGCTGAATCGCATCGTCCTGAATAATATCTGCAGATAAATCTCTAAAAAACAGTTTTTCTTCCTGTTCGTAAACGTCAATTCCTAAATAACCAATTTTTCCTTCTTTTAAACCTTCAATTACACTCGAAGTTTCAATTAATCCGCCGCGGCTTGTATTGATAATCATTACATTATCTTTCATAAAAGAGATTGAAGTCGTATTGATAACATGTTTGGTTTGATCGTTTAACGGACAATGAAGCGAAATAATATCACTCGATTTAAATATTTCTTCTAAATCAACAAAAGAAACTCCGTCATTTACCATTTCATCATTTGTTACGATATCATAAGCCAAAACTTTACAGCCAAAACCCAGAGCGATTTTTGCGAAAGCTTTTCCAATATTTCCCGTTCCAATAATTCCGATTGTTTTTCCGAATAAATCAAAACCTAATAATCCGTTTAGGGAAAAATTTTGTTCGCGAACTCTGTTATACGCTTTATGCGTTTTTCGATTTAAAGTTAAAATCATTGCCATGGCATGTTCGGCAACAGCCTGGGGTGAATATGCTGGAACACGACAGACTTTTAAATTATATTTTTTAGCAGCCTCTAAATCAACATTATTAAAACCTGCACAACGCAAAGCAATAATTTTTACTTTTTTTCTGCAAGTTGTTTGATAACAGCTTCGCTTACAATATCATTTACAAAAACACAGACAATTTCACATTCTTCAATTAAAGCAACTGTCTGCGGATTTAATTGTGTTTCGAAGAAATCTAATTCAAAACCAAAATCAGAATTGTATTTATTGAAGAAAGCTTTGTCGTAAGGCTGTGTAGAGAAGAAAGCTATTTTGTTTTTTAAAGAAGAATCCATGATAATTTGTTTTGGAATTATTTAATGGTCTTCTAAAAATAAGAAAATATTTTCAATATGTAAAAAAGCGAGAGTTTAAATATCTATAAAGCAAAAAGTTAAATAACATTAATTCAAACAATATAAATTAAACCAAATTAGTTTAATATAGTCTAAACGCTATAACCTTAAAAGAAATAGATCATGAAAAAATTATTAATTGCAGCTATGTTATTTGTTGGAATAGCTAGTTTTGCACAAGATGCTGATCAAAAACCAGCTCGTGAACAAAGAGAAAAATTAACTCCGGAACAACGTAACGAAAAACAGTTACAAAAATTAACGACAGAATTAAGTTTAGACGCTAATCAGCAGGCACAGGTAAAACAATTATTAGCAGAAAGAAGTGCCAAAGCCGAAAAATTCAGAGAAGCAAGAGAAGCTAAAAAAGAAAGCGATACAAAACCAACTGCTGCTGAAAGAGAAGCTTTTAAAAATGAACTAAAAGCCGAAAAAGAAGCAAACGATGCCAAAATGAAAGCTATTTTAAATGCCGATCAATATGCAAAATGGCATTCGATTCAGGAAAAAAACAAAGATAAAGCGAGAGAAAAAATAAGAGAGTACAGAAAAGAAAACAATTAAATAAGTTGATAAAAAGAGGCCTTTGAGCCTCTTTTTATTTTTATATTTTCATTAATAATTTCTGTTAAATAAAAGATAAATCTGACAATTCAATTAAACTTAAAAAACCTGCTGCAGTCTAATAACCATAAACCTTTAAAAAAGAAATTATGAAAAAGTTATTTATTGCAGTTTTATTATTCGTTGGAATAGTAAGTTTTGCACAAGACGTTAATCAGAAGCCGACAAGTAATCAAAAAGAAAAATTAACTCCGGAACAGCGTAATGAAAAGCATTTGCAAAAACTGACTTCTGATTTGAATTTAGATACAAAACAACAAGAACAAGTTAAACAGCTTATAGCAGAGAGAAGTGCAAAAGCAGAAAAATTTAGAGCAGACAGAAAAAACAGTAAAACAAAACCGACTGATGCAGAAAGAGAAGCTTTTAAAAAACAAATGAAAGCCGACAAAGAAGCTAACGATGCTAAAATGAAAGCGATTTTAAATGCTGATCAATACACAAAATGGACAGCTCTAAAAAAAGAGCATAAAGGTCATCATAGAAAAGGTGACTTTAAAACACCTCAAGAACGCGATCAGGCACATTTGCAAAAATTGACTACTGATTTAAGTTTAAGTGCTGACCAGCAAAAACAAGTAAGTGAACTTTTATCTGACAGAAGTACAAAAATGGCAATGTTGAAAAAAAGCAGAAGAGATTCTGACGTAAAACCTACTGATGCTGAAAGAAAAGCCATAAAAAAACAAATAGAAGAAGATCACAAAGCTTTTGACTCTAAAATGAAATCTATTTTGAATGCTGATCAATATAAAAAATGGACAACAATTCAAAAAGAGCATAAAGACAAAATGAAAGATCACCGAAAAGATAAAATGTAATTGAGATCAAAAAAAAAAAGAGGCTTTTTAAGCCTCTTTTTTGTTGTTATAAACACGGATTTCACAAATTGACACCAATTTGTTGTTGCAATTAGTCCACAAACTAGTGTAAATTAAAATTTGTGAAAATTCGTGAAATTCGTGTCATCCGTGGGCTTTTAAAGCCTCTTTTTTGTTATTAGAATGTTTTCGAAACTTTGTCGATCGCATTAATTGTAAAATCTAAATCTTCATACGTTAAAGCATCTGTAATAAACCACGTTTCGTATGCCGATGGTGCGATGTAAACTCCTTCCTGCAATAATCCGTGGAAAAATTTCTTAAACGTTTCATTATCTCCTTTTGCAGCAGTTTGAAAATCAGTAACCGGATTGGCATCAAAGTGAACAGAAATCATAGAACCTACTCTATTGATCGTAAAAACTACATTATTTGCTTTTAAAACTCTGTCGATTCCCGCTTCTAAATAAGCTGTTTTTTCCTCAAGACGAGTAAAAATTTCACGATCAGTAACCAACGCTTTCAACATTGCATATCCAGCCGCCATTGCTAACGGATTTCCAGATAATGTTCCTGCCTGATAAACTGGTCCAAGCGGAGCTAAATGATTCATGATTTCTTCGCGTGCAGCAAAAGCTCCAACGGGAAGTCCGCCGCCAATTACTTTTCCGAAAGTTACAATATCAGCATTGATATTATACAATTCTTGAACTCCACCGCGCGCTAAACGAAAACCTGTCATTACCTCATCAAAAATCAATAAGATTCCGTTTGCTGTACACAATTCTCTTAAACCTTCAAGGAAACCTTTTGCTGGCGGAATACAACCCATATTTCCTGCAACTGCTTCAATAATAATGGCAGCGATTTCTCCTTTATTAGCTTCGATTAAAGTTTTTACATTCTCTAAATCATTGTATTTTGCTAACAAAGTGTCTTTTGCAGTTCCTTCTGTAACGCCTGGACTATTTGGAGATCCAAAAGTTACAGCTCCACTTCCCGCCTGAATCAGGAATGAATCTGAATGTCCGTGATAACAGCCTGCAAATTTGATAATTTTATCTCTTTTTGTAAATCCGCGAGCCAGACGAATTGCGCTCATACAAGCTTCTGTTCCAGAATTTACAAAACGTATTTTATCAATATTTGGAACCATAGAAACTGCCAAAGCAGCAATTTCTGTTTCCAATTCAGTTGGCATACCAAATGAAGTTCCCAGTTTTGCTTTTTCGATTACCGCATCAACAACCGGCTGATAAGCGTGTCCTAAAACCATTGGTCCCCAAGAGTTGATATAATCTATTAATTTGTTTCCGTCTTCATCATATAAATATGCACCTTTGGCACTTTTTACAAAAATCGGAGTTCCGCCAACGGCTTTAAATGCTCTTACTGGTGAATTTACTCCTCCCGGAATTACTTTTTCTGCTTCAGCAAAAAGCTGACTACTTCTTTTATATAACATTTTAGATTTTAGATTTCTGATTTTAGATTTTAGATTGTTCTCAAACTGAAAACTGTGACTGCGACTGAAAACTTCTTACTTAACCCTCAACTTCTGTCCTATCGAAAGCGCATTATCAGTCAAATTATTTTTTTGTTTTAAATCATCAACTAATAAATTGAATTTTTTTGAAATTGAATATAATGTATCCCCTTTTTGAACTTCGTATAAATTCGGATCGTTTGAATTCATATTTATCTTTGGATCAGAAGCCGCGTCATAAGATGATTTTCTTGGTGGAGCCGTTTTATTTATTGCAACATAATTTTTGCCTGTAACCTGACAATCATATTGATGCAGATTGTAACGTTCGATATAACCAATTAATTTATCCGGATAATTAGGATCTGTGGCATAACCCGCCGCCCGCAGACCTTTTGCCCACGATTTATAATCGTCTTTTTCGTAAGTAAACAACGTTTCATAGCGTTTTTTTCCAACTAAAAACAAAGCGTGATCTCTATACGATTCTGCAGCTTCTGGATATTTTCTAAAACATTCCTGAGCCGAATCATCGTCATGACGAACACTTTCGCCAAACCAGTCTTTATGACATTTAATTCCGAAATGATTATTGGCTTCAATAGCTAAATCTCCTTTTCCTGCTCCCGATTCTAAAATTCCCTGCGCCAAAATAATACTGGCCGGGATTCCGTATGTTTTCATGTTTCCCATTGCAATATCTTTGTACTGCAAAACATAATTATTAATTAAATCGCTGGTTACAACTGTTTTTGATGTAGATTGAATAACCTCAGTTGTATTATTTGTAGAAGGATAATTTTTAGCTGTTGGTTTGCTGTAGGCTGGCTTTTTTGTTGCCGCTACTCTTGGTTTTTGAACTGATGCGGTTTTTTTCGTTGTAGCGACAGCTGGTTTGCTTGACGAACAGCTTGCCAAAACTATTATTGTAAAGAGCAGTACAATTTTTTTAATCATTGGTGTTAAGTATTGGTAATTTTTTCTGCTTCAATTTTAAATTCATTCCTTCAATTCCCTGTAATCCGCCGGTGTGAATGAGTAAAATTTTTGAATGTGCAGGAAAATAATTTTTGTTGATTAAATCTATAACGCCAAAAACCATCTTTCCTGTATAAATTGGATCTAAAGGCACTTTTGTTTCTTTAAAAAATGAATTAATAAATTCAATTAATTCTAAATTTATCTTGCCATAACCTCCAAAATGATAGTCAGAAATTAAATTCCAGTTATCTTTTTTTGCAAAAATACGAATTTCATCGGTTAAAAAATCACCTTTTAACGCCGGAAACCCTAAAATTTTCTGATTTTCAGCCGCGCTATTTATTAATCCCGAAATTGTTCCGCCGGTTCCAACAGCACAGCAAACGTAATTAAAAACCGAATCTTCATCTGTTAAAATCTCTTCGCAGCCTTTTACGGCGAGTTCATTTGTTCCGCCTTCGGGAACTAAATAAAAATCGCCAAACTTTTCTTTTAATTTTTCAATAAAAGATTCTTCACTTTTTAATCGATACTCTTCTCTCGAAACAAACTCAAACCGCATTCCGTTTTCCTGAGCAAATTTCAAGGTTGGATTTTCTTCAATTTTATCAAAAAGTTCATCGCCGCGAATAATGCCAATAGTTTTAAAACCCTGCTCTTTTCCGGCAAAAGCAACCGCAGCAATATGATTAGAAAATGCTCCGCCAAAGGTTAAAAGAGTATTTTTATTTTCTGCTTTCGCCTGAAGCAAATTGTATTTTAATTTTCTGAATTTATTTCCCGAAACAAACGGATGAATTAAATCTTCACGCTTGATTGTCAAAGAAATATCATTTGGAAATTTGATGGAAATTGGCTGATTGAAAACTGGGGTCATTTAATTTAAGTTGAAAGTCGAAAGTCGAAAGTGATAATTCGTATCTTAATATATTTAACGCTTAAAGCTTAAAGCCTATTGCTTATTGCCTATTTTAATGTAATATAGAAACTTAAAAAACGGTCTGTTTTTCAAATAATTTAAGTCCGTTTCATGACCATATGCTTCTCTTTCAAAACTAATATTACGATACGCTAAATCTTTATTTTTATATTGAATTAACCGAATTAGATATTCCAGAAGATACCATATAAAAAACGGAATAACTAAAAATTCTAACTGCTGTCGCAAATGGATTTTTTCATGGTTTACAAAAACTCCATTTGTTTTATCAAAATCGTATTTTACAATTATAAATGGAAATACGGCCATTCCACGGTACCCATTCGGAATTAAATATTTGGCAACAATCAGAAACATTGGCTGTAAAATTTATAAATTTGTAGCTATAAAATTGTTCGATTTGAATAAAATCATAATCAAATATTTTTATTTTTGATTTTTAAGTTATCAAAAAACGAACGCGAATCAGATTTATGAAAGAGCAAAGTAATGAAAATAAATTAATCGAAGGCGAAGATTTTTACTATACACCAGAAGGTTATAAATGCTTTACTGAAAAACATCATCTAAAAAGAGGCTATTGCTGCAAAAGCGGCTGCCGTCATTGTCCGTATGGTTTTGATAAACGAACTGGCGAAATAAGAAAAAAGACTAATTAGTTAATTTGAAAATGTGTCAATTAGATAATTCTAAAATCTAAAATCAACAATCTAAAATATTATATGGATATCCATTCAAGAAAATTCAGGATTAAAATCCACAAGTCTTATCACAGGTCGGATATCCGTTATCCCTAGTTTTTCAATTAGAAAATGTGGCAATTTGGAAATTAGATAATTAATAAATTCAAATTGAAAATCTAATTGCATCATCTATATTTCGCTCCGCTGGAGCTTTTATAATAGGATGATATTATTTTCTATAAATATTTCGCCTTTCCAAGGCTTTTCTTTTCCGTTTGCAAATTTTGCATTTCCGACAAGCTCCGTGAGGAGCGTTATATTTATAGAAATCATTTAACCGTTTGTCGCATTTGAGCCACAGCGTGGCGACATAATAATTAAAAAAAACAAAAAATTAATCTGTTGTTAATCTAACTAAAATACCTTAGCATCTTAGCAACTTAGCATCTCTAAAAAAAAATGACTTTTCAAGAAGAAATAAAACAAGGAATTCCAAATATATTACCTCAAAAAAAAGAGTACGATCCGGCTATTAATCACGCTCCGAAAAGAAAAGAAATCCTTTCGGCAGAAGAAAAAAAGCTGGCTCTAAAAAATGCTTTACGTTATTTCGATCCAAAACATCACGCTGAATTAATTCCTGAGTTTTCAGAAGAATTAGAAAAATATGGGCGTATATATATGTATCGTCTTCGTCCGGATTATAAAATGTACGCAAGACCAATTGATGAATATCCGGGAAAATCATTGCAGGCAAAAGCGATTATGCACATGATTCAAAACAATCTGGATTATGCTGTGGCGCAACATCCGCATGAATTAATTACCTATGGCGGAAACGGTGCTGTTTTTCAAAACTGGGCGCAATATTTATTGACCATGCAATATTTGTCTGAAATGACAGACGAGCAGACTTTAACGATGTATTCAGGGCATCCGATGGGATTATTTCCTTCGCATAAAGAAGCACCAAGAGTTGTGGTTACAAATGGAATGGTGATCCCAAATTATTCAAAACCGGACGATTGGGAAAAAATGAATGCTTTAGGAGTTTCTCAATACGGACAAATGACGGCGGGAAGTTATATGTACATTGGTCCACAGGGAATTGTACACGGAACTACAATTACGGTTTTGAATGGTTTTAGAAAAATAAAACAGAATCCGGAAGGAAGTTTATTCGTAACTTCTGGTCTTGGCGGAATGTCGGGCGCACAGCCTAAAGCCGGAAATATAGCAGGTTGTATTACGGTCTGTGCCGAAGTAAATCCGAAAATCACTAAAATCCGTCATGAACAAGGCTGGATTAATGAAGTGGTAACTTCTACAGATGAATTGGTTGCCAGAGTAGCTTTGGCGAAAGCCAATAAAGAAACGGTTTCAATTGCTTATTTAGGAAATGTTGTGGATGTTTGGGAACGTTTCGATCAGGAAAATATCAAAATTGATTTAGGTTCAGATCAGACTTCGTTGCATAATCCTTGGGCTGGAGGTTATTATCCTGTTGGGATTTCTTTTGAAGAAGCAAACACTTTGATGGCAAATAATCCGGAATTATTCAAAGAAAAAGTTCAGGAAACTTTACGTCGTCATGCAGATGCGATCAACAAACATACCGCAAAAGGAACTTACTTTTTCGATTACGGAAATGCATTTTTATTGGAAGCTTCTCGTGCGGGAGCCGATGTAATGGCCGAAAATAATATTGATTTTAGATATCCTAGTTATGTTCAGGATATTATGGGACCAATGTGTTTCGATTACGGATTTGGTCCTTTCCGCTGGGTTTGTACTTCTGGGAAACCGGAAGATTTACTAAAAACGGATGCGATTGCCTGCGAAGTTTTAGAAAAAATGGCTGAAACTGCTCCAAATGAAATTCAGCAGCAAATGCAGGATAATATCAAATGGATTAAAGGCGCACAGGAAAATAAATTAGTTGTAGGTTCTCAGGCAAGGATTCTTTATGCTGATGCAGAAGGAAGAATTAAAATTGCCGAAGCATTCAATCAAGCCATTGCAAAAGGTGAAATTGGTGCTGTGGTTTTAGGTCGCGATCATCATGACGTTTCTGGAACCGACTCACCTTACAGAGAAACTTCAAACATTTATGATGGATCTCGTTTTACGGCTGATATGGCGATTCATAACGTGATTGGAGACAGTTTTAGAGGAGCAACCTGGGTATCAATTCACAACGGCGGCGGAGTTGGCTGGGGAGAGGTTATAAACGGCGGATTTGGTATGGTTCTTGATGGTTCTAAAGAAGCTTCAAAGCGTTTAGCATCAATGCTTTTCTGGGATGTTAACAATGGAATTTCAAGAAGAAGCTGGGCTCGAAATGAAGGTGCTGTTTTTGCCATAAAAAGAGCAATGGAAGTTGAGCCTTTATTAAAAGTAACTTTGCCTAATTTAGTTGATGAAAATCTACTATAATTAAAAGTTACTCAGCAAAATAGAGAACATTAAATTTCTAATAATATGAAAACATTCAAGTTAGTTCCGTTTTTTCTGCTTTTGCTATTAGCATCATGCAGCACTGTTACTGTTTATTCTGATTACGACAAAAATGTCGATTTTGCGCCTTATAAAACTTACGCTTTCTTTAAGCCCGGAATTGACAAAGTTGAAATTTCTGATTTGGATAAAAGACGTATTCTTCACGCTATTGATAATGAAATGGCGGCAAAAGGTTTCACAAAAAGTGATAATCCGGATTTGCTCGTAAACATTTTTACTAAATCGAGAGAACAGGTAAACGTAAATCAATTTAGTGCCGGCTGGGGTTACGGCTGGGGCTGGGGTTGGAATCCTTACATGATGTACGGAGGACAAACTACCGTTTCGACTTCTACAGAAGGAACTTTGTACATTGATTTAATCGATGCTAAAAAGAAAGAAATGATCTGGCAAGGCGAAGGAATTGGTACTTTGACTAAAAACGTTGATAAAAAAGACGAAAAAATCGGCGAGTTCGTGAACAAAATTTTGGCTCAATATCCGCCGGTAAAAAAATAGTTTTCAGTCGCGGTTTTCAGTTTTCAGTTTTTTTACAAAACAGCTGTTCACTACTTCGAAAAAAATAAGTACATTTGTTACTCTATCAGTTAAAAATGAAAAACTATACTAACATTATTATCGCTATTATCAGCATTATTGCAATTCAGCAATGATGGCGAGGTGTTATATAAAAAAGTAAAATATAATTTATAAAAACCTCCCACAACGGGAGGTTTTTTATTTTAAAAAAGATTAAAAACAAAATATATTTTTGCCACAGATTAAATGGATTATAATGATTTTTTAATCTGTGGAAATCCTTTAAATCTGTGGCGAAAACAAAAAACAAAACCATCATGAGTTTATTTAACGAAGTACTTAATGCAAAAAAGCACCTTGAAGATGTCGTTGCGGCGACACCTCTAACCCAAAATTTAAATCTTTCAGACGAGTTTAAATCGACTATTTTATTAAAAAGAGAAGATTTACAAATTGTCCGGTCATACAAAATCAGAGGTGCTTATAATAAGATTTCTTCCTTAAATGAAAAAGAAAAAGCAAACGGAATTGTTTGTGCCAGCGCTGGAAATCATGCTCAGGGAGTTGCTTATTCCTGTAATCTACTGCATATAAAAGGCAAAATTTATATGCCGAAAACAACTCCAAAACAAAAAGTAAAACAAGTACAATTATTTGGAAAATCGTTTGTAGAAATTGTTTTAACGGGAGATACTTTTGATGACGCTTACGGATCGGCAACTGCTGATGCGATTAAAAATCATAAAACTTTTATTCATCCTTTTGATGATGAAAAAGTTATTGCCGGACAAGGAACTGTTGGTCTTGAAATTTTGGAAAGTTATACAAAACCAATTGATTATGTTTTTGTACCAATTGGCGGCGGCGGACTGGCTTCGGGTTTATCTGAAGTTTTCAGACATTTAAGTCCGAATACTAAAATCATCGGCGTTGAGCCAAAAGGCGCTCCTTCGATGAAAACTTCCATTTCAGAAAATAAAAATACACCGCTCAAAACAATCGACAAATTTGTTGACGGTGCGGCGGTAAAACAAGTTGGCGATAAAACTTTTGAAATCTGCCGATATAATCTTGAAGATATTATTCTGGTTCCCGAAGGAAAAGTCTGCACGACAATTTTGAGATTATACAATGAAGAAGCCATGGTTGTAGAACCTGCAGGTGCTTTGACCATTGCCGCTTTGGATTTTTATAAAGATAAAATTAAAGGCAAAACCGTAGTTTGCGTTGTCAGCGGAAGTAATAACGACATTGAAAGAACGGCTGAAATAAAAGAGCGTTCGTTACTTTACGAAGGTTTAATGCATTATTTTATGATTCAGTTTCCTCAGCGTCCGGGAGCTTTAAAAGAATTTGTAAATAATATTTTAGGTCCTGATGATGATATTACCTATTTTCAGTTTGCCAAGAAAAACAGTCGCGAAAAAGGTTCTGTTGTTGTTGGTTTAGAATTAAAAAAGAAAAAAGATATTCTGCCTATTAAAATGAAAATGACACAATATGGTTTTGAATTTCAATACCTAAATGACAATCACGATTTATTTACTCAATTAATTGGATAAAAATAAAAGGCTGCCAAAAAATCTGACAGCCTTTTAAACATCAATATAAAATTACTAATTGAATTCTCGATTTGTAATTATTGCTTTAATACTTTTTTAGAATAAGAACCTGTATTATCGGTTACTCTTACAATATAAACTCCTTTTGGCAATCTCGAAATTTCGATTTCAGATTGATTTCCTTTTACAAAATTGATATTCTTTTTCAGGATGCTTTGTCCTGCGATATTGTATACTGTTACATCAGCATTTCCTTCATGGTTTGTATCAATTTTTAAATAATCATTTGTTGAATTAATAAAAATTGCCATATCGTTTTTACTTTCAGCTTCGTCAGTTATTGTTAAAGCTTTTTTTGCTGTTGATTCAACCTGAACAAACTGCCATTGCTGATTTAATCCGCCTGTATAATCCCAAACCTGAATATTAGCTCCATTTGCTGTAGAAACATTTTCAACATCAAGAGATTTACCTGTATTTACATTGGTAATTTTATAATATCCTCCGCCAAGACTTGCAACTGTCCATTTAAATTCATTCGAATTAGAGAAGGTTCTTTGCTGAACTTTCAAACCATTTGCTGTTCCGTTATTTTCAACTGCAAGATACATTCCGGTCGATTTTACTATGATGTAATAATTTCCGGCTCCGTCCGAAACAAATTTCCAGCGCTGGTTGCTGCCTCCGCCGCCAGTAACATCATATTGTTGAATCCTTCCTCCGCTTACTGTTGAATTATCTGCAACATCAAGTCCTTTATTACTGTTTCTTGAAATGATATTATAATATCCCGGAAAACCTGTTGGAGGCGGCGTCCCTGCTCCCCATGTAAAAGTAACTGCTGATGAACCCGGAACTGTATAATTAAATGCAGAAGATCCTGAAACTACTTTGATAGTATTTTGCCCTCCTGAATTGTAGATTACAAGGGCAATAGATCCGTCAGGATTTTTAAATCCAACAGATAAAATACTTCCGCTTGTGCTTGAAGAACCAATTCTTACTGCTCCCGGTTTTACATATTTAGAAATCTGACCAATAATATAATATGCTACATTCTTGGTATAACTTGTACTATTATTAACCGTAATGGCCCCTAAACAAGTATTACATCCGCCCGGAGTACGAGGCCCTAAACTAGAATTATTTGCTGCATTCCATTCTAAAACTGTTTTAGACCAGTTGTTTGTACTTCCAATAACAACGTTTTGCATGTGCCAGCCAAAATCTCCTCCAAAGTTTCCACCAGAACCTGTATATTGTTCTGTAAAGTAAACATTTTTGTTTGTTTGGTTTTTTACAGTTGACATCGCTGAGATATTTCCTAAATACAAATGAAACGCAGCTCCGTCAACATAACCGCTGTTGTTTAAAACATCAATTGGGTATGCTGTATTATCGCAGTTATGGTCGAAAGCAATAATTTTTACACCACCAAAACCTGCCGCAGCCAATTGAGGTCCAAGCTGTTGATTGATAAAATTCTTTTGCTCTGTAGAATTCATTAACATACTTGGTTCATTGTTTGGATTTTCAGGTTCGTTTTGAGGTGTAATTGCCCAAATCGGAATGCCCTGTGCCTGCATCGCTTGTATATATTTTACAAAATATCTTGCATAAGCCGCATAATATTGTGTCTGCAGACTTCCGCCAACCCAAGATCCGTTTGTTTTCATCCAGCGTGGTGCTGTCCAAGGAGTTGCTAAAATTTTAATGTTTGGATTAATTTGCTGAATCTTTTTGATAATCGGAATCAGGTAGGTTAAATCCGGTCCGTTTAAACTAAAGTTATTCATATTAGTATCTCCGGAAGTTTCGTTATAACTATAAGAATAACTGCTTAAATCTGAAGCCGCAATACTAATACGAATTACACTTGCATTTAATCCTGTAGTTGGATTATACAAGTCGTTCAATAATTGATTTTGCTGCGTTGCCGCCATTCCGCTGATTACTTCAGCACTTCCTTCGGTAAGAGTATAACCAAATCCGTCCATAGTTTGGTAAGTCGTTCCTGCATTAACTGTAACTGTAGAAGGATTTGTTCCAGAGTTTGTTCCAAAACTTACAGTTCCCTGCTGTTGTAGTAATCTTGATTGATCGCCTGATGTTATATAAGGCGTAACCGTCTGTGCATTTGTTTTTGTAATACATAAAAGCATTAATACAATGATTTGTGTCATTAAAGCTTTTACTCTGTTTGTAGGTTTTTGAGTAGTTTTGTGCATAATTTTGTGGTTTTTGTGGTTTTTTGATAGTTAAAGTTTTCTCATTTTATTATGATTATTTTTATTAAAACACATCAAAAATATATCAAATTTCACGAAATCGATATAATTAGAACTTTACAAATACACATCATTTGTAAAATTTACCTTAACAAAAACTTATCTAATAAAAAATCAAATCATTGATTATCAAGTTACTAATTAAAATAAAAACACAAAAAATCTTACTTTTATTTTAAATCAACTACAACATTATAAAAAATCAGGTTTACCGCATTGTTATATTGATTTCGATTGAAATATCTTCTTGTTAAATGACAAATATCATGAGATGCACTTTGTGTTATGTTGTATTTTTGCTGATACATTTATTACTCTGAAAACATGGAAACACTTAAAGATATTTCAACCCTGGAAGATATTAAACAAATGGTCGACAGCTTTTATGCGAATGTTCGCAAAGACGATTTAATTGGTCCTATCTTTAATGATAAACTGCAGGACCGCTGGGAACCGCATTTGCAAAAAATGTATGGTTTTTGGCAGACTATTTTGTTTGATGTTAGAGCATATTCAGGAACTCCGTTTCCTCCGCATAAACAATTACCGGTAGATAAAACTCATTTTGACCGCTGGATCCAGATTTTTAATACGACAATCGACGCTCAGTTTGCCGGGGTAATTACAGATGAAGCTAAAATGCGTGCTGCAAATATGGCTTTTATGTTCAGCCATAAAATTGAATATTTTAGAAATGCTGAAAATGAATTAAGAAACTCAGCAAATAAATCTTAAATAATTTAGAAATTTACATTAGAAGATTTCACCTTTTATGTTTTATTTCCAAAAATCTATAAAAACGCAATAAAATTCAGTTTCGAATAAAAATTTTGTGATGAACAGCAAAAAATAGCGACCTAAATTCGTAATTTTACATTCTTAATCTACAACGTTTTCGAAATGAATGCATCTATAGAAACCAATCCGTTATTAGAACGATTGCCGAAACATTTACAGCAATTTATTAAACCTCAGGATTATAGTGATTACACTCCTATTAATCAGGCGGTTTGGCGATATGTTATGCGTAAAAATGTAGATTATCTTTCAAAAGTTGCGCATCATTCATATTTGGAAGGTTTACGCAAAACCGGAATCGAGATTGATTCTATTCCGAGTATGTACGGAATGAACCGAATTCTTACCGAAATTGGCTGGGCTGCAGTTGCCGTAGACGGATTTATTCCGCCAAATGCTTTTATGGAATTTCAGGCTTACAATGTTTTAGTTATTGCTTCGGATATACGACAACTGGAACACATTGAATATACGCCTGCTCCGGATATCATTCATGAAGGTGCCGGCCACGCTCCTATTATTGCCAATCCTGAATATGCTGAATATTTAAGACGTTTTGGTGAAATTGGCTGCAAAGCAATTTCTTCTCACAAAGATTATCAAATGTATGAAGCGATTCGTTTACTTTCTATTTTAAAAGAAGCCGAAGATACTCCGCAAGACAAAATCGACGAAGCAGAAAAAGCGGTTGCTGATTTGCAAAATGATATGGGCGAATTGTCTGAAATGGCGCAAATTCGTAACCTGCATTGGTGGACAGTTGAATACGGTTTGATTGGAACGGTAGAAAATCCTAAAATTTATGGTGCCGGATTACTTTCTTCTATTGGAGAAAGTGCACATTGTATGACCGATAATGTTAAGAAAATCCCTTATGATATTTCGGCTGCGAATCAAAATTTTGATATTACGCAGTTACAGCCGCAGCTTTATGTAACACCAACATTTTCTCATTTAAGTTTAATTCTGGAAGAATTTGCTAATAAAATGGCTTTAAGAACCGGAGGACTTTCGGGAATTAAAAAATTAATCCAGTCGAATGCTTTAGGAACTATTGAATTGAGTACTGGTTTACAAATTTCCGGAGTTTTTACGAATGTTATTGAAGAAGAAGGAAAACCGGTTTACATTCAGACAACCGGAAAAACAGCTTTGGCTTACCGTGAAAAAGAATTAGTTGGCCATGGAACTTTAACGCATCCGCACGGATTCGGAAGTCCGATTGGGAAACTTAAAGGTTTTAATCTGGCTATTGAAGATATGAGTCCGAAAGATTTACAGGCTTACAGCATTGTAGAAAATGAAACTGTAAAACTGGAATTTGAAGGTAATATTATTGTTGAAGGTGAAATTATTACCGGTTCGAGAAATTTACACGGAGAAATTATTCTGATTAGCTTTAGAAATTGTACCGTAACACACGGCGAAACAATTTTGTTCCAACCAGAATGGGGAAATTACGATATGGCTATTGGTAAAAAAGTAATTTCTGCTTTTTCAGGTCCTGCTGATGTGAATAGTTTTGATTTGATCAATATTGTTCCTTCAACTAAAACTATTAAAGCAAAACATACTGAAGAGCGCGACGAATTAGAAAATTTATACGCTTTAGTTAGAGAAATCAGAAAGAATAAAAGTTCTAAAAGTGAACTGAAATCTGTTTTTGAAAAACTAAAAAACAGTCATTCAAACGATTGGTTATTGTCTGTTGAAATTGTTGAGCTTTTAAATAATTCTGATGAAAAACAGCTTTTACAGGAAGTATTAGTTCATTTGGATCAATTGAAAGAAAAACGTCCTGAAGTGGGACATTTAATTTCTGGTGGTTTGGATTTGATTTTTAATAAAGAAAAGGTTTAAATTTTATTGCACACAGATTTTACAGATTTAAGCTGATGTACGGAGATTTTTAGTTATATTTTTAAATTGCCTCCTGCTTTAGCTGGAGGAAAATAAAATCAGCTAGAGAGGCTTTAGCCAAAAAAACATGTTTTGGCTAAAGCCTTTTTAAATTTCTTTATATATACCTCCAGCTAAAGCAGGAGGCAATTAAACAAATCATTTTAATCTTTTAATCTGCAAAAACATATACTTCATTTGAACCTTAAAACTAAAGCTTCAAATCCTGAGTCAATTCAGTTTCAGATTCAATTGTTTTTCCGTTGTACTGCAGTTTCCAGCCCATTGAGTTTGTCATAATTAAAATCTTAGATAACTCACTTATTAAACGGTTTTGGGCGTTTGTTTTTAGGGTTGATGTTTCGATTTTTTTAGCAAGATTCGCTTTTACCGATTTATTGATTTTATTGTAATCGTCTCCCGTAAACGGATTCAGTTTGCTTTGTTCTACGTCGTAAAACTGAATGTCCGGATTAATCGTGATTTCTTCTTTTGGAATATTTAGAATTGTGATGGTTTTGTTTTTTTCGTCGATATCGTATTTCATTTTATGCAAATCGTAGGCAACAGTAACATTTGCATTTACAACTATCAGCGCTTTTTTCTCAAAGGAAATCATATCCATTAAATATTTCTGCTGATTTTTATACGTAATAACTTCCGAGAAATGTCCTTCGGTGACCACTAGTTTTCCAACGTTTAGAATTTGCTGCTGAATTAAATTGGTATTGTAATCGATAGAAGAATCGTCGTCTTTTTTGAACTGACAGTATTTAAAAGCCAGAACAATAAGTAAAACAATAACACCAACGCCAATAATTCTTTTGATTAAGTTTTGCATTCCAATAAATTATTTAGACGAATTTACTTCTTTTTTTAGTTTTTTTCGCCACGAATTCACGGATTTTAATTTGTGAATTCGTGGCGAAAAAAATCGCAGCAAATACTAGAATGGATATCCAATCGCTATATTTAAAATCAGGTTATCTTTTCGCCAAGGACCGCTTCCGAAGTTAATATCGTCAATAACCCATCTTTGTCCGTCCGGTAATGCGGGATTTCGAAGCGGCATCGCCAAATCGGTTCTTAAAATTAAAAAAGACAAATCAAATCGTAATCCAACACCTGCGCCAACAGCTAGTTCTTTCATAAAATCTTTTGAGATTTCGGCTCCGGGTTTATTTGGATCGGCATGTAAAAGCCAAATGTTTCCGGCGTCTAAAAACACGGCTCCCCTTACAATACTAAATAGTTTAGCACGATATTCTGTATTGAATTCTAATTTTAAATCGGCAGACTGATCTGGTGTATAATTGTTGTTTGTCGTTGGCGGAATTACATAACTTCCCGGGCCTAAAGTTCTGGCTCTAAAGGCTCGAATACTATTAGTCCCTCCTACTACAAATTGTTTGGATGTTGGCAGTGTATTTGAATTTCCGTAAGCAAATCCTGCACCAACAATTAATCGGCTGGCTAGTTCGCTTTCTTTTCCTAATTTCAAATAATGCCTGAAATCTGACTTGATTTTTACATACTGACTAAACGGAACATCAAATATGGTTTTTACATTGTTTGGATAATCTGCACCGCTGACCAGTCCGGTAATATTTCCTGCCAAATCTAATTCACCATTAAAATAGATTGTATTTTTTCGGCGTTTCTGCATCGTGTTGGTATACGTATAGCTGTATGTCGGGCCAAAAATCAATTGTTTTTCAATTACTTTTTCTAATGCTGGATCTTGCTGAATATCTTCTAAATATTCTTCCGTAACATGGTTTGGACTGACATAAGTAATATCCATCACATTTAACTGATGTTCTTTTCGAATATTTTCTTTCCATAAATATCCAAAAGAAGCATTAAAAGAATTTAAGGCATACAATTGTGTTCTTTTTTGATATTCGTATCGAAGCGTTGCTTTTGTTCTCGGTACATATTCACTGTTTCCCTGAATATGAAACGGTGTTATAAATCTTGGCCAGGTCAAACTGACTTCTCCTCCAAGTTTATAAATATTTTTCCCTTTATTAACTCCTCCAAGCTGGAAATCGGCACCGCCAAAAACAGAAACCGTAAATAGTTCTGCACCTTTAAAAAAGTTTCTGTTATTCCAGTTTACATTGACTTCAGTTCCGGTATAACTGGCAGAATTTGTTTTTCCTAAAACCTCAACACGAATAAATTTTTTCGGCAGAAGCGTTAGAAAATAATACGAATCTAGCGTTTTTGGAATACTGTCTGAAGGTTTGAATTCGTTTTTTACAAAACTAAAAGTCCCCAGATTTACAAAACGGTTTAAGGTAAGATTATGGTCTTTTCGGTTATACAAATCTCCTTTTTTAAAATAGATAGTTCGATCATAAACTCTTGGTTTAAAGGTTTCTGTTGTATCTATGATAGTAAAATCTTTGTATTGCGTAATGTTTCTTTTTCTGTAAACCGCACTATCATTGGTAAGCGAATAATTTGGGTAAACAAATATCTTGTTGATTTTATAAGCTGTAAGCGCTTTTGGCGGCGTATCTGGTTTTATTACGATTCTCACTTTTACTTCATGATCGCCTTTGCTGCTGTCTACCTGAGCCAAAAGATAATCGGGATTAAAATAAAAATAGCCTTTTTCTTTTAGTCTGGCATCGATTCGTTCTCTCTCGGCTTTTATGACATCGAGATCATACGGTTTCCCTACTTTTAATAAACTTCTTCGGCTTGATCTTCCTATAATTCTTGACATTGCCAGAGAATCGTCCGGGAAAGTTACACTCTTTATAATGTATTGTTTTTTGGGTGTTACTGTATATTCTGCCGTAACTCTTTTGTTGCGAACAGTAGAATCGGCACTTACTCGGGTTTTAAAATAACCGCGATTTTCGGTAAAATTGCGCAGTACTGCCGCATTATAATCTAAATCAACCTGACTGAAAAGTACTGGCGGTTCTCCCACTTTATTTCTAAGCCAGTATCTTGTTCCTTTTTGTTTTTTAGGTTCTCCGGCAATATTATAAATCCATAATTTTGGTCGTAAACCCAGAAATTTTTTATTTGGTTTCGGGCGCAGTAAGCCTTCTAGTTCTGTTTCGAGTGCTTTTCTTTCTTTCTTTTTCATGATCGAATCTTTCACCGTTACAGAACCTCCTGTGTAAAGCAAATCGCCTTCCGGAAGATATTTTGTGTTACTGCATCCTAAAACAAAAAACAAGGAAAACAGCACCATACACTTTAAAGTAATTTTTATATGATTATGTTTTTTACTCATTTCCTTCAATTTGATTTTCCTGCTGTTCTTCTTCAAGTTTTTCCTTTTCTTTAGCCTCTTTCTTTTTTTGTTTTTCTTTTTCTTTTCGAATCTTTTCTTCTCTTATTAATTCTTTTTCTTGTTCTGTTCGATGAAAAAGTTCTCTGAATTTGTTGTAACTCATGGTAATAATAAAGGCAACTCCGGTTTCAATTACCTGACCTTCAACGGCAACCTGATACTGATTTTTTCTGTAAGCACGCACCATATAACGGCCATCCTTAGTAAGCTGATAATCAAGTGCAACGTCTCCGGCAATATTGGTACTTTCCTCATTGGCACGTTCCTGACCTTCAACGCCAAAACTGCTTCCAACAGTAACTTTCAAGCGGTCGTCGAGTAGTTTTTTAGAAACCTCAACGTTAAGATCGGTTCTGTTTTGCATGGTTCCTGTTGTATAATCTTCTGTAGATTCGAGGTCAAAATTGACTTCAAATCCGGTAATTAATTCGCCCGCCAGATTGTTTAATTGCTGCGAAAGTATTTTACTCACACTTTGTCTTGCCAAAGATTCGGGATTTGTACCGCCGCTTTCACTAGAAAAAGGATTTTCGCCCACAAATCGGTTTAATAATAAAAGGGCAAAAACCTGTTTATTTAATTCTGCAGGATCTTGTTCTAATTGTTTTAGCTTAGATTGTGTAAGTTCGACAACATCCGAAGAAACATCGTAATTTCCTTCAGGAAGCACGATTCCAAAAGAAATATCCGGTTTCAATAACTCTCCGTTCATTTTCAATAAAGTCTGAAACGGAAGTTTTTGTTTGTATCTGTTTCTTGTAGCTGAATCATCGCTTCCCAGCTGATTTCCAAGTAAATCAATTGGTGCTGCATTTACTTTATAAATTGCTGTAATATTTAAATTTGCCATTGTCGGCTCGCCATTCCAGGTTATGTAACTTCCTTTCTGGATATTGAATTTTCTTTTTATTCCGTTAAAATTCATTTCATACGCACCATCCGTAAACTCATATTTCCCGGTTAATGTTGTTTTACCAGATTTATCAATTCCGCCCACTAATTCTGCTTCGCCTTTTAAATTCAGATAATCGCCATTGGCTTTATCAATTAAAAGTGTCAATTCTGCTTCTTTATCAATCGAAATCGCGACATTAACGTCCATTCCTTTTACATCAGACTGATTAAGCTGATTCTGAAGTTCAACGGTTTGTCTTAAATACATATTGTCTTCATCCACAAACTCAACAATTCCTTCACGATCTGCGATGGAAGGATCTGACTGCGGCAGAACAACTGTAAATTTGGTTTCTTTATTGATTTTAATCGTTCCGTCGACAGAAGGGCTTTCGAGATCTCCTTTAATATTTAGTTTAGTGTCTAAAAACAAATCCCCATAAAACAAATCATTATCTGCCGCTTTTGAGTTTATTGCCCTGAAATCATTGGCTTCAACAAGCAAATCAAAATTGTATTTTCTAAAATCAGCCGATTTGATATTTCCGTTTACATACAATTCATTATCGTTTTCATCAAAAAGAGAGAATTTATCAAATGTGATGGTTTCGTTATCAAATGTGATTTTTTCTTTTTTGATTTTAAAATACGAATTGAGCTGCGTTACCCTAAAAGCTGCATCATTAAAGTTAAGTTCTCCGTTAATTTTTGGAGTCGAAGTATTTCCGGTAACTTTAAAGTTTCCTGATAAATATCCGGTTCCTTCTTTGATATTATCCATGCTAAAGCCCTGAATACTTTTGATATTCAACTTATTAATCAAAACATCAAAATCAAAATTTCCGGCTTTAATATTGTAATCTCCTGAAAGTTTTACGTCATTTCCATCGTCGCTTAGACTTACATTTGCTGCCAGAAGATCGGCTGTTTTGTTATCGACTTTTACTTCAAGATCTCCTACTTTTTCGCCTTTAAAAGTAAAATCATCCACTTTTATATCCGACGTAAAAGTTGGGTTTGTCATAACGTTTTCTACAACGGCATTTCCGTTAATTAAACCCTGCATTAAAAGTTTATCTTTTTTAACCATATTCATAATGGTTTCGATTTTGAAGTTTACAAAATCGATCTGCAAAGGCGCATTGTTTTGCGTTCCCTGCGACTGAACTTTTAATTCGTTTCCACTATTACTCAGGAAAAATTTATTGACATACAATCGTTTATCTCCAAATTCAACTGCATTTTCAGGATCAATTGTCCATCGGTCATAATTTAAAATGAAGTTCTCTGCATCAATTTTAAAAATGTTTTTAGAATCTTCTGTTTTAAATTCTCCTGCAATAAAATATTGTTGTTTGTCTTTTGCATCCTGAACTTCAAGTGCATAAGTCAAAATATTGTTCTGAACCTGTCCTGTTAAACTTGTAAAAGGAATTTTTAAAGATCCACTTTCAATCGTAGCAATAGAAATTGAATATTCTAAAGCATTTTCTTTGGCTTCGATATTAATTTTTCCATCGGCAATGGTGTTATCTGCGTAAACGATTCGCGGAATTGTTCCTCTTATTTCTAAAGAATCGGTTACGTTATTGTATTTTCCTGTGATTTTAATTGGTTCTAAACCTGTCAATTTCGGAATCAGTTTAAAAAGAATCGGATCGTTATCAACCGTTAAAGTAAAAGCTAATCTTTGCTCGTCTGATTCTCCATTTGCTTTTGGATTTTTTAAATCAATATATTTTGACAATGATTTTTTTATGGCCGCGGCTAAAGTTGTCAATTTATATTTTCCGTCAACTTCGGCTTTTAAAAACTGAGAAGAAATTTTTATATTATTTCTGGTATTGTCTGAAAATGCGATAACACGAACCGAATCCAGAACAATTGGTTCTTTATCCTGCAAAATCTGAATGTTTGAAAGAAATACTTTTCCGTTTAAAAAATCCGGATTACTATTAACAATATCAGCATCAACGTTTCCGCGAAGTTTCATTGGTCCGGCATGCAGGTTCAGTTTTTCGAGATCGGCAATATCAAGATTCAGTTTTAATTTTACTGCAGGATATTTCTCTTGTGTATTTCCGCTTGCTGTTAAATTAAAATTCAAATTTGGATCCTGCATTCCGGATTTTACTGCAAATGAGCCGTTTGCAATATTTCCTTTTAATGCTAAATCTCTGTAGGTATATCGGTTGAAAACTGCTTTCTGCACAATTCCGTCTAATTCTGCCTGTGCCGTTTTTGGGTCTAAACCCTTTCCTTTAACTTTCGCTTTAAGCGTAATTTTTCCGATTGAATCATTTTTGATTAATCTTCCTAAATCAAAATCAAGCAAATAAACTGTTGCATCGTATTTCTCTTTTTTCTTCACTCGCTGATCGAATAAAGCATCGACTTTTGCATTTCCGAAACTGCTGTTTAAAGCGAGATTGGTTTTAAAATTCTGAACCGAACCTTTGAATTTTCCCTGTAAATTAATCTGCGATGGAAGCTGAATATTTTTCGGAATTGTTCCGGCCGGCACGAACATATTTATATCTTTTGAAGTGCTTGATATTTTCTTGATATCTAAATCGTAATAGGCTTTTTGGGCATCAGGAAGTCCGATTATTTTCCCCGAAAGGGAAACTTTTGTGGTTCCTATTCCGCTCATTTCAAATTTAGGAATATTCAAATCTTTTACTTTTCCGTTTACACGGCTGTTTACATATACAATGGCGTTTGGGTTACTTTTAAACGGATTTGTTTTCTGTAAATCTGGAACAAACATTAAAATGTCTTTAAATCCTATTTTTGATTGTTTTAAATTGGCATCGACAGAAAGATTGACAATGTCTTTTTTAAGCGCAGCAAGTGATTTGTATTCTACTTTAATTTTATCTTGTACAAGTGTTTGCGGTGTTTTTAAATACAAATTTTCTAAAGATGCATTTTTGGGTCCGTAGAAAAAGTCTGTTTTTAGGGATTGAATGTTTAATCCTCTTTTTTCAGCTGCGGCCAGCGATTTTATATTTCCCGAAATGGTATCATTTGCATAATATAATTTCTCTGCTTCGAGATTAAATTTACTCAAATCCAGATGACTGTAATCGATTCCTTTTGCGGTTGGTTTCGACTGCATATCATCAAATTTGAAAGCGATATTTTGAATATTGACTTTGTTAAGTTTTGCTTTCCAGCCGGCTTGTTTTATGGCAGTTGTATCTAAATTTGGTGCATCGATTTGTTTGTCTTTTGCTCCTAATCTTAAATTTCCGCTCAGATTTTTTAATTCGAATGTGTCGAAATCTAAAAGCTGTTTGTTTATATCAACCTCATTAACAGATAAATTTAGATTTCCTAATCGAATGCCCGAATTTAATTTTGAGTCTTTATTGTCGTATAAAATATCGATTTTAGATAATGAGATTTTTTCTAATGCAAGTTTAAAATCCGGTCGTTTTGAAATAGTATCAACTGTTTTTACCGAAACTTCTGCAATTTTCTCTACAACATCCTGATCTAAAACCAGTTTTAATCCGTTTAAATTAATATTCGGAATATCAAAATCCATTTTATCCAAATCGAATTTATTGAATTTGGTATCAAAATGAGTCAGTTTAACGGCAATGTCATTTTTAGAATAATCGTCTTTAAAATTGAATTTAACGTTATCCAGATTTACTTTTACAACTGATATTTTAAATGGTTTAGCATCGGGATCTTCAACTTTTGGTTCTTTTGATTCGAATGCTTTTATAATATAATCGAAATTGAAAACACCTTCTTTATTTCTGGAAATATTGGCTTTTACGTTTTCAAGTTTTACAGAATTGATTTCGAGTTCGCTGCTTACGAGTTTAAAAAGGTCAACATCTACTTCTAAACGATTACCGGCCAGTAGTGTATCTTTTTTTTGGTCTTCAAAATAAAAACCTTCCAGAACTACATCTTTTGGGAATTTTATGGCAATTCTGTTTAAAGTAACTTTGGTTTTTATTTTTTTATGAAGATAGGTTATCGCTTTGTCTTTGGCGAAATTCTGAACTGACGGAACCTGAATTAATATAACAAAAAGTAATAAAAGTGCAACTATAGAAACCACGCACCATAACAGTACACGAAGTGTTTTTTTTACGTAATGAATGGTTTTCTTATTCATAGGTCAATAAAATACAGGATTTAATTGCTTCTGAAAAAAGCAGGGTTACACATCTTACAAAAATGTAAAATTTAAACCCTTAACAATTTACATAATTATTGGGAAATATTCTAAAATTACACTGTTAAATAGTTAATTTCTTACTTTATTTATTTCGTGTTTTTGAGATGATTTATAACGCAAAGTGCGCTAAGATTTTCTAAAAGTAAATGCGAAGTTTATTTTAAGATGTTATGGAAGAAAGTTCGCAAAGCTATCGTTTTATAAATAAGACAAAACCAATATCGAAGGAATTTTAGAATTTAATGTGGGGTAATTTTTCTCCTAAAAGATTTATTTTCTGCTGAAGTTTGGCTAAGAATTTTTGGTGCTGTTCAGATTCTGGATTGAAACTTCTGTGACGCAGACTTTTTTGTATTTCGTCTACTTCCTGCATTGTTGAAATGCTTTCCTGTGAAATGTAATTTTCACTGAACAATTTCCAGATATAATCAATCGCAATTTGGTTAGGATGCAGCATATCTTCATTGTAAAAACGATAATCACGAAGTTCGTCCATCATGATTTCGTATGAGGGAAAGTAATTATGAGTTATAAGTTTTGAATTATGAGTTTTTATTACTTGATGTAATGCTGAAAATAGATGTGATTTGCTTAATTGATTTTCTACAAAACCGTCTTTTATATGACGAACGGGAGAAATCGTGAAAATGAAATTTATGTTTGGATTTAAAGTCTGAATTAAATCTATTGTATTTTGAATACTTTTTTGAATTACTTCAATTGGTAATAATTCTTTTGAGAATTGCTTTTGAGGAACTTTGTGACAATTGGCAGCGACTTCAGCACTTTGTAAATTTCTATAGATCCATGAAGTCCCAAAAGTGATAATGATATGTGTTGCTTCTTTGATTTTTTTATTTGTTTCTGAAATGGCTTTATTAAGCGTTTCCAATAATTCTTGTCGGTCAGCATTGCTTAAATCTGAATGAACTTCAAAACTATGCCAGCGTTCATTATGAAAAAAAACATCTTTTTCCTGAAACCATTCTTCTTTACAAACTCTGCCAAATAATTTTTCAATTGAAACCGGATTAAATATTATTCCAAACGGATTCGTTTCATTTTGGAACTTAAAATAGTCAAATTTCTCCGCCATATTTTCTGCAAAACAAGACCCTACAGAAAGTATTTTCGAACTATAGTCGATTGGGTTATTACTTTTTGAAATCGGAATTTGGGTTCTGAATTGCATGAAATTGTTTTTTTGTAAATTTCGGTTATTTTTCAAAAACAAAAAAGCCAGAAGTTTTTGCTCCTGACTTTTGATTAACAATTGTAATTTATTTTAGTTAGTAGAAATATTCTGAAGTATAATGAAGTCCTTCCGTATCATCTACACTTGTTTGAGGGTATCCGTCTGCATTATAAGTATATGTATAAGTCGACCACGTTTCTCCTTCTGAAATATCAGAAAGTTCATTGTGAAAAACTCCTACTCCTTCACCATCAACAAAAGCAATTTTATCAAGACCTAAAACATTTTTCGCTGCATTGTTTTTAGAATCATATGTATATTTATGATCTGGAGAATTTGTACTTGTTATTTCACTTACTTCACCATTAACGAATTTAATTATAGATGTATCAGATTCAAGAGTTTGAGTTTTGTCATCTCCACTATACAATTTCACTGAAATTGTTCCATCTGCATTATAAGTATAAACTTCTTTATGTCCTCTTAATTGATCGTCATCTAACTCAACTCTTAAAAAAGTGGCTAATTTTCCATCTGTTCCATATGTATATGTGTTTGTCTGCTCTACAGAACCATCAGGAAGTCTAAATTCTAGTTTAGTAATTAGATCTCCTGTATAGGTATAATGCATATTGATTTCTTTAGTATCATCAACAATACTTACGATTTTATTTCCATCGTATGTATAGTTTACTGTGGTTTTTCCGCCTTCTCCAGTCAAAATAACTTTCTTAAGTAAAACAGAATCCGAAGAATTATCATCGCTGGAACAAGATGCTAAAGTAAGAGCTAAAGCTCCGAAAAGAAGTAAAAGTTTTTTCATTTTTTTGGATTAAAATATTAATAGTTCAGAATAAATGTAATTGAAACATTATTTATTTTCCAACTAATTTTTAACCTATTTTATTACAAAAAAAACTTATTGTGGATACATGACAATTTTATTTCACTTTTGAAAAATACAAATATCTAAAAACCAAAGTTGTAAGTAAATTATAGCACTTTAAAACAAAAATGAATAAAATTGAAGAGTACCGTATAAATACCTAGCTCTTTTCTTAAAGTTTATGATTGCATTATCTAAAAAAAACCGATGTGGCAATAATGTAAAACTGCAATGTTCGCAAATGCATTTTTATTTGTATTGTATTCATATTTAGAAATACTAATAACATCATAATTACTCTTTTTAAGTTCTAAGCGGGAAGGAAACATTTTCATAAAAATGTTTTTCCACTAAAAGTTTTAATTATATCAGAATAAGACATACTTACAAACAAGATGTATTGTCTTACTTTTTTTTAACTTAAAATTGTATTCTCTAATTATGAATTATGAAAAAAATACTCTTTTTGTTAAATAGTATGATCCTGGTTTTATCATCTTGTAACTCTGATGAAGGCAATAACTCAAAATCGCTTTCACCTGAAAATATAGTATGCACTTTTGATTTCATAAAGAATACTTCAATTCCGAAACCCGGATCAGTAATCATAAATTCACCTCGCTGGGAAACAGGCCAAACTATAAAAATCAAATTTTTGGACGGAACTGCAGCTGAACAGGAAATAGTAAAAAAATATGCTGATGAGTGGACTATTTATGCAAATCTTAAATTTGAATATGTTTCTAAAGAACAAGACGCTCATATTAAAATTGCTATAAATATGGGAAACCCCGGAGCCTGGTCTCAATTAGGATCTATAATAATGTATCCCAGTCCGCTTTATACTACTGTTCAAAATACGCCTACAATGCGCTTAGGAGCTATTACCGATACAGAAAGTTCAAAAAGAACTATATTACATGAGTTTGGGCATGCTTTAGGTCTTAAACATGAAATGACAAATCCTGATACAAACATTAAATGGGATTTACCAAAAGTATACAGCTACTATTATGACTTAATGGATTTATCGAAAGAAGAAGTAGACAGGCAAATAATTAATAAACCAAGTGTAACCAATTATAGTCAATATGATCCGCTCTCTATTATGCATTATTATGTCCCAGCATATCTCACAACTGACCGAGTTGCTGTGTACCAAATGAGCGTTTTATCAAAAACAGATAAAGAATCAATTACAAAGTGGTATCCATTTCCTGTAAGATCGATTATAGAAACCGGAGAAAGAATTGATATAGCCGCTTATCGAAAATGCATAAAATCTCCTAATGGTCGATATTCTTTAGAATTTGATTCGGGCTGCTTATTTATTCTCGACAGCACAAACAATCAAAAAGTATGGTCAGTGGGAGCTCCAATTTATAATAATGCTATGTGCTTTTTTCAAAAAAGCAGTGGAGAAATTATAATTTCCGGTTCACTTCCGGACGGTTTTTTAATGACGGAAGTTGTATGGAGAAATCACGTTTCTAAAGTCAGCGGAGCACAACTTCATTTACAGGATAATGGAAATCTGGAACTTATTCAAAATGGCATTGTAAAATGGTCTTCTAAAAACGGAAAAATATAATTAAAGTTATATTTTAAAACTTTCAAAAATCCGGTACATTTTTAAATATACCGGATTTTTATTTTTTTAAGACACTTCACCCTAAGCAAAAAATTTACATTTTTAATAACAAAAATCAACTTCACAAACTAAAACATTTGCTTACTTTTGCATCTTCCATTTTTTTATTATACTTATATGAAATTACTATATACCTATATAATCAAACATAAACTTTTACTGTTTTTTGCTTTGATTATGGCTACTATCAACATTTGTTTCAGCTTGTCAGACTCTGTTATTACCGGAAAACTTATGCAGGATTGCGGAGTTGGTCTGCACAAATATGACGGAAACGTAACTGGCTTTATTAAATCTTTATCTTTCTGGCTTGGTCTTTCTCTTGGCGCAGCAATGGTTTCAAGAATTACCAAAAATTTTCAGGATTATTTTACCAATGTTGTTATTCAAAGAACCGGTGCACAAATGTATACCGATGGAATTAAAAAATCTCTTGATCTTCCTTACGCAGAATTCGAAGATCAGCGAAGTGGTGAAACTTTAAGCAAACTGACGAAAGTGAGAATTGATTCTGAAAAATTAATAACGCTATCCATTTCTTTAATCTTTCAGACTATCATCGGATTTATATTCGTAATTGTTTACGTTGCCCGAATTGATTTGAGGATCTCAATTATTTTCCTGATTACAGCACCAATTATTGCTTTGGTGAGTTTATATTTAGGAAAAAAGATCAAGATTGTTTCTCGAAAAATCGTTAACCAGACCAATGCACTGGCGGGTTCTACAACTGAGAGTCTACGAAATATTGAACTTGTAAAAAGTCTTGGTTTGACATATCAGGAAGAAAAACGTTTGAATTTAAATACGTTTAAAATCCTACAGTTAGAATTAGAAAAAATTCGTTTTATCAGAAGTTTAAGCTTCATTCAGGGAACAACGGTTCACTTTTTAAGAACCTGTGTTGTTTTTGCTCTTTATTACTTCTTATTTGGCGGAAAAATTATCGTTGGAGATTTATTGACAATGGTATTTTTTACTTTCTTTATTTTTGGACCTTTACAGGAATTAGGAAATTTTATTATTGCTTTGAATGAAACGAAAGTTTCTATGGAGAATTTCAAAAACCTTTTGAATGCTCCAAAAGAATTTCGTCCAAAAACGCCAAAACACGTTGGTGCAATTCAGAAATTACTTTTTTCGAATGTTAGTTTCCAGCATAAAACAGCTAAATTTAAAGCTGTTGAAAATATTAATTTTGAAATCAAACAAGGACAAACCGTTGCCTTTGTCGGGCCTTCTGGTTCCGGGAAAACGACTTTGGTAAAACTTTTAGTTGGTTTGTATACTCCCGCAGAAGGAGAAATTTTATACAACGATATTGACTCTACAGAAATAGATTTACTGGATCTTAGAAAACAATTAGGTTTTGTTACTCAGGATGCACAGTTATTCTCCGGAACAATCCGTGAAAATTTATTGTTTGTAAAACCAAATGCAACTGATGAAGAGTTATATGATGCTTTAAAACGTGCGAGCTGCGATAAACTTCTTAAACGTGCCGAAGATGGTTTAAACACCACAATTGGCGAAGGCGGAATTAAAGTTTCAGGTGGAGAAAAACAACGTTTATCTATCGCAAGAGCCATTTTAAGAAATCCGAATTTATTAATCTTCGACGAAGCAACTTCTGCATTAGACTCGATTACAGAAGAAGAAATCAACGATACGATTCGAAATATTTCAGATAAAAACAGAATCACGGTTTTAATCGCTCATAGATTATCTACTGTAATGCACGCTGACAGAATATTTGTTCTGGAACAAGGTAAAATCATCGAACAAGGTAAACATGAAGATTTAATTGTTGAAAAAGGATTGTATTATGCGATGTGGCGCCAGCAGATTGGAGAACGTAAATAAGTACACATAAAGAATCTCGCAAAGTCGCAGAGTCGCAAAGTTTTATTTTTATAAGCTTTGCGACTTTTTTATTCTAAGTTTTTAATAAAGATTTGAAACTACTCTTTTTATACCAAACTTAATTATTGGCACATTAAAATTTATAAGTAGACCCAATTTCATTTTTGTTATTTTTAAATAAGTTAAAACTTGTTTCGCATGAACATCTGTTAGTTGTTCAATTGATTTAATTTCTAGAATTACTTTGTTTTCAACTATCAAATCTGCTCTAAAGCCAATATCTAAGTTTATTTGATCCCAAATAACAGGTAACGTTTTTTGTCTTTCTACACTCAATCCTCTCTTTGTCAATTCATGATACAAAATAGCTTCATAAACTGATTCTAATAAACCTGGACCGAGTTTGACGTGTATTTTATAACAAGTATCAACTACTATAGCCGAAATTTCATTTTCAGTCATATTTAATAATTTAAAGTAAAAACTTACAAAATTAAAATTATAAAACAAAAAAAAAGTCGCAAAGCTTAAAAAAACTTTGCGACTCTGCGTCTTTGCGAGATTAAAAAAACTACTGTATAAACTCAACTGCGTGAGCCAAAGCCTCAGCAATTCCGTTTGCATTTTTACCTTTTCCAGAAGCGAAGAAAGGCTGTCCTCCTCCATTTCCTTCAATATATTTACCTAATTCTTTAATTACAGCATTAGAATTTAAACCTTTACTCGCAACCAATTCTTTAGTAATATAACAGTGAATATTTGGCTGACCATCTTCTACAGAAGCTAAAAACACAAACGAATCTGGTTTAGAACTTCCTAAAGCCTGAGCTAAATCTTTTGTAGAAGCCATGCTTAAATCTACTTGTTTTGCAAGGAAATTTACTCCGTTTACTTCTTGGAAATCTTTCTCTAATTCCGTTTTTAACGAACCTACTTTTTCTTTCAGTAACTGCTCTACTTGTTTTTTCAACTTAGCATTATCATCCTGAAGTGAAGCAACCGATTTTAAAATATCCTGTGGATTTTTAAGTGTTTCTTTTATCTCTGCCAATGTATTTTCCTGGTTTAGATAGAAGTTTTTCACCGCATCGCCAGTAATTGCTTCAATACGACGAATTCCAGCTGCAACAGCACCTTCAGAAATAATTTTGAAATGCCAGATATCAGCTGTATTTTTTACGTGAATACCTCCACATAATTCTCGGCTTTCTCCAAACTCAATCATGCGAACATTATCGCCGTATTTCTCACCAAATAAAGCCATTGCGCCTTTATCTAATGCTTCCTGAATTGGAATATTTCTGTGTTCAACCAACTGTAATTGTGCTTCAATCTGAGCATTTACAAAAGCTTCAACTTGTTTAATTTCTTCATCAGAAACTTTACTGAAATGAGAAAAGTCAAAACGCAGGTAATTCGGGTTTACCAATGATCCTTTTTGTTCAACATGCGTTCCTAAAATGTTTCTCAAAGCCAAATGCATTAAATGCGTAGCAGAGTGATTTTTTGAAGTCGATGTTCTTAAATCTGTATTTACTTTTGCCACAAAACCTGCTTCTACGTTTTCAGGAAGCTGTTTTGCAAAATGCAAAATCAAATTATTCTCTTTTTTGGTATCGATAATTTCAATTGTTTCGTTTGCAGAAACCAATGTTCCTTTATCTCCAACTTGTCCTCCACCTTCTGGATAAAAAGGTGTATTATCTAAAACGATTTGGTACAAAATACCATCTTTTTTAGAATCAACTTTTCTGATGCGAGTAATTTTTACTTCGTTTTCTGTTTTATCATAGCCCACAAATGTTTCTACATTTCCGGGAATCAAAACATTCCAGTCTTCTGTTGAAACTTCAGAAGCTGCACGAGAACGTGTTTTCTGTTTTTGCAATTCAACTTCAAATTCAGCTTCATTATAAGAGAAACCTTTTTCTTTTAGAATTAAAGCAGTTAAATCTTTTGGGAAACCAAATGTATCATACAATTCAAAAACCTTTGCTCCTGAAACTTCTTTTCCACTAGTTTCAGCTACAACATTTTCTAACAATTGTAATCCCTGTTCTAAAGTTCTTAAGAAAGAAGCTTCTTCTTCACGGATTACATTATTTACTAATTGCTGCTGCGATTTAATTTCAGGAAAAAATTCTCCCATTTGATTTGCTAAAACTTCTACCAATTTATTGATAAAAGGCTCTTTTGTATTTAAGAATGTAAATCCGTAACGAATTGCACGACGCAAAATTCTACGAATAACATATCCAGCCCCAGTGTTTGATGGCAATTGTCCGTCAGCAATGGCAAAAGCAACCGCACGAACGTGATCTACAACAACACGAATTGCAATATTAGTTTTACTTTGTTCTTCTGAGATATTTTTAACCTCGTCAGATGTATATTTTAAACCTGTAATTTGTTCTACTTTTTCAATAAGCGGTGTAAAAACATCTGTATCATAATTTGATGTTTTTCCTTGTAACGCCATACATAAACGCTCAAATCCCATTCCGGTATCAACGTGCTGTGCAGGAAGTTTTTCAAGAGATCCATCAGCTTTACGGTTGAATTCCATGAATACATTATTCCAGATTTCAACAACTTGCGGATGATCATTGTTTACCAAACTTTTTCCTGTAACAAGAGCTTTTTCAGCTTCCGGACGTAAATCAACGTGAATTTCAGAACAAGGTCCGCATGGTCCCTGATCTCCCATTTCCCAGAAATTATCTTTTTTATTACCAAGAATAATTCGGTCTTCGTCAATTAATGTTTTCCAGATATCCCAAGCTTCTTGGTCAAAAGGAACATTATCTTCTTTACTCCCTTCAAAAACAGAAACATAAAGATTTTCTTTTGGAATTTTATACACTTCTGTCAAAAGCTGCCAAGCCCAGTTGATTGCTTCTTTTTTGAAATAATCACCAAATGACCAGTTTCCAAGCATCTCAAACATAGTATGATGATACGTATCAAAACCTACATCTTCAAGATCATTATGTTTTCCCGAAACACGAAGACATTTTTGCGTATCGGCTATTCTAGGACTTTTTGGAGTTCCGTTCCCTAAGAAAAATTCTTTAAACTGGGCCATTCCAGAATTATTGAACATTAGGGTTGGATCGTCTTTAAGAACGATAGGAGCCGATGGAACAATTAAGTGTCCATTGCTTTTAAAAAAGTCTAAAAATTGTTTACGTACGTCTTGTGATTTCATATTAAAATTAGAAAAATGTGTCTGTTTACAAATGTGTCAATTTGAAAATTAGATAATTAAGTAATTCTCAATTTGATAATGCCTGAATTTAATTTAAAAAACTTCTGTTTTAAACAATAAATTACCTATTTTGCGCATTATCTAATGATAAAATAGCCCCAATATCTAATCATTAATTCTTGTAAAAAAAGCCACAGACAAATGAAACAATTAATCGTTTTGTTCGTCTAACTTATTTTACAGGGAGCAAAAATAGCGTATTTTAAAATATGGCGAAAGTAAAATATTATTACGACTCAGAAAATCTGGCTTATACAAAAATAAAAACCAGAAAAAGAATAAAAATAGGTTACGCATTACTGTTTTTACTAGCCTCGGCATTATTTGGTTTTTTAGTTTTCGTTCTTTTAATTAATACGCCTTATTTTGAAACTCCTAAAGATCGTTTACAGGCACGTGAAATAGAAAATTTAAAACTGCAATATGCCATTTTAAATAAAAAACTAGATGAGATTGATGATGCTGCAGATGCTTTAGAAGAACGTGACAATAATATTTACAGAATTTATTTTAATAAGGCAGAAATTCCGGATTCAATTAGAAAAGCAGGTTTTAGAAATCCTGACCGATATAAAACATTAGAAGGTTACAACAACTCGCAATTGGTTTTAAACACCACAAAACGCATTGATAAACTTTCGAAACAATTAGCCATTCAGTCTAAATCGCTGGATGAAATATTAAAATTAGCCGGAGCCAAAAAAAGTCTGTTATCAGCGATTCCGGCAATACAGCCTGTTCGAAATGAAAATTTAAAACGGGTTGCTTCTGGTTTTGGATACAGAATTGATCCTTTCACGAAAGTGCGAAAAATGCACAACGGAATGGATTTTACAGCCAACACAGGTGCACCGGTTTATGCCACCGGAGATGGCATTGTGGCACGAGCTGACAACACCGCATCGGGCTTTGGGAATCATGTCGTGATCAGGCACGGTTTTGGATATGAGAGTTTGTACGCGCATTTAAGCAAATACAACTGCAGACCCGGACAACATGTCAAACGCGGTGACGTAATTGGTTACGTAGGAAGTACAGGAAGATCTGAAGGTCCGCATTGTCATTATGAAGTTCATAAAGATGGAAAAGTGGTAAATCCGCTTAATTTCTATTACGGAAATATATCAGCTGCAGAATATGTGGCAATTTCTCAAATGGCAAATCAGGAAAATCAATCATTAGATTAATACTACAAAAAGTAGTATTTTTGAAATAAATTAGAAACAAAAACACATGCATATTGAGCTTTCAAAAGATAAAAGATATTACAGCATTGGCGAAGTAGCCAAAGCCTTTAATGTCAATGCATCCTTGATACGATTTTGGGACAGCGAATTTGACATTCTAAAACCCAAAAAGAACGCCAAAGGCAACAGAATGTTTACGCCCGAAGATGTAACCAACCTGCAACTGATTTATCATTTGGTAAAAGAAAGAGGTTTTACACTTGAAGGAGCCAAAACGCATCTAAAAGAAGGTCAGAAGAAAACGTTAGATAAATTCGAAATAATACGTAAATTAGAGACCATCAAAACACAATTAAACGATATCAAAAACGAATTGTAATTAAAAATAGAAATAAACTTAAATCAAAACAAATATGAAAAAGTGGTTAATCCCTGTAGGGCTTATTATTGTATTTATCGCTATTATCGCATTTTGGTCGATTGGAATTAAAAATACTGCTTTACAGCACAGTCAGGCTGTAAATAAAGAATGGGGAAATGTTCAAACGGCTTACCAAAGACGTAATGACCTTATCGGGAATTTAGTAAACACTGTAAAAGGTGCTGCTGATTTTGAAAAATCAACTTTAACAGCTGTAATTGAAGCTCGTGCAAAAGCTACTTCTGTAACTATTGACCCAAGTAATGTAACTCCTGAGCAACTGGCACAATTCAACCAGGCACAAAGTGGTGTAACTTCATCATTATCAAAATTATTAGTTTCTGTTGAGCAGTATCCAACTTTAAAAGCTAATGAAAACTTCTTGAAATTACAAGATGAATTAGCAAGTACAGAAAACCAAATTTTAACAGCAAGAACTCGTTTCAACGAATCGGTACAAACATACAACGGATATGTTTTAAAAATTCCAAACAACTGGTTCTTGAGCGAATACAAAGAAAAACCATACTTTGAAGCTTCTACGGGTGCTGATAAACCAGTTGAAGTAAAATTCTAAAGAATTCAATACTTTTAGAAAAAATCTAAATTCTAAAATCTAAACTCTAAAATTATCGACATGTCAAAAGTAGAAGATTTTTTAACCAAAGAAGAAGAGCAGGAAATTGTTGAAGCTATTCGTACGGCCGAAAATAATACTTCTGGCGAAATTAGAGTTCATATAGAAAAAACTACTTCTAAAGCTCATTATGATAGAGCTTTAGAAGTTTTTCATGAATTGCGAATGGATGAAACCAAACTAAAAAATGGTGTTTTGCTTTATTTTGCAGTTGATGATAAAAACTTCGTGATTTGCGGCGACAAAGGAATTAATGATCTTGTTGCTGATGATTTTTGGGATTGCACCAAAGATGTCATGGTAAATCACTTTAAATCAGGAAATTTTAAGCAGGGAATTGTTGATGGTATTTTGAATGCCGGCGAACAGCTAAAAAAATATTTCCCATCTCAGGAAGACGATATTAACGAATTATCTAACGAAATTTCAAAAGGATAAATGATGAAAAATTTCAAAAACCAAATCTCAAATTCCAATAGAATTTTTCAGTTTACTTTTTTGTTTGTCGCTTTTTTTACTGTCAACTGTATTTTTGCTCAATTTAAAATTCCTGAAATTCCAAGCAAACAAACCTCAGTTTACGATTATGCTAATGTTTTAAGTGCTTCTGAAAAAGCACAATTAGAAGAAAAACTAATTCGTTATTCTGATTCTACTACGACACAAATTGTTGTAATTACTATAGAAAGTCTTCAAAACGAAAACATTAATATTCTTGCTACAAATTGGGGACAAAAATGGGGAGTTGGAGGAACTGCAAAAGATGATAATGGTGTCATTATTCTACTTGCCAAAAACGAAAGAAAAATTGCCATTAATCCTGGTTACGGTTTAGAAGATCGTTTAACGGCTGGAATTGGTGGAGAAATTATTAGAAATATCATTATTCCAGAATTTAAAGCCGGAAGTTATTATAACGGACTTGACAAAGGAACAGATGCCCTTTTTGATGTTTTTAAAGGAAAATATAAAGGAGAACGAAAACAATCTAAAGGAAAAGATTTTCCTGTTCTTCCGTTTATCATTATTGTAGTGATTGTTTTAATTTTACTTTCCCGAGGCAAAAGAGGCGGCGGAAATTCTGGCAGCAGTGGCGGCGGTCCAAGTTTAATGGATGTAATTCTTTTAAGCAGTCTTGGCAGAAGCAGCGGCGGCGGTTTTGGAGGTTTCGGCGGTGGATCATCTGGCGGAGGCGGCTTTGGTGGAGGATTTGGCGGAGGCGGGTTCTCAGGTGGAGGATCTAGTGGAAGTTGGTAGAGTTATTTTGTTTTATTTTTTTTAGTTTTGTTTTAAAATCATCTATGAAAATTAATCTCTTTTTATTCATTTTTAGCTGTTGTTTGTCTTGTTATTCTCAAGAGTTTTTTGACAATGAAAAAATAGAAAACACTAAAAATTTAAAAGTACTGGATAGCTTAATACAAAAATTCCCTGATGTCGATAATTATTACTATAGAGGATATTATAATTATGACCTCGGCAATTATTCTGAAGCCCTTTCTGACTATAATAAATCATTATCTTTAAATCCAAATGACTTTAAAACTTATTTTAGTCGTGGAAATTTATATATTAAATTAAAAGATTATAAAGATGCTATCGATGATTTCTCACAATCTATTTCCATAGATAAAAATTCATATAAAGCTTATTTTAACAGAGCATATTCAAAATCAAAGATTGGTGATTTAAATGGAGCGTTAGATGATTATTCACATTGTATAAAAATTAATCCAGAATATATTCTCGCATATGAAAATAGGGGATTAATAGAAAAAGAACTAAATTTACACAAAGAAGCAATACTTGATTTTGACAAAGTAATAAAAGCAAATCCAAAATCTGCAGAATGCTTTCAAAATAGAGCAGTTTCTAAAGCTATGATAAATGCTAAAGATGCCCTAAATGATTTTGATACAGCTGTAGCTTTAGCTCCAAAAAATCCAGAGGGATATTACAACAGAGCTTTATATTATATTAATTTCAAAATAAAAAAAGATTATTGCTCTGATCTTAAAGCAGCTCTTAACCTAGGTTATTTGCCCGCAAAAGAATTAATAACCGAAGTTTGTAAAAAATAATACATATTATAGATGTTATCACATAAAGCAAAATACGCCCTTAAGGCCTTACTTTATTTAGCAGAACAAGATGAAAATCACATTTCCAGAACTGTGGAAATTGCTGATGGTGCTAATATTCCGAAAAAGTTTTTAGAACAGATTTTATTAGATCTAAAACGAGGTCGTTTTGTGAGCAGTAAGCAGGGAAAATTTGGCGGATATTATCTAATTAAATCAAAAAATGACATCACTTTGGCAGAAATTCACCGATTATTTGACGGTGCAATTGCACTTTTGCCATGCGCTTCTTTAAATTTTTACGAGCCTTGCTCTGATTGCAAAACCGAGTCTGAATGCAACCTGCGTCACGGTTTGATGCTCATTAGAGACAAAACTTTGAAGGCTATGGAAGGCATCACAATCGCCTCATTAGTAAATAAATAAAAAAATATTTTCTAATTCCTAGTAAATCGATAGAATTTATGTATATATTTGCCAAAAATAATTAACAAACCATTTACAAAATTCTAACTCATGAAAGTACATTCTAGTTCATCAGGTGTAACAAATTTTTTAAACGTAAATAAAAACAAGCGATTTACAGCTGACAATAGCAATTCATTTTGTATGTGTATATGTTGATTTAAAAAAAATTTATTTTAAATTCTACTAATCACATATACTTAATATAAAAATGAAAACATCTATACAAAATATCATTACAATTTTATTCTTTTTTACATTCTCTATTTCATTCGCACAAAATATTGAAGGTGTAGTTACAACAAGCGAAAATATTCCATTAGAAGCTGTTAACGTAGTAATTAAAGGAACAACTTACAGCGCTCTTACAGATAACAGCGGTAAATTTACAATCGATTCAAACGGAAGACTTCCACTAACCCTTTTAGTTCAATATGTAGGATATACAACCGCTGAAATTGAACTAACTTCTATTCCTGTAAACCCTATTCAGGTGGCTCTTAAAGAAGAAAACGAGCTTATTGAAGTTGTTGTTTCTTCAAGACGAAGAATTGAAAAAGTTCAGGATGTGCCAATTGCTATTTCTGTAATTACAGGAAAACAAGCAGAGCAAACAGGAGCTTTTAACGTTAACCGTATTAAAGAATTGGTTCCTTCTGTACAGCTTTATTCTTCTAACCCAAGAAATACAGGAATCAATATTCGTAGTTTAGGTTCGCCTTTCGGATTAACTAATGACGGAATTGACCCGGGTGTTGGTTTTTATGTTGATGGAGTTTATTACGCTCGTCCGGCTGCCACTACTCTTGATTTTATAGATGTAGAACAAATTGAGGTTTTACGTGGCCCGCAAGGATCTTTATTTGGAAAAAATACTACTTCAGGAGCATTTAACATTACAACCCGTAAACCTAGTTTTACTTCTGGTGCTGATTTTGAAGTTAGCTATGGAAATTATTCTTTCCTTCAGGCTAAAGCTTCTTTAACTGGTGCTTTAGGTAAAAAAGTAGCAGGTAGAATATCTTTCTCAGGTACATCTCGTGACGGTTTAATTGACAATGTGGTAACTGGAAGACCTACAAATACGTTAAGCAACCAAGGAATTAGAGGACAATTACTTTGGACTCCTACCGTAAATACTAATGTTATTTTTGCGGCTGATATTACAACACAGCGCCCTGACGGATATGCACAGGTTGTTGCTGGTGTTGCGCCAACGCAAAGAGCAGCTTACCGTCAGTTTAATGCTATTATTGCCGATTTAAATTATCAGTTGCCAAGTCAAAATGCTTTTGA
Organism: Flavobacterium sp.; assembly: GCF_039595935.1. Classification (NCBI taxonomy): domain Bacteria; kingdom Pseudomonadati; phylum Bacteroidota; class Flavobacteriia; order Flavobacteriales; family Flavobacteriaceae; genus Flavobacterium; species Flavobacterium sp. Next base: position 1,641,242 of record NZ_JBCNKR010000006.1, on the reverse strand, counting down.
TCGTAAAATAGATCAGGATACACCTTGGCGTTCTAATCAGGATATGGGAGGTTTCTCTTTAAATGTGGATACAAAAATTGGAGGTGGAACACTTACTTCTACAACGGCATGGCGCTTCTGGAACTGGGATCCGTCAAATGACAGAGATTTTACAGGTTTACAAGTATTGGCAAAATCACAAAACCCAACAAGACAAACGCAGATTACTCAGGAGGTTCGTTATGCAGGACAGCTTACGTCTAAAATAAGCGGTGTTGCCGGAGTATTCTTTATCGATCAAACATCACAAACTGACGGAACTGAAGAATCAGGAAATGCTCAATGGAGATTTTCTCAAAGTACAACAAGTAATTTATGGAAAACTCCAGGTTTATTTGAAGGATACGGAATTAAAACGGATGCAAGAATCAGAGCTTCGAGTGCTGCCGTATTTGGACAAATTGACTGGGCAATTACAGATTGGTTACACGTTTTACCAGGTTTAAGATACAACTTCGATAAAAAAGATGCACACTATGCACGTACAACATACGGAGGTTTACAAACAACTGACCCACAATTATTGGCTTTGAAAAAACTGGTTTATTCTGATCAGGCATTTGATTCAAGCACTGATAATACTGACTTTTCTGGAAATATTACAGTTACGGTTAAAGCTTCTGACAAAATCAATGCTTACGGAACTTTTGCAAAAAGCTACAAACCGGTTGGTGTAAACGTTGCGGGACTTCCAACTGATTCTAAAGGTGCGCCTTTATTAGATCTTGCGGTTATTAGACCAGAAAAAGTATATCATTATGAAGTTGGAGTAAAAACTTCTCCTTTCAGAAACTCAATCTTTAACGTTGCTTTATTTAAAACAGATATTAAAGATTTCCAAACTAACGTTCAGGCAGCTGAACTGGGTGTAAACCGTGGTTATCTTGCAAATGCTGATAAAGTACGTGTACAAGGTGTTGAAGTAGATGGAAGCTTTGTTATAAGTCCAAATTTAACTATAAACGGTGCCGTAACTTATACTGATGCTATTTATGAAAAATTCACTAACGCGCCGCTCCCTTTAGAAGAGACTGGAGCTCCGGTATCTTTCAAAGATGTTTCGGGATCTGCTCTTCCGGGTGCTTCAAGATGGGCTGGATCTTTGGGTGGAGAACTTTCTGAATATGCCAAATTCTTTGGAAACGCTGGAAAAGTTTTTCTTGCTGTAGATTCTTACGCTCGTTCTGAATTTTCATCAAGCCCTTCTGCTTCAAAATATTTAGTTGTTCAGGGATATGCGATTTTTAATGCTCGTTTAGGTTTCCGTGCAACACAAGGTTTATCCGTTCACTTCTGGGGACGTAACCTTTTGAACAAAGATTACTATGAGCAATTATTGCCTGCAGGAGGAAATGCCGGACAATATGCAGGTGTTTTGGGAGATCAAAGAACTTACGGTATTACATTAAAATACAGCTTATAATGATCAATTAAAAATTGAGAATTAAAAATTAAAACTAAAAACTAAATTAACGGGATGCGTTTTATACGTGTCTCGTTTTTTTTTTTGATTAAAATCAAATCACAAATTAATATTTAAAACAGATTTTATTCTTCTGCAAATCAATTCTTGTTTGCATATATTCGCTGCCTGAATTTAATGGTTGAATGAATATTTTCAAATTAGTAATTGTTTTAGGATTAGTAAGTCCGTTTTTATCGGCACAAAAGAAAACGGATCAGCAAACGCTGACCTGGATTCGTTATTATAATATCTTTCCTTTAACTGAAAAATGGGCTATTCATTCTGAATTTGACAACCGAAGTTTTGTAAACCCTGTTCACCAAAATTTATTTGTAATAAGAGCTCAAGGTCGATATCGGGCAACAAAAATGGTCGATTTGGGCGGAGGTTTTGCTTACTTTAATGTCAATACGCAAGATCCTAATAATGATCCTGATTTTTCGGTTCCAGAATATCGTATCCAGCAAGATGTTACACTCATAAATGATATTGCAAAAATCACTTTCCATAATCGTTTTCAGCTGGAAGAGCGTTTTATTCAAAAAGCAACCAAAACGGAATTACTTGATGATTTTTCTTTTGCTTACCGATTTCGTTATAGATTACAATCTACTTTTGATCTTTGGAAAAAAGACAAAAGAAGCCTAAAAGGAACTATTTCTGATGAAGTCATGTTCAACTTTGGAAAAGACAATAAACGAAACACTTTCGATCAAAATCGCCTTTATATGGCACTTCGATATCATATAAATCCTAATATCGGACTAGAATTAGGATATCTAAAAAGTTTTCAAAGACGTACAAGTGGTGTAGATTTTTATGATCGCGATATTATTCGTTTTACTTTTTATCATAGAATTGATCGTAAGATTTGATTTTAGATTTTAGATTTTAGATTTTAGATTTTAGATTTTAGATTTTAGATTTTAGATTTTAGATTTTAGATTTTAGATTTTAGATTTTAGATTTTAGATTTTAGATTTTAGATTTTAGATTTTAGATTTTAGATTTTAGATTTTAGATTTTAGATTTTAGATTTTAGATTTTAGATTTTAGATTTTAGATTTTAGATTTTAGATTTTAGATTTTAGATTTTAGATTTTAGATTTTAGAAAAAAAACCTAGATCAAATTAAAAATTTGATCTAGGTTTTTTTTCTATTTCTTTGAACCTTTGTCTCTTTGTCTCTTTGTCTCTTTGTCCCTTTGCCCTCTGAACCTTAAAAAAACTATTCTCTCGGTCTTCTCTTTCCTCCTTTTTCAGATCCTGTAAAGTTTCCAATTTTATAAGCTAGCGAAAACATTACATAACGTCGTAAAACCGTATTTTCTTCATCGCGAATTGCGGTTGCCGAAATAGTTCTGGTGGCACTTAAATTCTGGTTTAACACGTCATAAACTTTCACTTTTGCATATAGTTTTTTATCTAAAAATCCATATGAAATACTTGTATTCCACAGATAAAAATCCTTTTTAAAATCGCCAGAAATATTACAATTATAGGTATATCCAAAGTCATTTCCGAAAATTAAATTTTCCGGCCAGTACGTTGTAGTCTGCAAATTGATTCGATGTACAACATTTGAAGTCGCATCTCTCGAATAGTTTTCATATTTGGATTGGTTGTATGATAAATTATATGACGGCGCAATTGTCAAAATTTCTCCATAATCGTAAGACAAATATACTTTTGGACTTATCGATGTTGATTTTGCATTATACAAAACCGCATTTGTAAATCCCTTATCAAAAGTATAACCGGCATTTAAACCTAAACCGTAACGCAAAGTATGCGCGCCGGATTTTATCGATTGGTTCCAGTTTGCTCCAATAGAAGCATTATAAACTCCTGAAATGTTTACATACGTTGTTGTTCTTTTTCCGCTGTCGTCATAAATAGAAGTCGATACAATATCATTATCATAATAATCTCCTTTTAAATATACACTGTAACCGGAACGTGAACGAAAATCATAATTTTTGAAATTAAAATTAATGCTGTTTTTTTCAACCGGATGTAAATCAGGATTTCCCACAATTGTATTCAGCGGATTATTAAGATTTACCACAGGCATTAACTGTGTTGCCGAAGGCAGAGCATTAGAATAATCGTACTTAAATGATAAATTTTTAGAACGACTGAACTTATATCTTAATATTGCTGTTGCAAATGGCAATGCATATTTTTTGTTTAAATCTGTTGCATTATTGAGATACAATGAATGATTCTCAAAATTTACGATTGAAGTTCTGCTGTCTAAATTAAGCGTAAACTTGTTTTTTTGAAGTGTAACTCCAACTTTTGGCGTAACCGAGTTTTGTACCGAACTTGTATAATTTGTTAAAGATAAATTCAAATCAGAATATTCTTGTGTAGCCGGGTCGAAATTAAACGTTTTTTCATCGTTCACCGAGCTATTCCAGTCAAAATCAGATCCAAATCTCACTCGAAGTGAATCGGTTATCGGTTCTGTATATTCAATATCTGCAGAATAAGAATCGCTCGTGTTTTTCTTTTTTGTTGTTTGATTTCTTTCGTCGTTTGGTTTATTATCCTGATAAAAAATGGTTTCAGACACATTTAAACCATTTGAATCACTGCTTGTGTTATTATTGGTAAAAACGAAACTTAAATTTCTGGATTTCTTTTTAAAAGTTTTATTGAAGTTAATTGTGTTTCCAAAATTAAAATTATCACTTTCAGAATACGATTTTGCTGTACTTTCGTTTAAAGCGTTTCCGTTTTCATCTTCAGAAAAACTTGATGAAGTCGAATTGCTGTTTGTTCTGGACTGATTTAATTTTGGTGCGACTACAATTCGCATTGTAGGATCAATTCTGTATTCTAACTCAAAATTAACGTTGTTTCCAGTGCTTTCATTTCTGGTTTTAGATTCTGCTTCGGTAACAATATTTCCAGTTGGCAAAAAGCTAAGCTGATTTGACTTGCTGTCGTTGTTGTTAATGGTATTTGAGAAATTATAACTTCCCATTGCAAGCAAATCTTTTGTCCAGTCATCCGAATAGTTTACACCAACTAAATTCGACTGCGTAATTCCTTTTCCGCTGCTGCCCGATCCAGAATTCCCGCCTCTCCCACTGCTATTTCTTCCTCCTGACATATTATCAAAAACATCATCCATCGAAAATCCAGTTGAATTAATATTGTTTGAAGAAGCCAGCAGACTTATTTTTTGTTTATTATTAAAATAATTCAGGTTTACATTGGCTTCATAACGATCATCGGTTCCATAACCCCCCATTACTTTACCAAAATACCCTTTGTTTTTCTTTTCGTCGATGGTAATATTAATACTCGAAAAATCTGAAGTCGATTCTTGTTTCGCCAGTTCTTCTTTTTTAGTTTTAAAATCAGAAACTTGTATTTTTTTGATAATATCGGCTGGTAAATTTTTGATGGCAATTGCTCCATCTTTATCAAAAAAGGTTTTACCATTTACCAAAACCTGATTAACCTCTCGCCCGTTTACCGTAATTTTTCCGTCGTTGTCGACATCAAATCCGGGTAATTGTTTCAAAAGAGTTTCTACATTAGAATCCGGACGGACTTTATACGAAGCTGCATTAAATTCTAAAGTATCTTTTTTTATGGTTATGGGGGCAGCTTCTGACTTGATTACAACATCATTAAGCGCATTGACATTTTCTAATAAATATATTTTGCCGAAATCTTTACTTTCTGTAAGTGCTTTATATTCTTCAAAATAAGTTTGATATCCCATATAACTTACCTTGAGGAAAACTGGTTTTTCATATTTTTTAATATCCATTCTAAAAGCACCGTTTTTATCTGTAGTAGCATATTCAATTACGGTAGAATCTTTTACAGTAGTAAAATAAACGGTTGCCATTTCTAAAGGCAATTGGGTATTAACATCGACAATAGTTCCGAGCAGGGTTATGTCGTTTTGAGCGTTGGCACTCAATAAAAAAAGGAAGAAAAACGATAAAAATGAATAAATTCTGGTCATAAAAATTTGGTTAGTTAGATGGTTAGACTACAAAAAACCAAAAAGGTTTAATTGTATTTTTTACATTTATTCAAATAACATGCCATTAAAAATTTTACTTATAAAAAAAGTCCCCATTTCTGAGGACTTTTGTCTTATTTTTCTCTGATATAAATATCGATTGGAACTCCTGAGAAATCCCAATTGTCACGAATTTTATTTTCCAGATATCTCTTGTACGGTTCTTTTACGTATTGCGGAAGATTGGCAAAGAAAACAAACTGAGGCGTTTGAGTTGGCAGCTGCATGCAATATTTAATTTTTACATATTTACCTTTCATTGCCGGCGGCGGATATGCTTCGATAACTTTTAGCATATATTCATTGAATTTTGAAGTCGGAATTCTTTGTTTTCTGCTTTCAAAAACCTGAACAGTTGCTTCTAATGCTTTTAATAAACGCTGTTTAGTTAAAGCCGAAACGAATAAAATTGGCACATCTGTAAATGGCATTAATTCTTTACGGATTTTTTCTTCGTAATCACGGCTCGACATAGTATCTTTTTCTACTAAATCCCATTTGTTTACTAAGATCACTACACCTTTACGGTTTTTCTCTGCAAGCCAAAAAATACTTTGATCCTGGCCTTCAAAACCACGAGTGGCATCGATTACCAATATACAAACATCTGCATGCTCAATCGCTCTTACAGAACGCATTACAGAATAAAACTCTAAATCTTCTTTAACTTTTGCTTTACGACGGATTCCGGCAGTATCAACCAGATTAAATTCGAAACCAAAACGGTCAAATTTAGTATCAATGGCATCACGAGTAGTTCCTGCAATATCGGTTACAATGTAACGATCCTGACCAATAAGTGCATTGATAAAACTCGATTTTCCAGCATTCGGGCGACCTACAACTGCAAAACGAGGTAATTCTTCTGCAACTTGTACTGGTTCTGGTTTTTCAGGAAATGCTTCAATTAAAGCGTCTAATAAATCTCCCGTTCCACTTCCTGAAATACTGGCGAAAGTATAATAATCTCCTAAACCAAGATTATAAAACTCTACAGCGTCTTTTTCGCGCATTGCGTTGTCTACCTTATTTACAGCCAACAAAACTGGTTTTGTTACTTTACGAAGTAATTTTGCAACCGTTTCATCCATTGGTGTAATACCTTCTTCAACATCTACAACAAAAATAATAACATCGGCTTCGTCGATAGCAAGTTCTACCTGTTTACGGATTTCTCCTTCGAATATATCATCGGATCCGCGCACGTATCCTCCGGTATCAATGACGGAAAACTCTTTTCCGTTCCACTCGCTTTTACCATAGTTTCTATCACGGGTAACCCCAGATACTGAATCTACAATAGCTTCTCTTCTTTGTATCAGCCTATTGAAAAGGGTTGATTTCCCTACATTAGGTCTTCCTACTATCGCAACAATGTTATTCATTTTTTTTGAATTTTAGATTCTGGATTTCAACTTTTAGATTTCGTTTTTGACTAAATCACAATAAATTATAAATCCAAAATGCCTTATTTAAATTTTTTGCAAAGGTAGTTAAAAAAAGTTGCTAATTGCTATCCCGATAATTATCGGGACTAAGTACCTAAGCTTTTTATTTTTTTCACACGAGCGCCAACGAACTGACGAAGTAATCTTGTATGTTCTAAAGAAGCGTCGCAAAAGGTTTTCTACTTTTATTTAGTTTCAAGAACATTTTATTTTACTATTTCTCTTTTCTTAACCAGCCTAATAGTCTTTCATTATCCACTTTATAACTTTCATTTTGAAATTTAAAAGCAATTGTTTCTCTGGAACTGCTAAAAGGTCCGGGATTTTGCTGAATAATCTCGATTTCATTTTCGGAAACTTTAGAAATTATGGCAACATGCCCAAATCTATTAAATAGTGAACCTGAGAATATCACTAAATCGCCAACTTCAGGCTTCTTTTCACTTGGATTTGTAAATTGAACCAAACCTCGTTTGGAATTCCATTCGCCGTCTTTGATTTCAGGATTAAAAAAATCTTTTGCGTGACCATAAGCATCTGGCATTTTATGATTGTAATGCTCATAATAATATCGTTTTACAAATTCAACACATTGATATTTGAGCCCTAAATTGTAATTATCTTTTGTAACATTTCTTCCTGAAACATGATCAACTCCTCCATTATAATAGACATTCACTCCATTAAAATTATCTATTGGCTGTCCTATTTTATAATCTGAATTTAGATTTATTTTCTTTACTACTTTTAATCCCGCATAACTCAAAACTAAAACTGAAAGTATGATGAAAGCAAGTTTTTTAAATTTCATTTATTCTCTTTTAAAAATCAATTTTCATTTTAGTCTGTCTGCGTGAGGGATAGATGTAAAGACCACAGCCTGACGAAGGAATTGCGAGGACTTGAAACGAATAACCCAATCCGGAGGGACACGCCCAAAACATATTACTGATTGTAACCGAATCGTTTCAGCATATTGGCGTTGCTTCTCCAATTTTTATTCACTTTTACATACAGTTCGATGTGAATTTGTTTTCCGAAGAATTTCTCTAAATCGGCACGTGCATCTGTTCCTACTTTTTTAAGAGCAGCGCCTTTATGTCCGATGATAATCCCTTTTTGAGTATCGCGTTCTACCATAATTACAGAACGGATTCTGATAATATCATCTGTTTCTATAAATTCTTCTGTTACAATTTCTACTGCGTATGGAATTTCTTTGGCGTAATTTAAAAGGATTTTTTCACGAATGGTTTCATTTACAAAGAAACGTTCCGGTTTATCTGTTAATTGATCTTTAGGATAATAAGCCGGAGATTCTGGCAGCAATTGAATAATTCTGTCAAAAACTTCGGGAACATTAAAATTTTGAAGTGCCGAAATTGGGAAAATTTCTGCATTTGGTACTTTTTCTTTCCAAAAAGCAACCTGCTCTTCTAATTGTTCCTGATTTGAGTTGTCGATTTTGTTTAGTAATAACAGAACGGGAATTTTAGCGTAAAAGATTTTCTTGAAGAAATCTTCGTCTTTTAAGTTCTGCTCTCCTATTTCGACCATGTAGATTAAAATATCAGCATCTTCAAAAGCCGATTTTACGAAGTTCATCATCGACTCCTGCATTTCGTATGCCGGTTTTATAATCCCGGGAGTGTCTGAAAGTACCAGTTGGAAATCATCGCCATTTACGATTCCTAAGATTCTATGACGTGTTGTTTGCGCTTTTGAAGTAATGATTGATAATCTTTCTCCAACAAAGGCGTTCATTAGTGTCGATTTTCCAACATTTGGATTTCCGATGATGTTTACAAAACCTGCTTTATGTGACATTTGCGTAATATTTATTTTGCAAAGGTAGTCATATCAAGTTAATACGGAAAATAAAACTTTTTTTTAAATTTTCGTTGGAATTCTCAAAAATCGGCGTATCTTTGCACCCGAAACATCGCGGGATAGAGCAGTAGGCAGCTCGTCGGGCTCATAACCCGAAGGTCACAGGTTCGAGTCCTGTTCCCGCTACTAAGTAAAGCTTCAGAGAAATCTGGAGCTTTTTTTGTTTAACTATCTTTAAATCCCCGCTCCTCTAAGTTTTCGAATAATATAAAAAGTTGCTCAATCCTGAAAGATTTCAGAATTAAGCAACTTTTCTTCAATTACTTGCCGATTGTGAGTTATATCACTTTTTTAACAACAAACCAAAAACACTATTATGTGTTCTAATTTTCTTTTAAAGAAAGAATCATTGAAGCGATACTTTGATCATTTTTTAACTCTAAATCTGTTGATTGAGTAATTATTTGATATACATAAGTATCATTTCCAACTGGAATTATAGAAGCTGATTTATCGTAATCATTACCAATCGTAAACTTAGAAACAACAGAGTTAAAATTAGAATCTACTCTAAATAACATAGCATCTTCATCATTTCCATATCCTAAATCTCCAATTACAATTATTCCGTTATCTTTAGATTCGATAATTCTATTTGCAGAAGGCTGTTTTTTCTTTGGATCATTCAATGTAATACTTTTTTGCTGTTTGATATTTCCGGTATTAATATCTAATTTGTATAAACTTAAATTTGTAAAATTGCTATTTGCTACTAAAACGTCTCCACTTTCAGTTGATCCCAATGTACCTCCGTTCAGATCGTTTAGTTGTTTCTTCCAAATAAAATTTCCAATCTCACTAAATCCAAAAATCCATTGTCCTTTTCCTGTAAAATCTTTATCGGTTGATTGAGCACCAACAGACATGACGTAATTGTTTTTAACCTTAATTAGTTTAATTCCGTAATCATCTATGCTTCCGCCGATATTTTTTTGATTTTCAATAACACCGATTGCGCTTATTTTTACTAGCCAAGCGTCCATGCCCCCTTGGTTATTTGTAATATCATGGTCTTTAGAGCTAGAATAACCTACAAACATAAATCCACCTTCACTTGTTTGTATCATTGCATGATCTTTATTAATACCTTCGTATCCAGATCCTCCATAATTTTTTTGCCATAGCAGGTTACCGCTGCCATCAATTTTGCAAAGCCAAATATCAAAGTTCCCAAAATTGTTTGTTACATCTCCATCTGATGACTCAGAGTGTCCTATTACAAAAAAATTACCATCTTTATCCTGAAGGATTGACTGTGCATAATCATTTTTACTTCCACCATAAGTTTTATCCCAGACAATATTAAATTCAGAATCAAATTTAATTACCTCATAATCTTCAGAGAAAACAATACCAATAAATCCATTATCATTTGTTTTGATCAGCTGTGTTATTTCTTTACCATTTATAACTTTTTTATATGAAAGATCCAGCGTGTGTTCCGTATCTGGTTTTGGTTCTACTGCCGGATCTGGTTTTGGTTGTACTGTAGTATCCCCTTGGTTATCATCACTTGCACAATTTGACAATGTTAATTGAAGAATTGTTAAAATAGTAAACGTTAAATAAAATTTAAATTTCATAATTAAATTGATTGAGTAAAAAAAGTTGAATTAGTATTATTTTACAAATAAAATATTAATCGCTGGCAAATATATAATAAAAACCTTCCTGCTTTTGCTAATATTTTCCTTGTTTTACATGATTGATTAAATTTCCACATCCAAAAAAAATGAAAATTTTTCAACATAAAAAATACACCCGTCAGAAACATTTTTTTCTATCTTCCCAAAATAAAACATCTCCAAAATGAACCATCTGTTTTCAATAAAAAAATCATTTTTATTCAGCTTAATTTTACTGACAAGTTATTTTCTGGTTTCTTTCCACTTAAAAAACACAGAACAAACCTCAAATTATAAAATCAAAAAAGTACTGATTTTTTCTAAAACTAACGGTTTCAGACATGAAAGCATTTCTGCCGGAATCGCAGCGATAAAAAAACTGGGAGAAGAAAATCATTTTACGGTAGATGCTACTGAAGACTCTCTGGCAATTAATTCAAAAAACTTAAAGCAATACAAAGCTGTTATATTTTTAAGCGCCTCAGGGCATGTTTTAGGCGAAAATCAAAAAATGGCTTTGCAAAAATTTATACAAAAAGGGAATGGTTTTATGGGTATTCATTCGGCTACAAACTGCGAACCAGACTGGTCTTGGTACACAGAAATGATCGGCGGAATTTTCGAAGGACATCCTGAACCGCAAAATGCTAAACTTATTATTGTGAATCACGAACATCCATCTACAAAACATCTTCCGGCGATTTGGGAACGAAAAGATGAATGGTACAATTTTAAATATTTAAACCCAAACGTAAATGTGCTTATAAAAATTGATGAATCTTCGTATAAAGGTGGTAAACATGGCGATAATCATCCTTTGGCGTGGTATCACGAATATGATGGCGGAAGAGCATTTTATACTGCTTTAGGACACAGTTCTGAAAGTTACAATGATCCTCTTTTTACGCAGCATTTGCTTGGTGGAATCATGTACGCTATAGGTAAATAAATTTGAGATTTTATTATTAAAAAGAGAGGAAATAAATTCCTCTCTTCTTAAAAAATATAAATCATTTTTTGAAGATCGTATATCATTATACAATCAACAAAGTAAGAGTTTTGGTTTATGCTTTTCGTTTAAAATTTAGATACGTTTTATGGGGTACGTAATCTCTTAAATTTTCTCGCTCTTACAATAAATATTTTTTTTGTAAAATTAATTCTTAAGCTAAAAAGCAACATCCTCCACCTGCTAACGGATATTCTGGCGGACATGGTTGTCCATTTTTTAAAATAGCTTCTCCGCTTGCAAGTGCTTTAGCGCAAATTTCTGTTACTCCGCCATTTACTGCTTTTAGTTCTTCTTTTGTTAATTCTTCAGCTCCGCCTAGTTTTAAAATATTTTTTATCATAATATAAAGTTTTAAAAAATTAGTTAATATCCCAATCATTTAAAGACACTTGGGATTTTTGTCTATCCTCGCGCAAGAATTTTTTTATATTTTATAATTGAAAATAAATCTCTTTTTCTAAACAATTCTTTTTTGTGAAAAATCATTTTAGGAAATATTTAATTTAATTAATGCTATTTCTTAGGAACGATTTGCTTTGTACGAATATACTTTGTTCAAATATTAAATTTTTACGGTTTATCCATTTTGAAACTTTTTTTAATTATTTAAATTAAACACCTTCATAAAAATGCATTTATTTAAATGAACTGAAACATTTTATATTTGAGAGAAATCTGTAGCTTTTTTTAGTTTAAATCATAAAATTGAAGGCTCATAAATTTTACAAAACAAAAAAAATGCGCAATCCTGAAAATCTTCGGGATTGCGCATTTTTTATGAGAAGTCTTTGGCAAAATTATTACCAAATAGTTATTCTGTCTTTCTTTGGTAAAAACATTTTATCTCCAGGTTTTACATTAAATGCATCGTAAAATGGCGTTGTATTCATTAGAGGGCCATTCACACGCCAATTTGGCGGCGAATGCGGATTATTATTAATCCACAAACGCAGGAATTCGTCTTTCATTTTTACTCTCCATATTTTGGCTATCGAAATAAAGAAACGCTGATCTGGCGTAAAACCGTCGATTTTTTCGTTTCCTTTTCCTTGTTCGGTCATTTTAAAAGCATCATAAGCAACTGCTATTCCGGCAATATCTGCCGTATTTTCGCCAACAGTCATTTCGCCATTTACATGTAGATTGCCTAAAACAGTATAAGTACTGTACATATTGATAACCTGCTGTATTCTTGATTTAAACTGTGCATAGTCTTCTTTTGTCCACCAGTTTTTCAGATTGCCATCTTTGTCATATTGAGCGCCTTGGTCATCAAAAGTATGCGTTATTTCGTGACCTATAACCATTCCGATACCACCATAATTAAGCGCATCATCTGCATTATTGTCAAAATAAGGAGGCTGTAAAATTCCGGCAGGAAAAACAATTTCATTTGCAGTAGGATTATTATAAGCCGTAACGGTTGGAGTTGTCGTAAACCATTGTGATTTGTCGACCGGTTTGTCCAATTTTGCTAATTGAAACTGATACGCAGCTGTTGCCGCCGAAACCATATTTTCAAAAAAGGTATTTCTGGAAATATGTACATTGCTGTAATCTCTCCATTTATCCGGATATCCTATTTTTTTGGTAATGGCGAATAATTTTTCTTTAGCTTTTTGCTTTGTAACCGGACTCATCCAGTCTAATTTATCAATTCTTTTAGCGTATGCTTTTTGCAGATTATTTACTAGAACTAACATACGTTTTTTGGCATCTTCTGAAAAGTATTTCTTGACATACAATTCACCCAATGCTTCACCTAAATAAGTATCAATAACATTGGCCATTTTTTCGCCACGTGTTTTTTGAACAGCCTGACCAGAAAGCACTTTAGTGTATTCGAATGAAGCATCAACAAAAGGTTTACTTAAATAATCGGCATATCTCTCTAAAGAATTTGCTTTCAGATAAATTTTCCAATTAGCAATAGGAATGGATTTTAAAAGCTTATTCAACGCATCGTAATAAGCTGGCTGACATACATTAATTGAATCTGTTTTGGCTCCTAAATTATTTAAAAAAGTTGTCCAGTTTATGTTGGGATGTCTTTTTACAAGATCTGTCACAGCTATTTTATTATAATTTGCGTGTACATCTCTCAGTTCGACTTTTGTTTTATGCGAAGCTGCGAGTTGTTTGTCAATATTGTAAACCAAATCAGCATTCTTTTTAGCTTCATTGGCATCGCTGCCTGTTTGCTGAAATAATGCAGTAAGGTATTTTTTGTATGCTTGCTGTATGGCAACAGTTGACGAATCTGATTTGAAATAATAGTCTCTGTCTGGCAAACCAATACCTGTTTGATAGATTTGGGCAATGTTCATACTGCTGTTTTTATCATCAGTAAATACATTGAGACTAATAATAGAAGAATTGTCTCCTTTTACTTCATTAACTACAAAGTTCATTAATGACGGTAAATCGCTAATTGCTTCAATTTTAGCCAGAAGAGGTTTGATTGGTGTATAACCGCGTTTGTCGATGGTTACTGTATCCATTCCGGATGCATAAAAATCTCCAACCTTTTGCGCTACGCTTCCTTCTGGGTTTTTACTTTTTGAGATACTGTCTAATATTCCCTGTAGACGAATTCGTTGCGGAAAATTCATAAACATATAAGCCCCTACTCCAGATTGAGATGCCGGTATTGATACAGAATCATACCATTTGCCATTTACATATCTAAAAAAATCATTCCCAGGACGCAATGTGGAATCTATTCCAGTGATAGCAACATTCTTTTTATCCTGATGTTTTGAACATGCTGTAAAAGCTAAAATTGCAATAAAGAGCATTATTGTTTTTTTCATAAACTAGATTATTTCTATTAAAATGAATTGAAAAAAGTTTGAAACCAGATTTCTTTTAATGTATTCTGTTTAGCAGACAATATACGAATTCGGTTTTTAATTTACGAATGAAGTTTCTGTTTTCCATCGATTGTATTCAAGTATTTCTGTCAAAGTTTCATTTTCAATTTTAAATATCTTTGAGCTGCCTTCTCCGTTATTTTCCCTGCCTTTATAAATTGTAATTCTGAAGTATTTTTTATTTTCAGAAAAAACAGGAATTGAAAAGCTGAAATAAAATTTATCTTCGGTGTTTTCTTCTACATGTTTTATTTTTTCAGTCGCTTTTCTTATTTCTAATTTTTTTTTATGTTTCCCCCATTTAGGATTTATTATTACAACATTTGTATTTAGAATATTTAGTTTTATAATGCTGTCATATTCTGATTTGTTTTTGACTTCGATTAAAAATCTTGAATTTCTCACTACATTAATACAATCGTTTTCAGAGTATATTTTGCATTTTTTCAATTTTAAAGTTTTCCAGTTTATTCTTTTTTTTTCCACTTTTGGTGTCGTAATTAATTCAATTGGAAAAAGTGAATCTTTAATGAATATTTCTCTTTTTTGATAATTCTGAATGCTATAATCAAATTCTTTTTCAATTAAGTTTTCGTCTGCAAGATTTATATATTTAAAATTACTTGGTGTAATTTCTGCTATTATTAAATTTATAGTTTTTTCCAAATCAATATTCTGCCCATACATTTGATACGAGCATAAAAAAACAAACAAAATGAGTTTTTTCATTTTAGCAGTTATTTTCTTTGTTGTAATTTTATTATTTGCTCTTTATTTCCACAAATAAATTTAATTGTGTTATTTCCCCAGCCATTTGAAATTATAGTATGCTCATTTTTAAAGCTATATTTTTTAATTCCATCGTTTTGGTTTTCGTTTTCACTTACTGAGACAATAGGAGTAATTTCAATTATTCGAGTTTGTAAACTATCTTTTTCTATTCTTTCAGATAAATGAACATTTTCTATTTTCGGTTCCCAATGTCCGTCATATTTCATTTTCCCATAAACTGAATAAGAAATCAATGATCTTGAGTTGAACAAATTAAGTTTGCTTTCTATTATTTCAATTTTTAAGCTATCAATTGTTAAATCATCTTGATATGCCCACCAACCAATGTTATATGTTATTGGAATTTCAATTTTTGGTTTTCTCGGCTCATTTGAAAGAATTCCCTTTTGACCAAAATTAGTAAGATATAAATATGAACAGATGAAGAATACAATTATGGTTAAGATTGTTATAATAAATATTTTTGATATTTTCTTCATTCAGTATTCTTTTCGTTTTTTTTAAAGTCTTGTTTTTTAAATATAATGCTTTATATGCTATAAAATCATCTAAATGAGATAATATACATTATAGTTATTCTCAAATATATAATTTTTTCATTATAAATTTATCAGATAGAGTTTTTACTACTGTAAACTTTTTACCTATTAGTTTAGTTGCTATTTATTGTAAAGATTTATCAAATCTCAAATAAAGCTGTTGAAGAAGTACTCTGTTAGTATAATAAAGGAAAAGCTTTAGGTTTCTCTGAAGCTTTTCCTTTGTTTTTGGATTATCCTGAAATTACTATAAATTCACACTGAGATAGAAATCTTTAAAAAAATATTTTTACATACACTTAATCGTACCGCCATCTACTCTAATAGTAGCACCACTAATGTAATTAGCATAAGTACTGCACAGATAAGCAACTGCTCCTGCAATTTCTTCTGGTTCTCCAAATCTTCCTGTATCATTTGGAATTAACTGCTGTACAGCCTTAGATTTTATCTCATCTAAATCAGTTCCCCAGTTAAATTTAGGTGCCGCATTTACAAGCCAGTCTTCTACCATAGGATTTATGATTGCCCCGGGAGATACTACATTTGAAGTTATTCCGGTTTCTTGCAATGATCTCGCAAGTGAAATTGAAAGGTTGTGTCTTGCTGCGAGAGTCGCGTTATAATGTGGCTGCTCTTTAATAGGCTGTATACCAAGACCTCCACCTATATGAATTACTCTACCCCAGCCTAATGTTTTCATTTGTGGCACTATACGCTGAATCATCCTTACGTATGAAACGACATTATTATTATAAATTTCACTCCAATCTGATGTTGTTGCTTCACCCCATGATTTATGTGATGTAGCGCCTGCGTTATTAATTAAAATATCGATCTGTCCATTTTTAAGCGCTGCAGAAGCAACCTCATCAGCTCCGTTATCTGTACTAAGATCACCTATCGCTATTTCAGCCATTCCGCCATTGCTAATAATTTCCTCATATATAGCTTTGGCACGTTCTTCATTTCTACCATGAACTATAACAGTCGCGCCTTCATTTGCCAGCATTTTTACTATTGATTCTCCAAGCCCAGAACTTGAACCGGTTACTAGTGCTCTTTTTCCTTTTAATTTTAAATCCATTTTATCTGTAATTAGTTATTCTTTTTTTTTGTAATGGTGATGCACCAAATTCTTTTTTATACGCATATGAAAAATGAGACATATTAGTAAAACCTATTTCTAAATAGAATTCACTTGGACGCTGCCTGCAGCTTTCTATTAAATATTTTGCTTCAGAAAGTCGTTTTTTGGTAAGCCATCTGCTTGGAGTAATCTTAAATAATCTTGCAAAATCTCTTTTAAAACCTGATAAACTGCGTCCTGTAAGAAAAGCAAATTTTTCTAATGGGACATTATATCGGTAATGACCATTCATAAATCCTTCTAAATCCAGTTTTCCGGGATCACTAAATTCAAATAGCATTTGCTTAATTTCGGAATCAATATCTGCCAGTATTAAAACGAGTTCCTTAATTTTAATTCGTAAAGTTTCAGTATCAATATCTTTTTTTTGAGCATATTCACTTAGTGCTGCTGTTGCTTTTTTCAAAACATTATTGGCTTTAACAGACTTAACACCTTCTCCATGAAATCGCTCTGATTTGAAGTCGATTTTTTCCGAAATTTCCATAAGCGTATTTTGGTCAAAATGAACTGCTACAGACTTAAATCCATCCGATTCAGTGTGTTTAACAGACTTTGTCAATTGATTTCTTTTGAAGAAGCGATAATCACCTGCGGTAAAAATATATTTCTTATGTCCTATCCATACCTCGTGCCGGCCGCTTATGATATAGCTAAATATGTGATCAGACACAAAGGCTTCACTTTCAACATTATCTTCAAAATAGAAGTTTTGTACGAGCTTTGGTTTTGAAAGAGTTTGATCTTTTTTTGATTCCATTTTTTCCCTCATTTTTATCTGGTACAAATTTCTGAAATATCTAAATCCGTAAGTTTGTTCAAACGTCCAAATTCATTTTTTAGCTAAAAAACAATCACTAAACATTTTTTAACTAATTGATTTAGAAGTTTAAATATTTAAGCTAATAAAAAAAGCTCCAGATTTCTCTGAAGCTTTTTGTTCTGATTATGCCCATTACAAAGCGAAAAGAATACTGAATTACATCAACGAAAAGATGCTCCAGCCACAAAGAATTGAAGAGAGTATCATTAACCACTTAGATACATTTTTCAAATAACCTGTCGTTTTAGATTCCAAAAAGATAATTACTGCTATTCCCGAAACAACTATATCCATAATAGTTAAGAAAAAAGCATTAGCCATAAACTTAGAAAATAAATCAAGATAGGCATTTTTAGTTTCTTCAAATTCAGTGTATTTTGTACATAAATAAATCCAGTATATTTTGTTCAATACACTAACTGTAAGCATCATAATACCTATAATATAAATAAATGATCTGTATTTAGATTTCATATCCGTATTTTTTAAGAGTTAGAAAAACCTCAAAACTGGACACAATTGTGTAACAGTAATGAGGCCCGCTAAACTTATATATTAGCCGATTCAAATTGCTTAAGATCTCTTGTGTTTTTTTGGACGGCAAGAGCAGAAAACAATCCTAATACAAATGACATTCCGAAAAATCCTTTTTCACTCAGTAATAACTCAGCATTCCAAAGACCAATTATTAACAATACTATAGATGCAATAGTACTAAACCAGCTTATACTGTAATACAAATCAGTTACAGGTATACCTTCTAATCTGTCTCGTACGCTTTTTTGTACCGATATTACAGAGAAAAGTCCGAAAAGGAGAATTGTAAAATAATACCCTTTTTCATTGTAAGCCATGCCCGAATTATATAGACCAATACAATAAGAAGCCATTCCTATAATTAAGGTCATCCAGGATGCGCCTACGAAAGCGGCGCTCGGCTTTAAAGGACTATATCCATTATTTAATCTTGTGTTGTTTGATTCTGAATTGTTGTTTAATTCATTTGATTTTAGCGGTTCCATAATTTTTTATGTTTTATAATTATGAGGCAAATGTCAGCATGAATCAGGACTTACAAAAATCAATTTATTAAAAAAACTGACGATATAAAAATACATTTTATTATTTTTATCCCGACAAAACCATAATTATGAATGCACTTCAGGAAATAGCAAATATGATGAATGAGGCTGAAAAAAAAGCATTCATACATTATTTATCAAAAAAGAATAAGCGAAAGGATACCGGCAACATAGATTTATTCAATTCGTTAAAAACTGATGATATAAAAAATAAAAAAAATAACTTAAGCAATAAAAAAAGTACGGATGCTTATCATGCTCTTCGAAAAAGACTTTATGATAACATGATTGATTTCATGGCCAATCGAAGTTTTGAAAATAATACGTCACAAGAAAACACCATACTTCGGCTTATTGTAGTAAGTCGTTTATTTTTTGAACACAACCTTACAAAAACAGCTTTTAAATGTCTGGCAAAAGCCGAAGAGATTGCATTGAACATTGAAGGTTTTAATCTTCTCAATGAAATTTATCTCACTCAAATACAATTTGCTCATTTCAATTTGTCTGAACCTATTGAAAAAATAATAACAAAGTTTAAAGTAAACAAAAAACAACTTGAATATGAAGAACAGCTTAATTTAGGCTATGCTGTTTTACGTCGAGAACTTGCCGCAATTTATCACGAAGGCCGAATAGTAGACTTTCAGGCGCTTATAAAAAACACAATCGAAACACACGGAATATCACTAAAGAAAGGATTAACTTTTAAATCTTTATACCAAATATTATTTATTGCCAATGAATATGCTTCCATAAACAACAATTATTCGATCATACAGCCTTTTGTTGTTAAAAGCTACCGATTCATTAGTAAAAAAAATAATCAGACAGACAGGCATTTATATTACCATATATACATATTGTATTTTATAGCTAACTTTTATTTCCGTAATGGCCAATTTATTGAGTCTATGAACTATCTTAATTTGATGTTTACAGAACTTCAGAAACAATCCGGTAAATACTATCAACGTTTTTGCCTTAGGTATTTCATTTTATTAGCCTTTAATGAAAATTACCTCGGAAATCCTCAAAAAGCAATAGAAATTGCCGAAAAATCTCTTTTATCAAATAAAAAAGCAGATCCTAATGACAGTAACGATCTTCGTCTTATGCTGATTGTTTTTTATATACAGCAAAATGCAGGGCGCAATGCTGTAAAAGAAATGGCAAAATTGAATCATACCGACAGCTGGTACGAAAAAAAAATGAGTATGGACTGGGCAATAAAAAAGTGTCTTGTAGAAATCCTTCTGCATGCGCAACAAGAAAATATTGAGCTGGCTATGTCCCGAATAAAAAGCTTTAAACGACGCTATAAAAAATATCTTTTAACGGTAAACGAAGAACGAGTTGTAGAATATCTTTTGTTTATTGAGCAGTATGTTATGAAACCTGAGATTATACAAATAGAAAAATTTCAAAAAGCAATAGACGATTTTATAATTAGAGCTCAAAATGGTCCTAAAGATATTTTAATTGTGAGTTTTTTATCTTGGTTACTTGCAAAAGTTAGGCGAAAAGCAATTTATGAAACAACATTAAATCTTCTCACAGCATATTTCTCTTAAGCAAAACAACACAAAAAACCAAAAGAATATTCTTTCAAAAACAAAAAACATTAATAATATTTAAAATTTTAATCATAACAAAAATGAAGACGCAGAATTACTAATCACCTTTTTTCTGTAAAAACAACCAATTATTAATCAAACAAATACAGCTTGTTTAGTATTTTAATTTTGTGTTTCATGATCCCTAAACAGGAAATATTTTGAGTAAATTGTAAAATATTTTTTTAAAATCTCTTTGTATATCTCAAAAATAGTTGCACTTTTGCACCCGCAATAACAAAGCAGGTCCGTTCGTCTATCGGTTAGGACGCCAGGTTTTCATCCTGGTAAGGGGGGTTCGATTCCCCCACGGACTACTTAAAGAAAGCTTCAGAGAAATCTGGAGCTTTTTCTTTTTATATTTCACACTATAATAGGTCTTTTTTTAGATAATACACATTCTGTGGTTCTATATGCAGGATATTTCAAACCTAAATATTGCTTACATTAAAATTTAGTAAAAAATCATACCTCTTCTTTTTTCTTCAAACAAATTATCGGATTTTTGCAAAATTATATACAGATATGAATGTTATAATAATTTTCAACAAACAAGTTTGATTTTTCCTGATGCTTTCTGCTAATAATACAAAAAACCAGAGAAATCTGAATTTTTTATTTCAGAAGTAAAAGCATTTCGCAAAGAACTCCGTTTGCTAGATTTATTCTCATTTCATGTCAACATATTTAAGGAAAACAAATAACTATATCATATTACAAACACAATGCTTAAAAAAAACAAATACCCCATTTTATTTTTTATCCTTTTAAATTTATTTTTTTCCATCAATTCATTCGCTCAGAAAAATATTTTTGCTGGAATTGAAATAGGCCGAAGAGCTATTAAAGTTTCGGTTCTGGATGTAAGCAACATTAGAAAGGCTGATTACAAAATTCTTTATTTCTGGACTGAGAGAATCCCATTTGCAGATCATATTGCTGCTACTGGCGAACTTACTCAGGATGACATCAACAAAACCAGTATTACGGTTGTCGATCAATTAAAAAAAATTAGAGAAGAACACAAGATTCTTGAAGAAAACATTTTTATTGTTGCTGCTCCTGTTTTTTCCGGCGCTCGTAATGCTGATGTTTTAAAAAATAAAATTAGTACTCTAACTAGTAAAAATCTTGATATTCTTAATGTTAATGAAGAAGCTAAAACATTGGTAAAAGGTGCTATGCCTCCTGTTGACTACTCTAATGCTTTTCTTCTTGATATTGGAGCTCAAACTACAAAAGGCGGATACATCGATGAACTTGAAGATGATAAATTAGAATTTATTCCTTTGTCTCTTGATTTTGGTACAATGACGCTTACTGACGCTGTACAAAAAACCGTTTTAAATAAAAGTGAGGTTAACGATATGACTACGTATCAGGAAAAGTCTTTTGACTATAATCCAATTTTGCGTAAGAAAACAAAAGAAATGTTTGATGCTAATCCTCCTTTGGCTAAAAAAGATAAATTATACTTATCTGGAGGTGCTGTGTGGGCATTTGCAACTCTTTATTATGATGAAAATGTTAAAGAACACTATATTCCTTTAAACTTACAAGACGTTGTGGATTACGATGCTATTCTAAAAAACAATTTTATCAAGTTTACTACCCTTGCTAAAACAAACAAAGAAGCTGCGAGAGTTTTAAGCACTTATGACCAAAAATACCTTATTTCGGCTAACAACATTCTTGTAACTTGTTTGGAAAGTATTCCGAATCTGGCTTCAAAGAAAATTTTGTTTGTAAAAGAAGGACAAGTTACGTGGCTTATCTCATACATTGCAGACCGTTCTAAAAAAGTAAATACTAATTTTTAGAACCTCTTTTTATTCATATTATCAAAGAGAACTTAGAAATAAGTTCTCTTTTTTTATGCCCTAAAATCAATACTTCCGCGTTTGATTGAGCACAAAAAAACAATCAAACAAAATACTGAATACCAGTTATTTAAACAGTAAAAATACGCTCAAAAAAGGGGAAAATTCCCCTTTTACAGTACCTTCACCTTTTTCTAATTTAGCCAAACTATAAGCCTTGTTCCTGTTACAAGTTTTTGACTAAAGCCCCCCAACTCTCTTTTTTCAATCTGCGCCCTGAATTTGATTCCTATCAATACAATTTCATTTTCATATTAATAAAGTTTATCAAAAGATGATTTATGAAGTAATACAAATAATTTCAGAACAAGTAAACAGCTATCTCGATGAAATTGGGTTAGACAAATCTGTTGTACCCGAAAATATTGCTTTTTTGGAGTCTCAAAATGAAGAGGTTGCGACAAATTTAAAAGATGCTGTAGCACTTACGCTAATTAATTTAGATGAAGAAATTACTTTAAAAAACTTTCCAAATCATACAATACAAAACACCAAAACGATCTATAAAAACAGTGTTGTCAATTTAAATCTATATCTGCTTTTTAGTGCCAATAGAGATAAATATGTCAACTCTCTTAAGGATATTTCAAAAATCATAGAATTTTTTCAGGGTAAAAAACTTTTTACTCAAGCCAATACGATCTTCAACAGAAACAGCAGCGCGATGAGCAGTGTAGACAATTTCAGGTTTACGGTCGAACTCTATACTCCCACTTTTGAAGAACTGAATTATATCTGGGGAACACTTGGCGGCAAGCAGTTTCCATCGGCTTTATATAAAGTGAGCCTGATACAAATTGAACGCAATATTGCACAGGCAGAAGGACTGCTTATAGGCGAGTTCAAAGGAACAACTAAAAGAAAAGAACAGTCATGAGTTTTTCTAATACATACGGATTATTATTTGAAGTAACATTCCTTCATAATTATTTTTTGAATAATGGAGAAGAAACTTTTGCAAGTATGGCAGATGCTGATAAGGAAAAAATGCTGCAGCAATTTAATACCGATGCTTTTACGGAAATAACACCAACGCTGGAAACCAATATTGTAATCAGAAACCACAGAATGCTGTTCAAAAAAACAAAAACTGGTTTTGGAGTTTACATTCGGGTGAAAGCGACAGATGAATCCGATCCATTTATAAAAGTTCCTATTGATTTGAACTTAAAGTTTTTAATTAAAATTAATGATTATCAATTTGAAAATTATACTAATCTTGATTTTGCTTTTACTCAGGCATATCTTTTCAGTAATGTCAAACCATTGACTGAACCGGTCTCATTTAAATATCTTCCTCTAATAAATGATAACAAGTTAATTTCAAACGATTATTTAGTATCTGAAGAAACTACAGTCGATTTGATTTCAACGCTTAGGCCGTCAGAGCAGCAAAATGTCTTCGGCATTATTTCTTTAAATCTACAGGGCGACAACAGTTCGGGAAATATTATTGACAATTTGGGGAAAATGACCAGTCCAAATTTTAAAATTCATTTCGACAATCGAAAAACACTTTGGAAATACATCAACCGTAAAGCAGGAACTGAAATTAAAACCAATGCTGTAAAACCATTAACACGCTCCGGTTTTGTAGAAATTGATCCCCTTACCGATTTTACGCCTTCACAACCGGCAGAAAGTCAATATCCAAATCCATCTGTAAAATCAATAACAAAAATCAATAGTGATTACTATTCGGAAATATTTATTTAATAATTAAAAAACAAATCAATTATGGCAACAACTTACAAAACGCCTGGAGTATATGTTGAGGAAATCGTAAAGTTTCCTCCTTCTGTTGCCCAGGTAGAGACTGCGATTCCCTGTTTTATTGGCTATACTGAAAAAGCCACAAACAAGATTAATGGAGATTTAAAATTGATTCCAACAAGAATAACATCTCTTTTAGAATACGAGCGCTTTTTTGGCTTTGCAAAACCAGAAACAACAATTAGTGTTACCATTAATGATGTTTCAACTGATAATGGAGACATAAGATCTATTGTTGTAGATCAGCCAACTTCAAAACAGCCTTTTTTAATGTATTATTCATTGCAATTGTTCTTTGCAAACGGCGGTGGTCCTTGCTACATTATTTCGGTTGGACGTTATGGAAATGATTTAGATGAGAATGACACTCCGGTTACAGCGATCAATAACAGCGATGCTTTAAACGACGGATTAGCAGAATTAGAAAAGGTAGACGAACCAACTTTAATTTTATTTCCTGATGCAACAAAAGTAAGCGGCATAACTATAACGGATTTCTACGGACTATACAATAATGCCTTAATGCAATGTCAAAATCTTCAGGACAGATTTACTTTAATTGATACTTTAGATTATGATGAATCAAGTCCAACAGACTCTAACATAGGTGATTTGAGAGATAAAATTAGTTCTGAAAAAGACACTATTAAATACGGAGCGGCTTATTATCCGCATCTTGAAACTATACTCGACTATGCTTTTGACAGCAGTAAAATTATCTTAAAACATTACTCCTATACAGCAAAAGCGTATGATCAAATCGCTGAGGGATTAATCTCTATCGAAAATCCAACTTTAGGAATTGATGCAACTGTAGCCAAATTGGTTGACGTTACTACTACTCCCGGAGATATTTCGGGTCAAATAAGTGATTTATTTTTACAGATGTACAGTAACGACGCAACCGGTTTTGATCTAGGCGGAACTTTTGTTAGCAACCCTGCTAAAAAAACAGCTTTCCTGAATAAACTGAATGTTGTGCTTACTTCATTAGAAAGTTTGTCTCTTTTAAGAAATTCACTAAATGACGAAGCAAATGCTGCAATAAGCACAATATCTGATGAAGATATGGTTATTGCAAACACCATCACCAGTACTTTGGCTACTTTTAATTCGAATTTTACTGTCGCAAATAAAATTGATTCTGTATATAAAAATTTAAAAACATTAAAGAAAAAAATACAGGACGAAAACGCAACTGCGAAACTGCTTAAAATTGTATCAACTGATCCTGTAAGTTTTGATAAAGAACTAAAAAAATTGGTAGACTATTCTCCGTTAACCACTAAAACCGGAATTACAGTAGCTACCAATAATTTTTCTGCTATTAAAGCAGACCTTCTTGCACTTTTAAATGCTATTAAATCGGTTAGCGGAAAAGATGTAAACAACGGAGCATTAAACGGAAGAAAACTAAGCACTTTAGAATCTATCGACAATGCGACTTTCAACAAAATCCTTACTGAAATTTACAATCTGCCTATAACACTTCCTCCAAGCTCAGCTATTGCCGGGGTTTATGCCAGAGTTGATAAAGACAGAGGCGTATGGAAAGCACCGGCAAACGTAAGTTTGAACTATGTAATAAAACCAACTGTAAAAATAACAAATACCATTCAGGACAACTTAAATGTTGATACTGTTGCTGGTAAATCTATCAACGCTATCAGAACCTTTACCGGTAAAGGAACCTTGGTTTGGGGATCAAGAACCTTAGCCGGTAACGATAGTGAATGGCGTTATGTACCAGTTCGACGCTTTTTTAACATGGCCGAAGAATCCATTAAAAAAGCAACCGAACAGTTTGTTTTTGAACCTAACGATGCCAATACCTGGATAAGAGTAAGAGCTATGATTGAGAATTTCTTAATTCTTCAATGGAGAGCCGGAGCTTTGGCAGGAGCAAAACCAGAACAAGCTTTTTATGTTAGAATCGGATTGGGACAAACCATGTCTGCAATGGATATTTTAGACGGTAAAATGATAATCGAAATCGGTATGGCAGTAGTTCGTCCGGCTGAATTTATCATCCTTCGTTTCTCTCACAAAATGCAGGAATCTTAATTAAATCATCATTAAAAAATATAGATCATGAGTTATCCGTTACCAAAGTTTCATTTCTCAGTTGACTGGGGTGGAACAAAAATAGGTTTTACAGAAGTTTCCGGATTAGATGTCGAAACTGAAGTTATCGAGTACCGTCAGGGCGCAAGTCCGGAATACAGCAAAATTAAAATGCCGGGAATGCAGAAGTACTCTAACATTACAATGAAAAGAGGTACTTTTAAAAGCGATAATGAATATTACGCATGGTGGAATACCGTAAAACTAAACACCATCGAAAGAAGGGATATTACCATCAAATTACTTAATGAGGAGCACGAACCAGTGATTACCTGGAAAGTAAAAAATGCATGGCCGACTAAAGTACAATCGACTGATTTAAAAGCCGACGGAAACGAAGTTGCTATCGAGTCTATCGAATTGGTTCATGAAGGTTTATCTATTCAAAATGACTAGTCATGTCTAACTATTATCCACCCGTAGGCTTTCACTTTCTGGTTGAATTCGATCAGCTGGGCACAAAAGAAAAAGACCATCAATTTCAATCCGTATCAGGACTTTCTGTAGATCTTGAAACGGAAGAAATTGTTGAGGGTGGAGAAAACAGATTCAAACACAAACTTCCCGTTAAAACCAAATATCCCAATTTGGTTTTAAAAAGGGGGATACTAATTGATTCTGATGTTATTGAATGGTGCAGAAAAGCATTAGAAAATTTTGAATTTAAACCCGTTGATTTAACTGTAAAACTCTTGAATCAGGACCACGAGCCTTTAATGCACTGGAAAGTGGTACATGCCTATCCTGTAAAATGGGCTGTTGAAGATTTTAGTGCCTTAGAAAGCAAAATCGTTGTTGAAAGCTTTGAGCTTGCTTATAATTATTTCACTCTTCATAAAAAATAATTTTATCATGCCAATTGAAATCAAAGAGCTTCACATTAAAATAAACGTGAGCGAAAGTGCAAATTCGGGTGCAAAACCAGCCTCTTCATCATCTTCCTCTGGTAATGAAAAAGATACTGTGGCTGAGTGCGTCGAACAGGTAATGAAAATTATAGAACGAAAAAAAGAACGCTGATATGACAACTGGCGAATTAAAAAAACTAAAAATCATTGCTTACAGCGATCCTCAATTCAACAATCCCATTTCTGATATTGAAGAGTTCGTTACTTTGATGAATCCGGAAAAGTATACCTTTCATTACAAGATAGAGCAAGATACAACTCAGGCCGCCGGTACGAGCAGTCCCGCACCAAGATTTAGTGCGATTGCTCCGGAGGAATTAGAACTGGATTTTGTTTTTGACCGAACTGGTGTTATTGCCGGTAAGGAAAGTACAGAAAATGGTGTTATCGAAGACATTGAACATTTTAGAAAAGTAATTTTAGAATATAATGGTACCGAACATAAACCAAACTATTTAAAAATTGCCTGGGGAAGTCTGCTTTTTAAAGGATCTCTCACTGAAATGACCATTGAGTACAAACTTTTCAGACCAGACGGAACACCTATTAGAGCCATTGCAAAAGGAAAATTTAAAGGTGTTGTTGAGGATGAGTTAAGAGCG
The DNA here is from genome assembly GCF_039595935.1 of Flavobacterium sp. Taxonomy (NCBI): domain Bacteria; kingdom Pseudomonadati; phylum Bacteroidota; class Flavobacteriia; order Flavobacteriales; family Flavobacteriaceae; genus Flavobacterium; species Flavobacterium sp. Next base: position 1,613,550 of record NZ_JBCNKR010000006.1, on the reverse strand, counting down.
AAACAGCAAAACAATCAATCTCCTGATTTAACACATACCAGAATTGTAAAAGCTGGCGATACACTTCCGTTAATGTCTTTTAAAATCTATGGCGATTCAAAATATTATCTCGAAGTAGCAAGAGCCAACAAGCTTATCAATTTTAGAAAATTAAAAATTGGTCAAAAAATCTTTTTCCCTCCAATACAAAAACAACAATAGATGAACAATAGCGGCGTCATACAAACCAGTAAAAGTGCAGATTTAATAACGCACAAATTGCTCATTGAGGGAACTGAGCTGTCTGGCGTTTACCAGGTTATGAGCATTGTTGTTCATAATGAGGTAAACAGAATACCTATGGCGCAAATTGTTTTGACCGATGGAGATGCTGCTTCTCAAGATTTTAAATTAAGCAATGAAGATTTGCTCATTCCGGGGAAAAAATTGAAATAAAAGCAGGTTATCACAGTGACGAAGAAACTATTTACAAAGGAATAGTGATAAAACATTCCATAAAAATAAAAGACAAATCATCTTTGTTGATTGTAGAATGCAAAGACGAAGCCGTAAAAATGACTATCGGCAGAAAAAGCAAATACTTTTATGATGTAAAAGACAGTGATGCTTTTGAAGACATTATAGGCACTTACGGATTGCAAAAAGATGTAGAAAGTACTAATTATAGCCACAAAGAGTTAGTGCAATACAATACGTCTGATTGGGATTTTATTGTTTCCCGTGCGCAGGCTAATGGAAAATTATGTTTTGTTGAAAACGGCAAAATCTCGATTAAAAAACCAGATTTGGCTTCTGAACCAGTTGAAACGGTTGCTTTTGGCTCAAGCATGCTCGATTTTGATGCCGAAATGGATGCCCGTAATCAGTTTGCCAAAGTTTCATCCTACAGCTGGAACGCATCCAATCAGGAATTATTAGAAATTGAGGCCAAAGACCCCAGCGTAAGTCTAAACGGAAATTTAGCTTCTTCAGATTTATCTGATGTTGTAAAACTGGAAAATTTAGAATTGCGTCACGGCGGTCATGTTACCGATACTGAACTGCAAGATTGGGCCGATGCAAAACTATTATTTCAGCAGCTGTCAAAAGTTCGCGGAAGAGTAAAATTTCAAGGTATTCCCGCTGTTAAACCCAATACCATTATTACGCTTGAAGGTGTTGGAGATCGCTTTAATGGCAAAGCATACGTTACTGGAGTTTTCCATGAAATAGCGAATGGTAACTGGACTGTAAATGTGCAGTTTGGATTAAATCCCGAATGGTTTTCTGAAACGTATGATATTAATACGCCATCGGCTTCAGGAATAATTCCATCCATAAAAGGACTTCATATTGGTATTGTAACGCAGCTTCAGGACGATCCGGACAGCGAAGACCGAATTTTGGTCAAAATCCCAATCATCAATAACGAAGAACAGGGAATTTGGTGCAGAGTGGCTGCCTTAGATGCTGGTGACAACAGAGGTACTTTTTTTAGGCCTGAAATTGAAGACGAAGTTATTATTGGCTTCATCAACGAAGATCCAAATGATGCTATTGTATTGGGAATGCTTCACAGCAGCGCAAAACCCGCCCCATTAAAAGCTTCTGACGATAATCATCAAAAAGGGATTTTTACAAGAAGCGAAATGAAAGTCTTGTTTGATGACGAAAAAAAATCAATAGCCATTGAAACTCCGGCAGGAAAAAAAATAACGCTGGACGAAGACAAAGGATCTATAGTTGTTGAAGACGAAAATTCAAACATAATTACAATTGACAGCGCCGGAATTAAAATGGAAAGTGCCGGCGATATTTCAATCAAAGCAACCGGAGATGTAAAAATTGAAGGCACGAATGTAAATCTAAAAGCAACCGCCCAATTTAAAGCCGAAGGAAGCGCAGGCGCAGAAATGTCATCTGCAGCGGTGGCAATTGTAAAAGGCAGTATTGTACAGATAAATTAACAATGCAATTTCAATAGCAATTTCAAATAAATAATTATGGGAGCACCAGCCGCAAGAATTAACGATATGCATGTTTGCCCAATGGTAACAGCAACTGTCCCTCATGTTGGCGGACCAATATTACCGCCGGGTGCACCTACTGTAATGATAGGCGGTCAGCCGGCAGCCTGTCTGGGAGATATGATCACTTGTACAGGTCCTCCGGACAGCATTATAGCTGGCTCAGCCACAGTGCTCATTGGAGGAAAACCAGCCGCAAGAATGGGAGATTCAACAGCCCATGGCGGAACAATCATAATAGGATGCCCAACCGTTTTAATAGGTTAATTATGGAAAGTAAAGAAGCTTTTTTAGGTACTGGATGGAGTTTTCCGCCAGAGTTTAAAAAAAACAATAAAGCAGTCGTAATGACATCTGATGAGGCAGATATTAAAAGCAGTCTGGAAATATTGCTTTCTACCAAAATCGGCGAACGCATTATGCTGCCCAGATATGGTTGTAATATGGACGAATTACTTTTTGAAACATTAGACAGAACACTTAAAACTTATGTTTCAGAGCTCATAAAAACGGCCATTTTATATTACGAACCCCGAATTGATGTTGAAAAAATTGACATCACACAAGGCGATGATTTAGAAGGAGAATTATTGGTTATAATCGATTATAAAATAAGAAGCACAAACTCAAGAAGCAATCTTGTTTATCCATTTTACAAAGGAGAAGGCACTAATATTTAAAGCTATTACCCATGAGTACCGAAAGCAGTCATATAGACAATGTAATTTTTAAAAGAAATGGAGTTAACCAGGAAGAACGTTTTAGCGATGCGTTAGAGCCTGGTAACTTAAAACTTCATGATTTTACTATTGAAGACTGGCTGTTGTTTGCTTATAATTTTGCAAAGCAAGTCAACTTTTTCGATACCAATAATGATAAAACCCCAGATGGCGACTGGCAGGAATTTTTCAGCTATTTCGGTTTTTCAAAAGATAATCTTCCAGACGGCATTCCAAAAAGAACAGATAAAGAATATACTGCTTTAAAAGAAAGTATTACCAAAACATTATCTAATGCTAATATAAATCAGGACCTTACCCCTCACATGACATTGTTTGTGTGTTTCCTGAAATTATTGGAACTATCTCAAAACAAACTTAATCTCATCACAAAAAAGCATTTAGACTTTTTTTATAAAGACATACTGCAAATTGAAAAACTGCCTGCAAAAGCAGATAAAGTCAGTATCATTTTTGAACTGGCAAAAAAAATAGCCGAAGAAAAAATCGCTGCAAACACAGAACTTGACGCAGGCAAAGATTCCGATGGCAAAAAATTAATATACAAAACGACAGAAGAATTTATTGCCAACAAAGCCAATATCGCTTATCTAAAAAGTGTGTATAATGATATTGAGTTAGGCGAAATTAAATACAGTGATATTGCCAATTCTCTGGATGGAAAAGGAGAACCTTTAAAAGAAGAATCTCCTTATTGGTTTCCTTTTGGATATACATCCAATGAAAAAAAATACCCTGAATTGAGCGATGCCAAATTAGGTTTTGCAATAGCTTCAGAATTATTTAATCTTAAAGAAGGCGAAAGAAACATTGCAGTGACGATTACTTTTGGTCAAAATTTAACTTTTAAGAATCCATTTAATGTTGATGATCTTCTAGACAATATCAGTATTTTATATAGTGGCAAAAAAGGATGGGTTGGCGGTTTTAAACTTAGCAGCGGCCTTCCTTTTAAAGCTGTAAATGTATCTTCAACCATTACCGGCAACCAGTTAAAACTGGTTTTTCAGATACCTAAAGATGATCCGGCAATTGTTAACTACGATCAGAAAGTTTTGGGCGAGTTTTTCTCTACAGAACTTCCTGTAATTCGATTTTTAATCAACACACAAAATAAAAAAGGACATACTCTTTTTAGAGCTTTAGTTATCAATACAGTAACTGCTATTACTGCAAAAGTTGAGGTTAAGGATGTAAAATCTTTATTATTAGAAAGCGATACAGGGCTGCTTAATGCTGCAAAACCCTTTTTCCCTTTTACAACTCAACCTGAAAAAAACAGTTCGTTTATCATAAACTATCCTGAAATTTTTTCTAAAAAATGGACAGATGCCTATATTAACATAAAGTGGAAAAACACTCCTTTATCATTTGTAACTCATTATGCTGCTTACAAAAATAGTTTTCTTGAAACTATAAGTAAACAGGGTTTTATTGATGCCATTTTCAAAAAGGACACCGTTAACAACTTAATGAATGCCAACCAGCCTGAAGATGGAATTGCTAAAAAAAACAATTCGGAAATAAAAGCTCCTGTAGAAATAAACGATTCAATAGAAGCTGTTGCAGAAAAAACCGAATCACGTGAAATAAACCCAGACGATGGAATTGTTATAGACGATTATTTTAAAGCAACCTTATCTGTTTTAAACAAAGAAGTTTGGGACGAACAAGATAAAGCGGTTAATTTATTCGATGATGATGATGAGAAAGATAAAGCATTCGAATCTAACATCAATGTAAAAGGCGGTTATGAACTTGGCAAAAGCGGTCCTATAAGATTGACATTGAATCAATCCTTTTTACATTCACTATTTCCAAAAGTATATACTTTGGCTATAATGAATGTGGCGACTGACCCAAACACTCCTATTCCAAATGAGCCTTACACACCAGTTGTAGAAAGTATAAGTTTGAATTATTCTGCTGAAGAAAGTATTGATTTTACGGTTTCTGGCTACGAGTCTAACCGAATAAAATTGTTTCACGAAGCTCCGTTTGGTCAGCAGGAAGAGCATTCTTATTTGAAACAACAAGCTATTAATAAAGAAATTTTAGATGCTGCTACACCTATTACCAATTGTCTGGTTCCGGATTATTGCAATGGAGGCGAATTTTACGTTGGTCTTCAGGATGCCGAAATATCGCAGACAAATTTCATTATTATTTCAAATACTGGAAGGAAGCGAAAACATTAACGTAGCCACTTTTACAGGAAAACAAAAAGTTGAATGGTACATATTATGCGATAATTACTGGAAAAATCTTGACAAAGATCTTTTGGCAAACGGCATAGATAACTTTTTAAAATCAGGTATCATAAAATTTAGCATTCCGAAACAGGCTACAAATGACAATACACTTTTTCCAGCCAATACTATTTGGGTGAAAGCAAAAATGCACAAACATTATGATGCGGTTTGCAAAGTTATCGATGTGAAAACACAGGTTGTTACCGCTCAATTTTTTGACAACAACAATAATTTAGCGCATTTAGACAGTACATTGCCTGCTAAAACCATCTCTAAATTAATTACCAGAGTTCCGCAGATTAAAAGCGTTGAACAGCCTTTTAATTCATTTGATGGAAAACCCTTAGAGTCAGATCCCTCCTACTATCTGCGTGTAAGCGAACGCCTTCGTCACAAAAACAGAGCGATAACTCTTTGGGATTATGAGCATCTTATTTTACAGGAATTTCCAAATGTTTTTAGAGTAAAATGCCTTAACCATACTTTTATTTCGGGTACAGACACCTCGTTTTTATCTCCGGGAAAAGTAACAGTGGTTGTAATTCCGGATATCGTAGACAAAAATGTATTCGATATTTATGAGCCAAGAGTAAGCACTGCTGCATTAAACAGCATAGAGAGTTTTATTAATTCTAAAAACTCAATGTTAGTATCTGCAAAAGTAATTAATCCTGATTATGAAAAAGTTATTATCAAACTGGATGTAAAGTTTTATCCAGAGTATGATGAGAATTTTTATAAAAAACAGCTTAATGAAGATCTTATAAAATTTTTATCTCCCTGGGCATTTGATACTTCAAAGCAAATCATATTTGGGGTCGAACTGCAGCGCAGCGTTGTTATAGAATATATCGAAAATTTATATTACGTCGATTTTTTATCTAAACTGGAAATGGCCATTTATATAGATAAAAAAACAGATAAAGAACATCCTAAACCATTAGAAGATACAGAAAACAACGATAAAAATGTAAATCTTTTAGACTTTCAAACCACACTGTCTCCATCAAGCCCAAAAAACATTTTAGTTTCTGTTAAAAACCACATTATCAGCACCAAAATAGACACTTGTAAAAAAATAACTCAAGAAGAACCTGAAAAATGTCAATACTAAACCAACATATCACCATTCCTAAAAATTCAGCTACCGAGGATGATTTGGATTTCTTTTACTTAAGAAAAAAAGGAATTGAATATATCGAGTCTTTTGGCAGCAAATTTTGGACCGATTTTAATGAGCATGATCCGGGTATCACGATGCTGGAAATGCTTTCTTATGCTATTTCAGATCTTGGCATGAGACTCAATCTTCCTATAGAAAATATATTAGCATCTGATGATAGTAATAAAGGTATTCCAAAACAATTTTTTAAAGCTTCAGAAGTATTATCATCAAGCCCTGTAACGCAAAATGATTACCGAAAACTATTTATAGACATAAAAGGAGTTCGAAACTGCTGGCTTGCCAAACATGAGAAAAAAGTATATGTAGACTGCAAAAAAAATCAGCTTTCTTATGATATTAAGGATTATAATAATTTACCAGAAAATTTAAGAAAATCCTTTGACCTTAATGGTTTGTATGATTTGTATGTAGATTTTGAAAGCTCTAAACCTTCAGAAATAGAAATCGTTAAAGAAGAAATAAGAAAGCAGTATCATGCCAACAGAAACCTTTGCGAAGATCTTGTTGATATAAGAAAAGTGGTAGACTACCCTATAAAAATATGTGCTGATATTGAAGTAAATACGGAGGCCGATGAAGAACTGGTACATGCCAATGTTATTCATGCTCTTGAAAGTTACTTATCGACAACCGTCAATTTTTATTCGCTAAAGCAAATGATTGACAAAGGATATTCGACTTTGGAAATTTTTGACGGTCCATCTTTAGAAAACGGATTTATTGATACAAAAGAATTACTTACCGCCGATTTGAGAAACGAAGTGCGCCTTTCTGATATTATGAGAATAATAATGTCTGTACCGGATGTCGTACTCATAAAAGATATTTCGTTAGGAAATTGCGGAGGCGATGATTTAGAAAACAAATGGCTAATCTGCCTTGCTCCTTACCAAAAACCTGTTATTTGTGTTAAAAGTGTTTTCAATTACAACAAAGGATTATTGCCTTTGAATATCAATCAGGCTCAGGTAAAAATTTATTTAGATGCCATAAAAGCCGAAAAAGACAAAGCCACAACCAACGCCAGCCAGGATAAAGAATTAGATATTCCAAATGGCGAATATCTTAATACGGACATTTATACAACCATACAAAATGATTTTCCTGAAACCTATGGTATTGGCGAAGTGGGGCTTCCATCGAGAGCATCTGTTGAGCGTAAAGCTAAAGCAAAACAACTAAAAGGATATCTTTTATTTTTTGATCAGATCTTAGGAAGTTATTTTAAACAATTAGGTCAGGTAAGCGAATTGCTTTCTGTGAGCGGAAATTTAACCCGAACTCTTTTTACTCAAGTCGTTAAAGACATTGAAAGTGCAGATGATATTGTAAACGGATATGAAAATTACACGGATGATTCTATTACCGAACTGCTTTTTGACCAGCAGGACAATAATATTGAACGTAGAAATAAAATTTTAGACCACCTTTTGTCTCGTTTTGCAGAAAATTTTTCAGAATATGTTTTTGTCAACAAAACCATTTATGGCAATACTACGGATCAGGTCGTATTGCGTGACAAAGAAAACTTCTTAAAAGATTATAAAGTAGTAAGCAAAGATCGTGGCAATGCTTTTGATTATTACAAACAGCCCATTGCCAATTTATGGAATACGAATAATGTTTCGGGAGCCGAAAAAAGAATCTCGAGACTCATAGGTATTAAAGATTACAGCCGCCGAAATCTTTCAAACTCATTTGTCGAAATGTACAATTTTATTGACTCAGACAATCAATCTGTGTACAGATGGCGTATTCTGGACACTAATAATGAAATTGTACTTTCTTCAACAGTAGAATATTTCGATACCTCAGCAGCGAATAAGGAACTTTATTTTGCCGTATTGCAAATTATTCAGACCAGGGAATATAAAATTAAAGAGGCTTTTAAAAATGGAACTGTAAAAGATTTATCCATCATCGATAATATTTTAATACAACAGTCAGACGCAGGCAAATATTCTTACGATATTATAAATCAAGCCATTAAAGACAAGAAAAATCCGGACCGCATTATTGCCCGCAGATATGAATATTATAATAACCTGCAGGATTTAGAAAAATCGATTCTGGACTTGATAAAATTCATGAAAGAAGATTTTACCGAAGAAGGAATGTTTTTGGTAGAACATATGATGCTACGCCCGGATGTAAACCAGATAACTGTAAATCCTGATACGTTCATGCCTGTCTGCGCCGAAGAATGCGGTGACTGCGAACCCATAGATCCCTACTCTTACCGCGTGAGCGTAGTGCTGCCGGGATATACGCTGCGATTTGCCAATACCGATTTTAGAAATTATATCGAAAAAATAATTAAGGAAGAATTGCCGGCTCACGTTCTGGCAAAAGTTTGCTGGATTGGATATAGGGAAAAAGATGTAAAAGACCCCGCAGAAAACCAGCTTGTTCAGTTTGAAAAAACATATAAAGACTACTTAATCGCCAAAACCGATTTGAATCAAGAGCAGCCTGAACCGCAATTAATCAGTTTTATTAAATCACTTACCAGTCTGGACAATGTTTACCCAACAGGACGACTATTTGACTGCAGTGATGAAAACGAGCGATTGTCAGATAAAATTATACTAGGAAAAACGAATTTAGGATCATTATAAAAACTATTACAATGTCAGTTAAACTTTCAACAATAACAACACAATACCGACGATTCACAAAGAATCAGGTACTTACAGAAGGAAACCTTAATGAGGTTGTCGATTTTTTTGACGATCAGGATCGCCTGTCACGCATTTACCTGAGTGGCGTTGGTATAGTTTGCGGACTTTATCCAGCTTATAATGAGGCTCAAAAAACAATTTCAATAACGCAGGGAACTGGTATAACTACTGATGGTGATCTTTTTAAATTATATCAGGCAGATGTATTGGGAAACAAAAAAATCGATTTTGACTCCAAAACCTATACGCACTGCAAAATTTATGATAATACAAAAGCGGCATACAAACCTTTTTTCTATGGTGGCGCAAACCAACAATTGCCTCTTTTTGAACTCTTGACAGAAGAACAGCAAAAAAAAGAAAAAGACCCTTATTTTGCTTTAACAGAATTTTCGGCCAATACAAAATTTGAGCTTAAAGAAGCCGTAATTCTTTTGTATCTGGAGTCTTATGAAAAAGAATCTGATCTCTGTGTAAGTCTTTCGTGTGACAATCAGGGATTAGAAATTGTCGGCAATTATAAAGTTTTAATTGTAAGCAAAGACGTTGCCGCAAAAATAATGAATTATGACAGCATGATTGGCAAAATCAATTATGTCAATTTATATCATACATTACCAGACCTAAAATCAAACAGAATTGTATTAAAAAAAGACGATTTTGCTCATCTGGAAGTATTAAAACAAACTTTTACCAAAGGAATTTTCAAAAACAATGTTGTTAAAAAATTGCAGGAAGGCTACAATCAGCTGCTGACAGGTTTAAACATGCCGGTCGTTTTAGAATCAATTCTAAAAAATATAGACGAATTATTTAATTTTGAAGGAGACCCGCTGCTTCCCTCAGATTTTCAATATCGATATGATCTGCTTAACGATCTTGTTGATACTTACAACGAAACCAAAGCACTTCTGCTTAACATAGACGACACCTATTGTTATCCGGATATTAATGCTTTTCCAAAACACTTAATGCTGGGTGAACTAATAAAAACGAAACCTTGTTTTGAATTCCGTCATGCTTTTTACAAATCGCCTTTACTTTCAGGAGAAAATTTAAACACTTGCAATGACTGCCTTGCAGATGACAATGCTCCTGTTAAAGATTTGAAAGAAAAGAAAAAGGTAAAAGCAGATGAAATAAAAGCAGATGAGATAAAAGTTTGCTATGGCGAAAACACAGCCATACAAAAAATGTACAGTCTTATTCTGCGAAGTGCGCAATTATTAGAAAACTACAATCCTGCTTATGATTTTATAAAAGTTACACCTTCTTTACAATTGGGTAAATTGGGCAAAAAAGCCATTCCTTTTTACAATGATGTAAACGATTCGCTTATTAAAGCCTGGGATTTTGATAAAACTATTTTAGGGTTAGAAAAAAACAATGTTAGTTACCATGATGATTTATTAAATACTAAATACCCGCTCGAAATACACCTTGACAGTGATTTTTATAGAATTGAAGGTCATCAGGGACGTAATTACAAAGAAGCACTAAAAGCTATTCAGCAAATTAGATTAGAAAACGGACTCGGATTTAATATCATGATTCTGGCTGTAAATTCAAATGAATTAGATAAAACCATCCAGAAATTCACCGAGTATTACCTCAACAAAAACCACGGTTACGAGCATAAAGCAGGTGTAGTTCCAGGAGGCACTTTCATAATGATATATCTGGAAGAAAAAGTACCTTATTATTACTATTACAACAGCCGTAAACCATCATTAACTGGTGATTTTGAAAAATTTACAGAAGGTATTCCTATTTTGAATCCCGTAGTGGCTGATTTTTCGATACCGTATTTATGTTGTGATGAAAACAACATTGGACTTACTTTACCAGTAGATAAAATTTGTTTTGACAGTAAAACACCTCCTCTGCCTTTTAAAGTAACTCCATCCGGAGGTTTTGTAAAAGCCAATGTTAGACCTGATCAAAACGGTGGAATAAAAGTAAATGAATTTGGAGCGCTTGTTTTTGATCCAAATTTAGTAAGCAAAGAATTGATAGGTCAGCCTATAACCTTTACAGTTAATAATTTTGATACGGATTGTAAGATAACCATTTTTGAAAAACCAAAATTCGATTTTACTGCAGTTCCTACAAAACCATCAGGAGTTAATGAAACCGAAGTGACTTTTACCGTAACCGGAGAAAATATCGAAGGCAATAAATATACCTGGGATTTTGGCGACAAAACCGATCTTGTAACAGACAAAACCGAAATAAAACACATCTACAAGTATAATAGCGAATCCCAAAAGAAATTTACATTTGATGTCACTGTTAGTGCCGACAATGGAAATTGCGGTTTCCAAATCACACATCCTGTGAGTTTTGAAATTGAAGATCCAAAAGTGCTCGTAGATGGCAAATTAGTAAACAAAATCTCTTTTTGCCGAAACGATAAACCAGTAGAGCTTACTCTGGAACCTAATGTAAAAGGGGTACAAATTTTAGGAGAAGGAGTTCAGGTTACATTCGGAGAAAAATATATGTTTGTTCCAGGTGAGGTATCTAAGGATGTTCAAACTGTAACCATTTTTATAGACGATAAACCATCCAATCTTACCATTACACTTTTAGATCTGCCTACTGCCAGTTTCAATTTTGTTATAGATCCAACCGGAATGTTGACTTTAAATAACAACTCTGTAAATGCGGCAACTTATGTCTGGGATATTAATGGAGAAATAGTAAAAACAGATAAAAAAGAACCCGTAACAAGACCCGTTTCTATATTTAAAGACCCATCTATTTCAGTTTCATTAACGGCAGAAGGAAAATGCGGTTCTGTAACCGATGGTCCAAAAGTAATAGAAATTAGAAAACCCGCTGAAGAAAATACTTGTCTTAACAATGCTGATTCATTTATAAAAAATGCCATGGAAACTATTTCTGTTTTCAAAGAAACTTCCACTTTAAATAAATTCAGCAGAGATACTGTGAACTTCATCACTCAAACTGAAAACAAATTGGCCGACGTTCAAAAAAGCCTTGAGAGTTATATCGGCGGTAAGGAAAATGCTAAAATATCTGAATTATTTACACAGGAATATTTCAATTTCATATCTTCTGTTGTTGCGTCTTCTATTAAACTGCAAAATCTTGAACAGATTGCTGCCGTACAAACACTCATATCACTAAATACTTCGCTGTATTATACAATTTTGAGATGTCAGGATCCGGAAGTGCTTAAAGCGTCTGAAAAACAAATTTTCCCGGCAGGATTACTTTTTAATAATTTATTTCAAAGTTTCATCGAAATAAAATTCAATGCTGATACTGACGGATCATTGAAAAAGTTTTTATCCAGCATGCTAAAAGTATTTCCAAAAATCGATTTTATAATTGCCAATTTGAATATACAAATAGAAGCCCTTACACCGGATGCAAGAATTAAATAAACATATTATCAATAAAGTTTTCCTTGAGATAAATACCAATTCTAAAGAAAAAGGGTATTATCTCAAGGACAATATTGATGCGTTTTTGCAAAAGGAAATATTCTCTTTTTTAGAAAATTATTTTAATGAAATCGCTTCAAAAAAACCTTCACACAGCATACAATTAGACAAACTCGACATTGATATTGCTATAAATCAAAATTTGGATTTCGAAAATATCAAAGATCAAATTCTCAAAAAAGTGACTAAACAAGTTGAAGAAGTTTTTGAAAAAGAAGATAAAAACACAGAAGGATATAAACTAATTAATGCACAGGAAAAAGAAATAGAAAGCTTTTTTCATTTCCTAGAAACAGGCACAAATACCTGGTGGACAACCTTAAATCAGGATTTTAAAATAGTCAATGATACTACATTTAATGAAATCCTAAATGATGAAACGTTTTCTTTAAAATGGAAAAATGCAATTCAAAAACCAATTGTAAGAACACGATTTATCAAACAATTTAGCGACAGCCAAATTGTAACCATTCTTAAAAAAGGAATATTGTTAAAACAAAACAATACTGAAAGCAGTGCCAAAATAATCAGGATTGAAACAATAAAAAAACACATTGAAAAGTCTATTTCTAAAAATCAATTGGCTTCAAATCAAAGATTTTTAACGTGGGAAATAGTTGTTTTAAACCTTTTGAAAACGAGTACAACAATTGTAAAACAAAAGCTTTTTAAATTAATTTTCAGTGTATTTGAATTCCATAAAAAGAAAATCTTTTTAGAACACAAAGAACTTTTTCTAAAGGAAATTCAAACCCAGACAGCAAACCAAAACGAACTAGAATTACTGGCTAATCTTGATTCTATTGTTTCGATTATCGAAAACAAAATAGAATCAATTATTTTAAAAGAAAAAGAAACGAAAACAGAAACAGTTTCAAAAACACAAGAATCAGTAAAAACTGAGACTGAGACAAAGTCAATGACAAAACCAGAAACTGAAGCTAAGACTGAAACAGAAATAAAAGCTGAGACAAAAGGAAAAACAAAAACAGAAAAAGGAACTGAAAATAAAACTGAAATAAAAACAAAAAGAATTCAGGAAAGTAATGAAAAGGAAGTGTCCAATTCTGATTTGATTTCGTCAAAAAACAAAGATGTAAACACTAACAACAACGCTGAAAACATCGAATCAGTATCAAATAATTCAATAGAAAAAACGCCCAACACTCAAGAAGAAGTATTGGATAAAAAAGATTTTTCTATTGAAAAAGAAGAAAAAGAAAATACGGAAGAAGTTATACTAGATACAGAAGAAAGCCTAACTGATGCCAATATTTACATAGATACAAATGTCAACGATTTATATGTTCAAAATGCAGGTTTAGTATTGATTCATCCGTTTATGAAATTTCTTTTTGAAAATTGCAAACTGCTCAACAAAGACGACAATACTATAAATAATCCGGAAGTTGCCGCGCATCTTTTGCATTATATAGCCACCGGGCAGGAACAGGATTATGAAAACACCATGGCTTTCGAAAAATTCTTATGCAATATTCCAATCGCACAACCAATTGAAAGAAACATTGTTCTCTCTGAAGAAATGAAAAAAGAAGCAGCTGCAATGCTGCAGGCGGTATTGAGCAATTGGGATATAATGAAAACATCATCGGCAGAATTGCTTCAAAACGAATTTTTGCAGCGTCCCGGAAAACTAAATGTTAATGGAGACGAAAGTCCTGTAATACTTATAGAGCGAAAAACACAAGATGTTTTATTAGATAAATTAAGCTGGAATTTAAGCATCGTAAAATTGGCCTGGAAAAAACGAATCATATATGTAAACTGGTAAAAATTAAAAGTATGAATATTGAAAATACCTCTTTTTTAGAATACGATAAAAAAAATATTCGCAGTCTTCAGCAAATGGCTTTAGAATTTTTATTCAATAATGTAAACCTGTCTAAAGTCGTTTTTTGCGGAGGTATTGCAGACTATCTAAATCTGCGTCAATATTATGACATTACAATTAATGATATAGATCTGCTTTTTGAAAACGAACAAGATTTACAGCCCATGATGAACAAATTGGAAACCAAAAGATATAGGTCAAAATTCTATAAAACAAAAAATGGCGAAGCTTTAGTACATATATTCAGAATTGGAGAAAATTCAATTAATATAGACACTTTTCCAAGAGATTTTTCTCATTCAGCCTTTATACAATCACCTTTGTTGGGCAAAATGGTCTGGCATACCTCATTTGAAGAAAGTAAAAAAAATCATAATAACGAAATACATCTCAATACCTCAGCAGCAAAAGGTATCGATTATCAATGGAGACGATTGTATAAACACAGTCGAAAAGCTTCTTTATACAACAATGTAACTTTCCTTGAAGAAAAAAACTTAATTCATACTATTAAAAAAAATATTTTATGAAGGGAGAGCCTAGAATAATTTACAGCTTAGATGCATATCCCATTAGTAATAATCGATGGAATGAAGGCAATAAATTTAAAGAAACGATTTATTCGACTGCTTTAAGTATACTGTACAGCCATTTATGGTATCAGGATATCGAACTTTATGCTGATGAAACTGCCTATAAGTTTCTTTATATGCTCCCGTGCAGAGTTACTAAAATCAGCAGTAATAAAGACGCTGTGATTTGGATGAAATCGAAAATTGATGTTATGGAAAAACAAACCAAACCGTTTGTTCATCTTGACAATGATGTTTTTATAAAGAAAAAAATACATTTTGATTTTGATAAAGTAATCGTCGAACAAAATGATTACGAATTATACGGCATGTACCAATATCGTTTAGATTTTTTTAATCAATATACTCAGGATTTAGACTATTGGAAACCCGATTTAGGATACGCATTTAACTGTGGAGTATTGGGTTTTAGAGATCTTGAACTTCGGGATGAGTTTTTAAAAGTGTATTATGATTTAGAAGAAATTTTTATAAAATATAATAATCCGGAAATAGCACGAATAGAACCTTGTATCGTTTTAGAACAATATAATCTGGCCGCTTTATTACATCACAAAAATATTAAACCAACATTATTACTCTGGAAAAAAAACTTGTTCGAAAACAGCCAGTTGGCAGATAAAATTGGTTACACACACATTGCCGGTCAAAAAAAATACAGAATAGATATTGTTCAGGAAATAGAAAACAGGCTTTTTAAAGTGTTTCCGTATTGGTACAAAGAAGTAAAAAGTGCTTTAGAGAAAGAAGGTATCGTTTAAAACTATAAATGTCTATATATGAAACAAAAACACAAGATAATTTATAGCCTTGATGTACTCCCGATAATAAATAACAGATGGAATATGGGAGACAAACTAAAGGAAACGATCTACATGACGGCTCTAAGTATATTATACAGCCATATGTGGTACGATGAAATTGAACTTTATGTAGATGAAACAGGCTTTAAGTTCCTGTACATGCTTCCTTGTGCCGTTACTAAAGTAAATAATGACAACAGAATAGAGCTTTGGATGAAATCTAAAATTAAGGCAATGGAACTGCAGACAAAACCATTTGTTCATTTAGACACTGACATATTTATTAAGAAAAAAATAGATTTTATTTTCGACGATGTAATAGTAGAACGCAAGGAAGATACTTATGAAATTCATTACAGGAAACAGGTAGAATTTTTTAATAAATACACCCAAAATCTGCCTTACTGGCACACACATTTAGGCTATTCTTATAATTGCGGGATATTTGGTTTTAATGATCTCAAGCTCCGTGATGAATTTATAAAAAGCTATTATGATCTGGAGAAAATATATATTGAAAACCAACAAAACTTTACAGTTTTAAAAGAAGAAGGTTATGAAACCTGCATTTTAATCGAACAATATACTCTTGCATCATTATTAAACTATAAAAACAATAATCCTACGATGTTGTTAAAAGGAGAAAACATAACAGAGCATGGAAAACATGCAGATCGTATTGGGTATTCTCATTTTTTTGGAATGAAAAAATATGACAAATATGTTGTTGACGAAATTGAACTTCGGCTCTCTAAAATATTTCCGTATTGGTATAAGCAAATAAAAAATGCATTAGAGAAAGAAGGTTTAATCGCGAATAATCCACAGTTTGTTTAGTTAAAGAAATTATTAACCTAAAACGGTAAAATAATCATGAGAGAATTTGAACAAAAAAAAGCAGCCAGTCATTCCCCTTCTCCTTTTTTTGGGCCAAAAGTTCAAAAAAAAATAACTACAGGCACTGTAGGAGATAAATATGAAGTAGAAGCCGATAATGTTGCTGATAAAGTAGTAAACAAAAGCAAAACGGGAGGTTTATTGCAATCAAAAAAAGAAGAAGGCGTTCAGCAAAAACCTATTTCACAAACCATATCAACAGTTCAAAAACAAGATCTGGCACAAGAACAGCCTGTGCAAAAAAAGGGAGAAAAAGAAGAGGATAAAAAAGTACAAAAGAAATCTGACAAGGAAGAGGATAAAAAAGTTCAGAAGAAAGGCGAAAAAGAGGAAGACAAGAAAGTTCAGAAAAAGGGCGAAAAGGAAGAGGATAAAAAGGTACAAAAGAAATCCGATAAGGAAGAAGACAAAAAAGTACAGAAAAAAGGAGAAAAAGAGGAAGACAAGAAAGTGCAAAAAAAATGTGCTGATTGTGAAAAAGAAGAAAAGGTTCAGAAGAAAGGAACTAAGGAAGAAGAAAAGCCTGTTCAGAAAAAAACTCAAAATCCAGAAACTGAAATCCAAAATAATGAATTAGAGGGAAAACTCAACAGCTCAAAAGGAAACGGAAATAGTTTAGACAAAAATACAAAACACGAAATGGAGTCTGGTTTTGGTGCCGATTTCAGTAACGTAAAAATTCATACCGACTCACGCGCCGTGCAAATGAGTCAGGAATTAGGCGCACAAGCTTTTACCAATGGTAATGATGTTTATTTTAACGAAGGAAAATATAACCCAGGTTCAAAAGAAGGCAAGCATTTATTGGCACACGAATTAACGCATACCGTTCAGCAGACTGGAATGGTGCAAAAATCTATGGAAGACCATCCTGAGAATCTTCAAAATCCTTCAAATCCGCAATTCAAAGGCAATCCTCCACTTGAAAAAGCAAATGATAATGAAATGCTCATTTCAACCGGACATAAAGGAGGATATGTTTCAGAAATACAAAAAGGTTTATTGCTATGGAACAGCAATGCACTACCAAAATTTGGAGCAGATGGTGATTTTGGAAACGAAACCCGAAATGCTGTACTCGGCTTTCAAATCGATAATGAATTGAATGGTCAGGAAGGTATTGTGGGTCCGGAAACCATGGGGACATTAGATAATGTCGTTATGGAGCAAAAAGGCGGAAAAAAAACAGGTGGCTGCGAGAGTACGGTTAATTTCAAAAAAGGGCCATTTCAGAGTGAAACAAGTGCCGGATTTTTTAGTACTGCAAAATGTCCAAATGTTACCATTACCATTGATGCTGTTGCACAAATAGTTGAATTTCACCATTGTTCTACTTTAGAAATTAGCATAGATCATATTGGAAGAACAAAAAGGATAATAAAAATTGACAACAGCGGAAAAGGACATTTTGAAGAAACATTTACAATGAAAAATCATAAAGACATTCATAAATTATTTTTCACCATGCCCGAGGAATGTAAAGGAATGGGCGATTCATTTACAGTAAGCGGAAGCATTAAACGTCATTAATAAATTTAATTAAATGCCAGCATTCAAACAAATATCAAAATCAAATCCTTCTGCCCCTTCTTCTATTAATGCAAGCAAGGGAACGGATTTTTTTGGTGTACAGGCAAAATTGAATATTGGAAAATCTAATGATAAATTTGAAGTAGAAGCTGATAGAGTTGCAGACCAGGTTGTGGCCAATAAACAAACGGCAAACACAGACGCTTTCTTTTCGCCATCGCCGGTAGTGCAAAAGAAATTGGCGCGCAATGTTCAAAAGCAAGAAGAACAAAATAAAGAAGTGCAGCAAAAAACGGCTGCCGAAACCATAACACCTGTTGTACAGCTTAAAAAAGAATTGATCCAAAATAAACTCGATTCAAGAACAACAGAAAAAAAAGAAATCAATCCGGCTTTTTCCAGATCAAAAACGTTAATTCAGCATAAGTTAGAAGATAAAACTCAGAAAAAAGAGGAAGCAATTCAGAAAAAAGAAGAGCCAATTCAGAATAAGACAGAAGTCAAAAAACCAGAAGCTGCCCCAAAAAGTAAGCTGCCCATCAAACCTTTAATTCAAAATAAAGCAGAAGAGGAAAATGTACAGCAGAAAAAAGAAGAAGAGAAACAAACATCAGACGAGGAAAAACAATTACAAAAAAGTGCTGCCAGCGATGCTAACCCAAGCGATAATTCTAATATAGAAAGCACTTTAAATAGTACAAAAGGCGGAGGTTCTCCACTAACAGGAAAAATCAAAACCGAAATGGAATCTGGTATTGGAGCCGATTTCAGTAATGTGCGTATACACAACAATTCAACTGCTGTTCAAATGAATAAGCAATTGGGTGCTCAGGCTTTTGCTACCGGAAATAATATTTATTTTAACGAAGGAAAATACAATCCAAATTCGAAAGAAGGCAAGCATTTACTCGCCCACGAATTAACACATACTGTACAACAGGGAGCGGCCATTAGAAAAAAACCAGAACCAGAAGCGGTCTCTCCTGCTCCCGAAATGATTCAGGGTTCATTCCTTGATTACGTTCCCGACTGGATTATCAATCAGGCGAGACATATTCCGGGCTACACACTATTTACTGTAATTATTGGTTACGACCCGTTACGACAAATTGATGTAGAACGAACTCCAATTAATCTGATAGAAGGTTTAATGGGACTTATTCCTTTTGGAACCGCAATTTTTGATAAACTTCAGGAATACGGAATCTTAGAGAAAGTTTTTGACTGGGTTGAAGGAAAATTGAGCGAAGTTGGTTTAACGGTCGACAGCATTTTAGATTTAGTAGAACAAGTTTGGGATGAAATATCATTTCCTTACACAGGCATAATTGATTTAGTTACCGAAAAATTTAATGAAGTAGTTAACAGAATTACTTCTTTCGTAAGTGCAACGGTAGATCAGGTAATTACCTGGATAAAAGAAGCTTTGGTTGATGTGGCCGAGCCTATTTTAGCCGAAAACAAAGCCTGGTCATTAATCAAAAAAATAATCAAATACGATCCGCTTCGCGATGAAGAAGTTACAGCAACAACAGTCGAAATTTTAGAAGATTTCTTAATACTTATAGACAAGCAAACAGAGCTTGAACAAATGCGTGAAAAAGGCACGCTGCAAAAAACGGCCGACTGGCTTGATACTCAGGTTGGAACTTTCACTTCACTTTTAGGCGAACTCCGCGGACTTATTACGGCTGCATGGGATGCTATTCAGCCTGCTAATCTTGTCAATATCGCCGATAATCTTACCGCACTTGCCGCTCAGGCTGGAGGATTCCTGCAAAGAGTCTGGGATTTTGCTTCGGGCGTAGCACTCAAAGTATTAGAACTTGTTAAGGAATCATTATTAGGATGGCTTTCTGCTCAGGCAGCGACTGTTAGAGGTTATTCATTGGTAAAAGTAATTATAGGACGAGATCCTTTCACCAACGAAACTGTCGAAAGATCGATTCCAAATGTCATTCGAGGTTTCATGAGTCTAATGGATGGCGGAGAAGAACAATATGCACAAATGGTCGAAACGGGTGCCATCGCCCGAATCACAGGTCAGATAGAAGCCGCTGTTGCTACTTTAAACATGACCCCTGCCTCTATCATTCAGCTTTTTACTGATTTATGGAACTCATTTACAATTGATGATTTAATTCATCCGCTGGATGCTTTTATCAGAATTATTGAAAAATTCGGAGAACCAATCGGACGCCTTATTGCTTTTGTGGCAGAAATTATCCGAATCGTAATTGTGGCAATACTCGAAATTATGAATTTCCCATTTGACTTAATCGGAAATATCATAACACGAGCATTAGAAGCCATTGATGACATTAAGAGAGATCCTATTGGTTTCTTAAAAAATATCCTTAGAGCTCTAAAACAAGGATTTGTTCAGTTTTTTGACAATATCGTAACCCATTTAATAAATGGTGTAACCGGCTGGCTGATGAGCGAGTTAAAAGATGCTAATATTCCGGTTCTTACCGATTTCTCTCTTCGAGGTGTCATTACCTGGGTTATGGAAGTACTGAACATCTCAATGGAAAGAATTTGGGAAAAACTAGCCGCTCATCCTCGCATTGGGCCAGCAAGAGTTGCCAGAATTCGCAGCATGATTAATACGCTTGAAGGTATTTGGACATTCATTAAAGATGTTCAGGAACGAGGCATGGCTGCTATTTGGGATAAAATTCAGGAACAGCTCAGTAATTTGTGGAATTCTGTTCTTGATGCTGTGAAAAACTTTGTCATGGAACGCATTGTCAATAGAATTACAGCCAGACTTTTAAGCATGTTGGATCCAACCGGAATCATGGCTGTGATAAACGGCGCAATGGCGTTCTTCAATGCAATACAAAGTTTTATCAAATACCTGCGCGAAATGCTCGAAGTTGTCAATTCGTTTGTTAATGGTGTAGCTGATATTGCCAGAGGAAATGTTGCCACAGCTGCAGATTACCTCGAAAGAACGATGGGACAAGCTATGCCGGTCGTAATAGGTTTCTTGGCAAATCAGGTAGGTTTAACCGGTATTGGTACAAGAATTGGCGAAATGATTATTTCTGTTCGTCAAATGGTTGATGAGGCATTAACTTGGTTAGTAAATAAAGCTGTAGATACAGGAATGGCTTTATTAGATAGAGCTATGGCTATGGGTGCAAGTGTAAGAGATGCTATTTTGGGGTGGCTAGGATTAAGAAAACCTTTTAGCACACGAGATGGTGAAAGTCATAACTTATACTTTCAACCCGGAAGTACAAATGGTGTTTTAATGGTAGCTTCTACCCCTAAAACTATTGAACAATTAGTCATTGACAGAAGAGCAGAAATACAACAAGAAAACACAGCTACTCCTGCTAAGGTAACCGAGAACCAGCCAAAATTAGAGGCATTAAATAGAATTACAACAAAACGAACCGAAGTTCTTACTTTAGTTACTCAATATAATGCAGCGGTAGACAATAGCAGCAGTAGACAGCCAGATGATTTACAAAGAATGATCGATCAGAAAATGACTGAAATTATTGGTGATTTAATTATTGCAGAAATCAGTTCCGCTGGTTCCAATAATGTTCAAACAAGAGTAGTTCATACTTCAGATACTGGCAGACCAAAATCTGTTATTGCTGAACCTCTAACTACAATTCCGGGAAATACTGCAGGTTCTACTCCACAACAAGACCCTGTCGGATGGGATGATATTTTAATTGCAAATGGAAATAATGTTACCGCCAGAAGTAACTATTGGGTAAGAGCACATTTATTAAACCATCATTTACATGGACCAGGATTATCTTGGAATCTTGTTTGCGGCACCACAGAAACAAATAATAATATGAAAACTGAAGTTGAAAATTTTGCAAAAGACGAAGTTGCAGCAAATCCAACTAAGCAGTATTTTTATGAAACAACGGTTTCATATTTAGCTGAACAGCCTCATAAAACTTATTTAAAAAATTTCCCTTATCAAATTAATGTACAATATGGTGAATTAACTGGAAATCCTGGCAATTTTACAAGAGGAACTGCAAGAGGAAGATCTTTTACTCAGGATATACCTGCATTAACGAATATATCCATAGCATCGTTTAACGAGTCTTCGGCTGGAAGTCTAAAAGAAACTTCTGATTCTGTTACTTTAGTCGGAGGAACTATACCAGGCAGCGTATTTCAAAATATTGTTGCAGCAAGAAGAGAAATTCCTTCACAATCATTTGGAGATTCAATAGAGGGGTTGATAAGTCATATGGATAATTATTATACAACAAATGGTCTGAGAACTCCTTTTGCAGCAACATATGGACCACGTTTAAGAGTATTAGCTGCCAATTATATTTTTATGCATTACTAAATAAAAAATCATGGAGGAACAAATAATAAAAGAATTCATCTCATTTGTAAATGAATTAAATAAACCGCCAATTAGAATAATAAAATCAGATATAAAATATGGAAACTATTCTATCTCTGATAATGTAACATCAAACTTTCCAGAAACAATTAAAGATTTCTACTCCAGAATAGAAATTATGAATTGCAAATGGCAATTATCCGATAAAAATAATTCAATAGATTATTTAGATAAAGAAATAGATTTGGTTTTTGGAGAAGTTAATATTGCTGCAATATCTTTTTTAACTGAAATTTATAATCAAAAATCGATACTGGACTACCTTGATCCAAATAAAATTATGGAAAATAACAAGTTAGTCGATTATATTCCTTTTGATTATTTAGAAGGTGAACTTGCTGTATGTTATAAAATAAAAACCGACAATGTAGATTCTGATAACTTATTTTTAATTGATTTTAGTGAAACTGGAACAATCATCCCTATTAATGTAGGAATCTATGAATATTTGTCTGTTGGAATTGAAAATTATTTCTTTTACGGATGGCAAAAAGCAGCCTTTCTAAATAATTTAAAAAACAAAGAAGTTATAGATTTTTATTGTAATCAGTTATTTAGAAAAATCTAAATTCTATATTCTTAAAATATTATTTCTAAAAAGGTTTTCTAGATCTCTATTCAGATTGAGATCGAAATTTACTTTATAAAAATTAAAAGATAAAAATGGAAACAATTTTCACATACCTAAAAAAACAATTCATATTTCAACTCGATACACTTTTTCAAGTTGAAAATCCGATGGAAAAACCTGTTTTAAATCAGCCTAATTCTAATGATTTTGTAGATGAATTTATCATCGAAAATAATCTCACTGAAACTGATATTCTTATTTTGGGATTAGCTCTGGTTCCGCATATGAAACCTGATTTTTTAAGTTCGATTATTGCCGAATATTTACCAAATGGCGGTGAATTACCTGAGTTTGGCGGAATCAAAACCAAAAACCACCGCGGGATTTTACCAACAGGTGAAACGGCTCAGTTTTTAATTGCAGGAAATGATCTCGAAGAACGAATTTCGTTTTACAACTACCTGCATAACGGCTCTTTTCTTTATAAAAAAAGAATTATCAAATTAGAATCAGTTCCAAATGGTGAACCTAAACTGAGTGGTTTATTGATTTTAGAAGATGAATATATTGAGAAATTCATAACCGGAAAAATTCTGAAACCTCAGCTTAGCAGTAATTTCCCTGCTCAGTTAATCGAAACTCAATTAGACTGGGAAGATTTGGTACTCAATTCCAACACCTTAAATCAGATTAAGGAAATAGAAACCTGGCTCAAATTCAATGAAATTCTGCTTCATGAATGGAACATGAAAACCAAAATAAAACCTGGTTTTAGAGTTATGTTTTACGGCGCACCGGGAACCGGAAAAACGCTTACGGCTTCACTTTTGGGAAAATATACCCAAAGAGATGTCTACCGAATTGATTTATCGATGGTGATTTCGAAATACATTGGCGAAACCGAAAAAAATCTTTCCTCACTTTTTGACAAAGCAGCAGATAAAGACTGGATTTTATTTTTTGATGAAGCCGATGCCGTTTTTGGAAAAAGAACCAATGTTAGAGATGCTCACGATAAATATGCTAATCAGGAAGTTTCATATTTGTTACAGCGTATAGAAAATCATCCCGGATTGGTTATTCTGGCTTCTAATTTTAAGGCCAATATTGACGCGGCTTTTACACGAAGATTTCAATCTATAATTGAATTTGAAGTGCCAACTTATAATGAACGTTTACAGCTTTGGAAAAATAATCTGCCGCAGGGAATTAAAATTGCCGAAGATGTAAACCTCAACGAACTCTCAAAAAAATATGATATTACCGGTGCTAATATTGTAAACATTATTCAATATGCATGTTTGAGAACTTTAGAAGATAAAAACGAAAGTATTAACTTAAATCATCTGCTTCAGGGAATTAAAAAGGAATATGCTAAAGAAGGTAAAATGATGTAAATATTATTCGGTAGTACTATATTCTCTTGTATTTACAACTTTACCATTGACAATTTTTTCATAATTGTTTTTATAATGTGCAACCGAATCGTTTTCACTAATATCTGATTTAGTTATAATTTCAGAATATTTTA
The DNA here is from genome assembly GCF_039595935.1 of Flavobacterium sp. NCBI lineage: Bacteria > Pseudomonadati > Bacteroidota > Flavobacteriia > Flavobacteriales > Flavobacteriaceae > Flavobacterium > Flavobacterium sp. Next base: position 1,589,033 of record NZ_JBCNKR010000006.1, on the reverse strand, counting down.
TTGTCCCATTTTTATTAAAATAATGCTTCTTGATAATTTCATTATCGAGAGTAGATGAACTTGTCGAAAGTATTCTACTCGCATTATCTATTTCTTCTATTACATTGTCAGACAGTTCTTCTGAAAATTCAAATGATTTTGTTTTTTTATTAAACAAATATATATTCACCTTGTCTGTCGCAGCGTTACTTCCCTGGCTTGTGATCAAAAAATCTTTAAAACCATCAAAATTTAAATCCTGAAAATGTTCGTTAAAATAATCTTCTTCGTTAAAATCATTTCCCGATTTAAAATAATCAGAATAGCTTAATAAAATCCGCTGTGTTTTATAATCCCTTAATTCTATTGTTGTTGCTCCAGAAACAGAATCGATTTGTTTCCAGTTACATTTTATATCATTAATACTAAAAGGTGTACTTATTTTTACAGAAGTATCTATTTGGGTTTGGGAAAGTTCTTTAACTGAAACCTTATCTTTACGATCTTTTTTTAAAGAAACATTTTCTGCCGTATTTCTACAGCTCATTAAAAGTAAAATAATAAATATCGAAATAAGATTTTTCATTTTTAGATGTTTTTAAAATTGAATCTAATAAATGATAAATCTAATTGATTTTTGAGTACAAATCTTCATTTTAAAATTATATCTGCTCTTATTTTTACTCAAACTGGCACGAGCAAGATGCTCGTGCTAGCGGGAGAATTGTATTTTCTAGTAAGCATTTCTTCAATTGCCTCTAGTTTTAACTAGAGGAATCTTGGAAAGTTCTAAAAAGGGCTTTAGCCAAATGCGTTTTTAGGCTAAAGCCATGTTGAATTAATTTGTGTCCCTCTAGTTAAAACTAGAGGCTATTGATATTCAATTGATCTGCAATTGCTGCAACATGTTCTTCATCAGTTCCGCAGCAGCCGCCAAAAACATTTAAATGCGGAAAAGAATCTTTTAAATCACGATATTCTTTTCCCAATTCATTTGGAATTCCTCTATCTAATTCGGCAGCATCATCCAGCTCAGCGTGGCTTTTACACGAGGCATTGGCTCTGATTGCTCTTATGCGTTTTACCCAATTTTCGTTTTGATTTTCTTTAAGTTCGTTTAAAAAATGAGTGGGATGCGCGCAATTAATCATATAATATATGGGCAGAATATTTACATTTTGATCTACTTTTTCGATAGCTTCTTTTAAACTCATGCCTGTTGGGAGTTTTCCATCGGTTTCGACCGTAAAAGAAATAACAACGGATAGATTAAATGTTTCAGCCGCTTTTACAATTCCGATAGCCTCTTCGACATAATTCATCGTCATTGCCGAAACTAAATCAATTTTAGTGTGACTTAAAACTTCAATTTGTTTAGAATGATAAATTTGTGCTTCTTCAACATTCATACAATTTTCGGGAACATATCCATCGCCGCGCGGACCTATGCAGGCACTTATTAAAATCGAGTTGATATCATTTTTAAATTCAGCTTTTAAATCGGTCAAAAGTGCGACTGCTTTTTTATTTATTTCAGCTAAGTCATTTTTAGAATAACCAATTTTTTCAATCCAATCCGGATTGGCGCGCCAAGTTGGAGCTTCTAAAATAAAATTGGTTTTGTACTTTTTGGCGATTTCTAAATATCGGATATAGTAATTTTTAATCGCATTATATCCTTCTTCATTCTTTAATAAATCAAAAGCGGCAAAACAAGGAAGATCAAATCCTTCCAGAAAAACCAATGTTGTTTCGAGTCCGCCATCTGTTAAAAAAAGATCATTCGATTCATGGGGCAAAATAGTTCCGCTCTCTTTCATTTTCTTTAGATTTTAAAAATTAAACAACTAAAAATCAATTGAATACATGTATAAAATTACAAAAAAAACGTTCTAAAAAACAATAAAACCATTCAAATTGAATGGTTTTATTGTTTTTAGTTTTTCAGGTTTTACCAACCCAAATAATATTTTGGACTCAACCATTTCGGACGTTTTAATCCAAAATGCTGCTGCAACATTTTTTCGGCTTCGCAAAAAGCACCTTCCACCCAGCCCTGCTGATCTGAATAGGCTTCTCCACAAATATGAATTTGTTCGCTTACGACTGGTTTTCGCATATATGGCATAACATTTTTTACCGAATATCCGGCTTTCCATGCATGATATCCAGCTCCAAAAGGATCATCTGTCCAGTCTTTAAAATAAGTTACGTAAGGGTCCGGAATGGTTATTTTATCACCATGAAGTTCACGAAGCTGATTCATTAATTCGCCAACCATTAATTTAGTTGCCTGAACGTCATTTAGTTGGTGCAATTCTTTTAACGATGCCGATTTAGCCGATTTCACTTCAAAAAGTACTTTATCATCAGAAAGTGCTTTCCAGAATGTCTCGGTTTCCATATCTCCGTAACTTCCTAAAAGCATGGAGTTATCGGTTTTAGGATCGGTTCCGAAATAGTAACATTGTCTCATTGGCAAATCAGTAATCGAATGTCCGGAATCAATTCCGAGTTCTTTCCACCACGGATATTTAAAGCCCATTAATATTTTAAAAGCCGGCTCCATAATTACAGAGCGAATGTTTTTATTTAAAACCGAATTTTCGTTAACATCAAAAAAGAAATTATTCTGATCTAAAAGTTCAAGCGATTTTCTCGGCATTGCCAAAACTAATGAGTTAGCATACACTCTCCATTCTGAATTGGTTTTTAGGTTCAGAAAAGTCAATTCGTATTTATGCGTCTTTTTTGAAGAATGCTCTTTCGTAAAAGTCAGCAGTTTATTTTCTGACCAAATTGTAGCACCTTCATGTTCCATATATGAGTTGGCAACGGCGTAAGCAATACTATCATAACCTTCTTCGATAGTTTTGTAAATGGTTCCTGCAGAGAAATCTCCCACCATATATGGAAATGCTTCGGCAGAATTCCAGTTGATTGTGTTAGAATAATATCCGCCCGCATTGGCCAAAAACTCATATCCTTCCTGAGAAACCTGATCTTTAATTAAATTCCAGAATCCCAGATCGTTTACTTTACGTTTGTTATAAGGCGATTTTGGGAAATTGTAAACCAGTTTCGGTTTGATATCGTCCCAGTCTCTGCTGGTTAATTCAAACGAATAGTCGTAAATCGTATCGCCTTTTATAATTTTGCTTTTGTATTTTTTTTTCACCCACGGATCGGCCATTAAAACATCATAAATAATTTTATTAAAAAGCTGATCTGAACTAAAACCGAAATCTTCATCATTCAAATAATATCTCGTTGGCAGTTTTTTACCATCGGCCTGAGCCACATTCCAGGCATCTTGTTTAAAACGTTCTTTTCGAAGATACATTAAGAGTTTTGATGAATCTCCCATCGGAAACGGAACCGGAGTCATTTTATCCTGCAAAACCGGTTTACGTTTTGTTGGGTCTTTTTCTGTTAATGGATAACCTTCGATTAAGGTGGTAACAATTTGCTGTGAGGTCAGGTAGCGCATTCCGCCCAGTTCTCCCCAGAAATTCATACCCGGCATAATTACAGATTCAAGCCTTCCGCCCAGTTTACTGTTCATATCAAAAATTTGTACTTCGCTGGCTTTGTATTTTTTATCTGTAACCAAACGATAAGCGGTATAAAGTCCTGAAGTTCCGGCGCCAATTATGGCAACTTCTATTTTTAAATCAGGATGTTTTCCTGTGTTTAAAGGTGTATTTTTATTCATAGTTTTTATGTTTTTTAGATTGCTTTAAAGTATTTGCGTCCTAATTGGAAAGGTGAAATATCAAAATCCGTATGTCCGTATAAGGCCAGATCCGACATGATTTTTCCTAAAAACGGAGTAAACTTTGCGGCCCAACCCGTGGCGTATAAAACAATGTTTTTGTGATTTGGAACATAATTGGGCGCAAAATCTATCAGTAACTCTTTGTTTGGTATTTTACTCAAAGCGATAAGGCAGGTTGAGGTATATTCTGGTTCTGCGGCTAATCCGGTCATGTGATTTTGTACCCAGTCTGAAGTATAATCCAGTTCCTGCGAATTTGGAATTAAAGTCCTGTCGCCCGGTTCTTCAAGCGGATTGATGACAAAGTCCGGCGCTACGCGAATGTAATCCGGATGATCCCAATCGACTGATGGAAAACCATAAAATTGATTTCCGTTTTCGCCAACTGCATTTTGAAATACAAACCAGGTTGGATATTGAATATTCGGATCGGTTTTTCTAAAATAAGCCGATGACATATTCCAGTAAGTCGCTTCTATTTTAAAATCTAAAAGGTTGATTACACTATTAATGTACGGTCCCGGAATAATGGCTAGTTTTTTGGCAATGTAAATTCCGTTTGGCGTTTCGAGTTCAAAAAGAGCTCCAATTTGGTTTATTTTAAGAACCGGAGAATTCTCTTGTAACTGAACGGTTTCTTCTTTTTGACAAAGATTTAAAAGCGCTTCATTTGTTGCCTTGAAATTTATGCTGGCGCCGTCTGGCTGAAATAATCCGGTGTAAGTTTCAGGCAGGTTTTTAAAATGGTATTTATCTTCGATTTCTTTTGCTGTAAGCGTTGTATAAGGAATATTTAAAGCTTTTAGTGATTCTTCGGCTTCGGCAATATTCCCTTCTGTAGAATGCACCTGAGGATCTCCAAACCAAAGTGTGCCGACTTTATCAAGTAATTGTGTATTGCTTGCTTTTTCCAGTTCGTCCCAATAGGGCTGTGCGTCTAACGCCATCTGCACCATATATTCCTCAGGATACGGAATCCTGAATTGACGCGAAACTCCTGCTGAACTTCCTAATTGATTTACAAATGTAAATTGTTCCAGTACTAAAGTTTTTGCTTTTCGTTTACCGGGATGATACGCAGTTGCCAACCCTATTGGTCCGCCACCAATAACGATTACATCATAGTTTTCTTTTTCCATTCTGTTTTGTGGTTAAGTAGTCTATAGTTGTTTTGGATTTCAACTCTAAATTACTTGAGATATAAAATGAACTTTAAAAAAATGACACCAAACGGGGATTTTTGGTTATGAAACGTGTGTTATGGGATTGAAGATTCTATTCATTGTAAAAGATTAAAACCAGCATCTAAAGTCGGTAAGGTGGGAATTAGAGAAGTATAAAAAAGAATTATATAAATCATCTGTAAGACTAAGTTGTAATTTTAAGTTATCCGAGAATGTGAAATTCGGAAATTGACTTAATTATTAATATAAACTGATTTATATGACATTCGAAAATTACTCTTATATACCTGAAGATTTTACAGATAACATAACATCTTACGAAGAACAATTGTTATTGAATTATGATGATTATTTAGAAGGTGGTTTTTCAAATGCGATGGCAGTTCATAACCACTACAACTTAGAATTAGAAGACCTGGAAGATGATTTCGAGTCTGAATATGATGAAAATGACTGGGAAGAAGAAGATCCTAATGAAAACCTTTCAGGGGAATATGATGAGAATGAGGAACAACCCGGAACTTTTGAAATGATAAACTAAAGCAGTTAAACATCTATATTTTCATATTTTATTTTTTTCAGAAAAGGAATGTAAATAATTTATATGTTAAATTTTATTTAGATAAAAGCATTTAGAATATTTGTTAAACACAATTAAACCAAACATTTACAAAAAGCAAACACAAATTGTGAATATCTATTTCTAAAATTCCAATTATAATTTGACAGCAAAATCTATCTTTGGCATCCTTATAAAAAATAGAAAGAATGAGCGCAATTTGGTACGAATGCAAAGTAAAATATAGAAAAACAGATGAAACCGGAGGCCAAAAAGTTTTAACAGAACCTTATTTGGTAGATGCAATATCCTATACAGAAGCTGAAAAAAGAATTAATGAAGAAATGGCAGCTTATATTAGTGAAGAATTTAAAATCACCAATATAAAAGTGGCAAATTATGCTGAGATTCACCCTTTTGAAAATGCTGACCGCTGGTTTAAATCTAAAGTCTCTTTGATTGCTTATGATGAAGAAAGCGGAAAAGAAAGAAAATCAAACATGTATATGCTGGTTCAGGCAAATGATGTTAGAGAAGCTTTTGACAACACAATTCATGTCATGAAAAACACTATGGGCGAATATTCGATTCCTGCTATTTCAGAATCGCCAATTATGGATGTTTTCCCATATTTCAGCGGTGAAGAGGAAGAAACAGAAATGCTGGAAAGATTTAATGCGCTTAAAGCCTCAAAACCTGTAAAAGCAGACGAAGAAATAATAGACCACATGGAATTTGAAACCGTAGAGGAATAAGTTTTGTTAGATTCCAAAAATTAAAATTCCAAATTCCAAAAAGGAACTTTAATACTCTATATTTAAATAAATTAGCTTCAGATAAATCTGGAGCTTTTTTATTTTATATCTTCAAGATTTTCAGGCATTTTTCAAATCAAAATAAATCCTATCTTCGTTATACAAAACCATTTACAACCAAACCAAAAACTCCATGAATAAAAAAACACTTATTTTAATTGGGTTTATCATTTTAAAATTTGTACTTCAATATGTTTTAATAAGTCCCGAATATGATTTACAGCGCGATGAATATTTACATCTCGATCAGGTAAATCATTTGGCCTGGGGTTATTTATCTGTTCCTCCTGTAACTTCTTGGTTTTCTTATATCATATTATTACTTGGAAATTCAGTATTTTGGGTAAAGTTCTTCCCGGCCCTTTTTGGAGCTTTGACACTTTTAATTGTCTGGAAAACTATCGAATTTTTAAAAGGAAACTTGTATGCTTTGGTTTTAGGCGCACTTTGTATTTTGTTTTCTGCATTATTAAGAATCAACATGTTGTATCAGCCCAATTCATTTGATGTTTTGTCCTGGACATTATTTTATTATATTTTGATCCAATATTTTGCTGCCGAAAAACCAAAATGGCTTTACATTGGAGCCGTTGTTTTTGCCTTCGGATTTTTAAATAAATACAATATTCTGTTTCTTTTAATTGGTCTTTTGCCTGCAATTTTAATTTCTAAACAAAGAAAAATATTTGCAGAGAAACAATTATACTTCGCCTTAATTTTAGGATTATTATTGATTTTACCAAATTTATTATGGCAGTACAATAATCATTTCCCGATTGTACATCATATGAAAGAATTGGCCGAAACACAATTGGTAAACGTAAATCGTGGTGATTTCTTAAAAGAGCAGATTTTATTTTTTATTGGTGCATTCTTCGTTATTCTTTCGTCTTTTTATGCTTTACTTTTTTATAAACCATTCGAAAAATATAAGTTCTTTTTTGCTTCGATAGTTTTTACAATACTGGTATTTATGTATTTCAAGGCAAAAGATTATTATGCTATTGGCTTATACCCAATTTACATTGCTTTTGGTTCGGTTTTTCTTTCGGATGTTTTGCAAAATGGATGGAAACGTTTTTTAAAACCTGTTTTTATTGTACTTCCATTATTATTTTTTATTCCGATGTATTTCTTAGCGTTTCCAAATAAAAGTCCAGAAAAAATAGTGGCAGAAAAACTGGAAACCCATCGTTGGGAAGACGGGAAAGAACATGATTTATCACAGGATTTTGCCGATATGCTGGGCTGGAGAGAACTTGCCAGAAAAACAGATTCGGTTTATGCTTTATTTCCAAAATCTGAAAACACTTTAGTGCTTTGTGACAATTATGGTCAGGCCGGAGCTATAAATTATTATACAAAAAAAGGAATTAAAGCCGTTTCTTTTAATGCCGATTATGTGAATTGGTTTAATCTGAATCTGTATTATACAAACTTAATTCGGGTGAAGGAATTTGAAGAAAACAGCAATGAATTTAAAGAAACAAGGCCGTTTTTTCAATCAGCTTTTAAAGTAGACGGAATCACAAATAAATACGCACGCGAATTCGGAACGACTATTTTTGTTTTTACCAAAGCCAAAGTCAACATCAATAAAAGGCTTGAACAGGAAATCAAAGAAGAAAAAAACTACGAAGATTAATGATCGATTTTACCAATATTGGATATCTAAAAACCGGAAATGTAAAGCAAATTCGGGCTTATGAAACCTTAACTCAAAATAATGTTTTAGAAACTCTTTCTGAATTTGATCCTATTTTAGTTGGTACAATTCCGATTAATATTGATATTGAAAACAGTGATCTTGATATTATCTGTTATTGGAAAAATAAAGCTGAATTTATTTCCAAAGTTTCTTCTTCTTTCAGGAATAAAATTGGATTTGAAATTCGGGAAATTAATATTAATTATCATGAATCTATAGTCTCCAATTTTAAGATAGATGATTTTGAAATAGAAATCTTCGGACAAAATATTCCAACCAAAGATCAAAACGGATACAGACACATGATGATTGAATATGAAATTCTGAAATCAAAAGACGAAAATTTCCGTTTAGAAATTATAAAATTCAAACAAAATGGATACAAAACCGAACCCGCTTTTGGCGAATTATTAGGTTTAAAAACCAATCCGTATTTAGAATTATTGAATTATAAAATTTAATTAAGCAAAAACAAAAAGCACAATCACTTAAATTCCAACACCTTACCATTAACAATAGTTTAATAAAAATATTTCATTAATTTCTTTGGATAACCGTATTTAGTCCTTATCTTTGCACCCGAAACATCGCGGGATAGAGCAGTAGGCAGCTCGTCGGGCTCATAACCCGAAGGTCACAGGTTCGAGTCCTGTTCCCGCTACTAAGAAAAGCTTCAGAGAAATCTGAGGCTTTTTTTGTTTTACAATTAATCAAAAAATAATACTATATATTTTTTGTGCTCCTATTATTTTTTTCTATAACTGAAAAAAAATATTTTATTCACTTATAATATACTAAAATAATTTAAGATGAATAAATCAAATTCATTTAAAACATATTTTATCATGTAACAAATTGATAATAAGAGAGTAAAACTTACTAACTGTAAAAAAAGGGAAAAGCGTAATAAAATAAAAAACTACCATAATTTAACATGTTAACGAATAATAATTGCCTTTTAACATAAATAACTAAAATATATTTAAAATTTAAACACAAATCACTTTTGCAAGTCAAAAAATAAATTAATTTTACCAAAAAATTAACAGATTTATTCAGTGAAAAACAATACCACAGCTGGATTAACAATATTTAACTCATTGTTAATTATAGCATTAACACTATTTATTACGTTAAAATTCATTAAAAACGAAAATAAAATTGTATATATAAATAATATTAAGGTATTCGAGAACTTTAATATGACGAAAGAATTAAAAAAAATTGGCGAAAAAGAATTCGCCAATAGAAAGTCAAATCTTGATTCTTTATATTCAAAACTACAATCTTCAAACGTATCAAGTTCTGATAAAAAGAACTTAATGCAGGAGTTCATTCAGAAAAAAGAAGAACTAAATCAATTCAATGATTATTTTGGAGCAGAACAGTCATCTAAAATATGGACAAGAATTAAAAGTTATTCAACTGAATTTGCAAAAGAAAACAATTATCAAATAATTTTAGGTTCTGATGACAAAGGAAATGTTTTGTTTGCAGGTGAATCTATTGATATTACCGATAATTTCCTTACCTATATAAACAAGAAGTATGAAGGACTTAAATAAAATTATTTTTGTCTTTGTATTTCTTGCTTTGTTTTCTTGTAAAAAAGACCCACAATCATTAAATTCAGACGATTCAGAAATTAGAGATCGTTACTTCAACCTTGAAAAAATAGGCTGGAAATCCCGTGTCTATACTCAAAAAATAGAAGATATTGGATTTATTGCTACCGAAGTGCCTATTCAATATTATTTGCTTAAAGATTTAGGAAAAGAAGATCTAAAAACTGTAGATTCTCTTTATGAAGAAAACAAAAGAGAACGTGTTCTTGAATTTACTTTTCAACAAGAAGAAGAAAAAGATTTATTATCAAAAGATTTTACAGGCATGGAATATACCGATGCTGTAAAATATATGTCGTTTGGTCTTCAGAATGATTTTTACGTTGTTACCTCAAAAAATGATACCATTCCGTGTTCAGGTGTTACTTATGAGCGCAGTTATAAAATTGCACCTTACCAAAGAGTTCTTCTATTCTTCTCTGGAATAGACCCTAATGAAAAAATACAACTTATATATAATGATTTCCTTTTTAGAAAAGGAATTTTAAAATTTCAATTCAAAGACACCTATACTCCAATAGCCTTATGATTAAGCAAAAAAAAGTAAGCAAATTAAAAAAAACCGTGGCTATCTATTTGTCCATGATGATCTTATTAGAAACCTTACAGCCAATGCAGATTTATGCATTAACCGGAGGTCCGTCACAACCCGAATTTGAAGCCTTTACTCCTATCGGTACATCTGATATGGTAGATTTAGCTAGTGGAGATTTTAATTACAACATTCCTATTATGGATGTTGGTGGTTATCCTTTAAACTTAGCTTACAATTCTGGAGTTACTATGGACCAAGAAGCTTCATGGGTCGGTCTTGGATGGAATCTGGATGTTGGACAAATCAACAGACAAGTTCGAGGTATCCCTGATGACTTTAATGGTGATGAGATGATCTATGAAAATAGTTTAAAGCCAAACGTTACGATTGGAGCCGATTTTAATGTTTTCGGAACCGCTTTTGGAGTAAAAGAATCTAAGGCAAAAGCTAGCGTTGGTTTAGGTATTAAGTATAATAATTATGATGGAGTTGGAGTAACTTCAAGTGCCGGTCTCAGTTATCAAATTAGTAACAATCTATCTGTAGGAATGAATATATCATCTTCTGCATCTGAGGGAGTTTCGGTATCCCCAAGTGTTTCTTTTTCTAAAAAATTTCAGGAAAATAACGATCTTGAGTCTAATATGGGAGCTAACTTAGGAGTAAGTTATAATAGTCGAAAGGGTGTTCAAAATGTAACTATTTCAAATTCGTTTTCATTTGAAAACCTACCTGTATCAGTACCTACTCAATCAGCATCATTATCATTTTTAAATACTTCATATACCCCAACAAAAAGAGTTGGTATGTCTTCTTCTAACTATATGTTTAGTGTCAATGTAGAAGGAGAAGTTTGGGGTATTGAGCCTGGAGTAAAGTTTTCTGGATATGTTACAAGTCAAGGAGTTAAAGATTCTGAAAAATATAAAGTCGAAAAAGCTTATGGTTTTGAAAACACTTATAATGCCGGAAGATCGGATGTGTTAGATTTTAATAGAGAAAAGGACAGGACTTTTAATAAAAATACTACCTCTTTACCTATTACAAACAACACATATGACCTTTATAATATACAGGGGCAAGGAATTTCAGGAATGTATCGTCCATATAAATCACAAGTTGGTTATGTTTATGACAATGAAACTACAGATGCAAGTTCAGGAGGAAGCTTAGGATTAGAATTTGGAGCCGGCGGCGGGGTTCACGTAGGAGTTGATGCAACAGTAACTTTGGGAGATAGTAAAACTACAGTATGGGAAAATTCAAATCCCGCTTTAGGAAGATTTAGAGAAAAAAAGAGTGGCAATCGACCTGACTATGAAAAAGTATATTTTAAAAATATTGGAGGTAACCATGTTGATCAGGAATTAAATCTTTTATATAATAATTTAGGAGGATATAGTCCTGTAAAGTTAAACATACAGGGAGACAAGTTTTCAAGAAGCACTAGTACAAATTATTATACAGATGCTAATACAAATCCTATGGTACAAGGTACCGGATCTATTGTAAGAACTAAACGTTTATCAAGAAATCAATCTATAGAAAAATTAACAAGATTAGAAGCATCACAATTTGGTTTTACAAAATATGAGCGAACTAATCAATTCAGTCCTTATTCACTTAAAGGAAAACAAGATCATCACACTTCAGAAATAAAAATAACAAAAGAAGGTGGTGAGCGTTACATTTATGGAAGAGCAGCATATAATTCAATCAAAAAAGAAGTAACATTTGATGTAGGAAATTCTAATGCTGATTATCAAAATGGTTTAGTTCAATACAATCCTGGTGTAGATAATTCGGCACAAAATAATCGTGGTGGGGATGAATATTTTAATCGTGTCACAACTCCTGCTTATGCGCATTCCTATTTATTAACTTCAGTTTTGTCAGCAGATTACCAAGATCTAACTAATGATGGTCCCTCTGATGACGATTTAGGAACTTACACCAAATTTGAATATGAGAATAAAAGCAAAGCTAATGGTATTTATAAGTGGAGAGTCCCTTTCAAAGCTAATCTGGCCAATTATGATGAAGGACTTCGTTCAAGTAAAAAAGACAACAAAGGAAATTATATATATGGCGAAAAAGAGCTACTTTATATTAAGCAAATAACAACGAAAACCCACATTGCTATTTTTTATCTTTCAGAAAGAAATGACGGTTATGGTGTAGCGGGTGAAAATGGAGGTAAAGGAGAAAATTCTAAAATGTATAAGCTTGATAAAATCTCTTTGTATTCTAAACCAGAATATATATCAAAAGGTCAAGATGCTATACCAATAAAAGAAGCTCATTTTGAATATGATTACAGCTTATGTCAAGGTATTGACAATAATAAGGACGCTAATAACGCCCAATCTAGTCAACGAGGAAAATTAACTTTAACAAAGGTTTACTTTACCTATAAAAACTCAAATATGGGGAAGTTTACTCCCTATGTTTTTAAATATGCTCCTAAAGCCCTTACGTATGATAGTAATGGATTAGAAAAACAATATAATATTGCTGAAGATCTTGTTAACAATCCTCAATATGATATGAAATCATATGATGCTTGGGGAGATTATAAGCCATCTGAGAAAAATTTAGATGGAAAAACTTTGGGTAAATTATCAAATGCTGAGTATCCTTTTGTAGATCAAACTAATCGTGAAGAAGCTGATATAAATGCTTCTGTCTGGCTTTTAAGATCAATCAAACTTCCCTCAGGAGGTTTAATCGAAGTTAACTTTGAAGCTGATGATTATGCGTTCGTTCAAGATAAACAAGCAATGCAGATGTTTAAAGTAGTTGGCAGTGGAAATGATATTCCTGATGATGTAAACTCTATTGATAATTCAATTAAAAAAGCCAATATTGGGAAATATATTTATGTTGAAATAGATAAGGATTTTGATATATCGGCTGGTAATGCTAATGAAATTTTTCAGAATACTTACATGAAATCAGTTGGAACCCAAGATAATCCTATGTATTTCAGATTCTTACTTAACATGGTAAGCCCAAACCCTATAGCAGGCGGCGATACTGATAAATACGATTATGTTACAGGTTATATAAGAAAAGATGGTAATTGCAGTTTCTTTCAAAAAGATGGAAAAAAATACGCATCCATTCCTATGGAATATGTTAGAAAAGATGATGGATTCAATGGAAATAAAGAAGTAAATCCAATATCTAAAGCAGGATGGAATTTTGGAAGACAATATCTAAATCGTTTGGTTTATAGCATGAATAATGAGGAAGATACCAAAGATGTAAAAGGTGTAGTTATGCAATTAATCGGTTGGATGCCTACATTATTAGATATTTTCACAAGTCCAAATGGTAAATTAGAACAAACAGGAATTGCGAGTAAATTTATTACAGGAAAATCATGGATTCGTCTTATGAATAGTAATGGACATAAGATAGGTGGGGGAAGCAGAGTAAAAAACATTGAACTTCACGATCAATGGAATATTATGACTAATAATCTTTCAAATAAAGATTATCAACAAGCTTATGGTCAAGTTTACAGCTATACTGATAAGGATGGAAACTCTTCGGGAGTTGCAACTTATGAACCATTAGGATGCAAAGAAAATCCTTTTATTAAGCCTCTTTATGATAAAAATAAAAAAGAACTTTTATTAGGTCCTGATAGTGATAATTATGTCGAAGAACCGTTAGGAGAATCATTTTTTCCATCTCCAAAAGTGACTTACAGTAGAGTAACTGTAGCCAACTTACCAAGAACAAAGACAGAAGGCAATATAGAAATGGTGGTCAAAAAACACGCTACCGGTTCTGTTGTGACTGAATTCTATACCTCTAAAGATTTCCCAACAATTGTTGACAGAACATCATTATCATCAAATTTTGATTCTTCAACTGCTTTAGCAAGTCTCTTGAATTTGAATGTTAAAAATCATATCACAATGTCTCAAGGGTTTTCTGTTCATACTAATGACATGGATGGAAAAATAAAAACTCAAATAGTGTATGGTGAGGGACAAAAAAATGAGGTTTCAGGAGTTGAATATAAATATAGTACCATATCTGACGAGCAAAGTTTAAATAATGGAAGACTTAATAATAATATAGAAACTATTGATTCTAAAGGAAATATATTCAAAAAACTTGTAGGTGTTGATTACGACATTATTAATGATTTTAGAGAAAGTACGACAACTACCACTACAGCTGGTATACATTTTAATATTGCGACACTTCCTATAACAATTTTTGTTATAGTTGTTCCTACTCCTATTCCTAGTTATTCTAAACACGAAGATCAGATTAGGACCGCAACAACAACAAAAGTTATTCATAGCAGCGGAATTTTAATTGAAAAAATAGCGTCAGATTCTGGAGCGAAAGTATCTACCACAAACTTAGCATGGGATGCAGATACAGGGGAAGTATTATTAACCGAAACCGGTAATGAATATAATGACAAATACTACAGCTTTAATTTCCCTGCATACTGGAATTACAAAGGGATGGGTCAAGCTGCAAAAAACACAGGTTTTACATCTGACATAACAGCTTCGAACGATGGATATAAATTTAACACATCTGACAAACCATCTGATTATTTATTTGATGGAGATGAAGTTTTTATAACAGGTCGAGATAGCGAAGGAACAAAACAATATATAAAAGGCTGGGTTGTAAAAGTTTCTGATACTGGTTTCAAATTAATTGATTCAGAAGGGAAATTGATTAAAAGCGTTTCATCAGAGGGAAAAATGAAAATAATTCGTTCAGGATATCGAAATCTACAAACTGCTTCAATGGCGAGTATAACTTCTATGAGAAATCCATTATATCAATATGATATAAACAATAATATCACTTCAATAAAATCTAATATTGGTGATGAACCTTTTAAATCTACTGATGCAAGCAATAGAATTGTAAATGCTTCTGCTGTAGAATATAATAATATTTGGCCAGCACAATGCGAATGCAATTTACCTAAAATGTCATTTAATGCAGAGGGAAATCTACAATTTGGATATGAAAATGCATCAGTTTCTGAAGATGATGGAAATACAGATCTTTATTATAATCCATACTTATATAATGTCCTTGGAAACTGGAGAGCAAACAAGTCTTATGCATTTTTAACAGGAAGAAATTACACTGTTGATCCAACTCCACGTAAAACTGGTTTCTTTGCGGATTATTATCCTTTTTATATTATGGCCAATAACAATTGGGGAATTTCTGAAACATACAAAAAACAGAAATGGACTTCAGCTTCGGAGGTTACTCAATACAATCCATATGGTCAGGAAATTGAAAATATGGATGCTTTGAAAAGATATTCATCTGCCTTATATGGCTACAATAATCGTTTTCCGGTTGCAGTAGCATCAAATACAAAATACAGTCAGCTGGCATCTGATGGATTTGAAGATTACGACGATACAAAATGTGAAAAAGATACTCATTTTGACTATAAAGCACAACTTAAACAGAATAATGTAAGTATTACTTCGTCTCAATCTCATACGGGAAGAAAGAGTTTGAGAATAGCTCCAAGCCAAAAAGCTATTGTAAAAAAACAAGTGATTTCTTGTCCTCCAATTGGATCAACTAATTAATAACTCAGCCAAAAACAACTTTTTATTAAAATCATATTAATTGTTAATCAATTAATTATAGAAATTAAAAATATGTCAAAAAGTTTTAAAATAAAGAAGCCTCTAATTGCAGCTCTTGTAATGGTATTTTTCAGTATTACATCATATGCTGGAGAATTCAATCCGATTCTCACTTCTAAAAACAAAGACACAATAAATAATATCGGTCAAAAAAAGATATTTTTTGGTCCAGTAACTTATACCAAATGCTTTGATGGGGTTTTTGACGAAAATGATGAAACTACAGGAGCAAATGGTATTAGACCTAAACCAGGACAAATAACATATGTTAATACAAGCGGGCAAACTGTATCTTTAAATAACATTTGGTCAGGAAACCCTATCACAATCACCTATAGATCAATTACTTCCCAAGCAAACCTTGCCGCATGTTGTACTGGCAATACTATTACTGCTCAACTTACTTCTTCTGCAGGCACTGATTCTCAGACTAAATGCAACAATACAGCAATAACAAATATTACTTACAGTAGTTCTGGTGGCACTGGTGCAACTTTTTCAGGATTACCAACAGGTGTTACAGGTAGTTATACTTCTAATATTATCACCATAAGTGGTACACCAACTGCATCTGGAACATATAATTATAATGTAACTGTTTATAATGATTGTATGCAGGCTAATCTTACTGGTACAATTATAGTAACGTCTGCTAAATCTGCCGGAGCAGCTTCATCTTCACCTTCTGTTTGTGTCAATACAGCTATCACTGCTATTACGCACACAACTAGTGGTGCTACCGGAATAGATCCGTCTTCAGTTAATTATAATTTGCCGGAGGGTGTAAGTGCCGTATGGGCTTCCAATACCATCACAATCAGCGGAACGCCTACAGCAAGCGGAACTTTTAACTATTCGATTCCTCTGACAGGAACATGCGGACCTAATGCTAATGCTACGGGAACCATCATTGTAAGTCCTGCCAAAACGGTAAGTACAGCTTCTTCTTCGCCGACTATATGTATCAATACTGCTTTAACAGCTATTACCCATACAACAACAAATGCCACTGGAATCGGTACGGCAGCGGGACTTCCGACTGGGGTTACAGCCGCTTGGGCTTCGAATACCATCACTATCAGCGGAACACCTACGGCTTCGGGGACTTTTAACTATTCTATTCCGATTTCCGGGCCATGCGGAACTGCAAACGCAACGGGGACTATTATTGTAACGTCAAATAAAACAGCTGGGGCGGCTTCCTCTTCTCCTACACTTTGTATCAATACTGCCTTAACTGCCATTACACATACAACTTCCGGAGCTACTGGAATAACAACTACCGGAGCACCAGATAATTATAACCTACCAACCGGCGTAAGTGCTGCATGGGCTTCTAACACGATTACCATCAGCGGAACACCTACCGCTTCAGGGACTTTTAACTATACTATTCCTTTAACAGGGACATGCGGAACTGCAAATGCAACAGGAACTATTATTGTAAGTTCTGCTAAATCTGCAGGAGCGGCTTCTTCTTCACCAACACTTTGTATCAATACCGCTTTAACGGCTATTACTCATACAACAACAGGGGTAACAGCTATCGGAACAGCTACGGGGCTTCCGGCTGGTGTAACTGCCGCATGGGCTTCTAATACAATCACAATCAGCGGAACACCAACTGCTTCAGGTACTTTTAACTATTCGATTCCTCTAACCGGAACATGCGGACCTAATGCTAATGCTACAGGAACCATCATTGTAAATCCTGCCAAAACGGTAAGTGCAGCTTCTTCTTCACCTACACTTTGTATTAATACAGCCTTAACAGCTATTACACATACTACAACCGGGGCAACGGCTATCGGAACACCAACAGGACTTCCGGCTGGGGTATCTGCTGCATGGGCTTCAAATACTATTACCATCAGCGGAACCCCGACAGCAGCAGGAACCTTTAACTACTCCATCCCTTTAACAGGCGGATGCGGAACCGTGAATGCAACGGGGACGATTACCGTGACACCAAATAAAACAGTAACGGCAGCTTCGTCTACCCCAACTTTATGTATCAATACGGCTTTAACAGCCATTACTCATACAACTGTTAGTGCAACAGGCATTGGAACGGCAACGGGATTACCGGCTGGGGTATCTGCAGCATGGGCTTCAAATACTATTACCATCAGCGGAACCCCGACAGCAGCAGGAACTTTTAACTATTCGATTCCTCTTTCTGGCGGATGCGGAACCGTGAATGCAACGGGGACGATTACCGTGACACCTGCAAATACAGCAAGTGCAGCATCATCGTCGCCAACACTTTGTATCAATACAGCCTTAACAGCTATTACACATACTACAACCGGGGCAACGGCTATCGGAACAGCAACCGGACTTCCGGCTGGGGTATCTGCGGCATGGGCTTCAAATACTATTACCATCAGCGGAACCCCGACAGCAGCAGGAACCTTTAACTACTCCATCCCTTTAACAGGCGGATGCGGAACCGTGAATGCAACAGGGACGATTACCGTGACACCAAATAAAACAGTAACGGCAGCTTCGTCTACCCCAACTTTATGTATCAATACGGCTTTAACAGCCATTACTCATACAACTGTTAGTGCAACAGGCATTGGAACGGCAACGGGATTACCGGCTGGGGTATCTGCAGCATGGGCTTCAAATACTATTACCATCAGCGGAACGCCGACAGCAGCAGGAACTTTTAACTATTCGATTCCTCTTTCTGGCGGATGCGGAACCGTGAATGCAACGGGGACGATTACCGTGACACCTGCAAATACAGCAAGTGCAGCATCATCGTCGCCAACACTTTGTATCAATACAGCCTTAACAGCTATTACACATACTACAACCGGGGCAACGGCTATCGGAACAGCAACCGGACTTCCGGCTGGGGTATCTGCAGCATGGGCTTCAAATACTATTACCATCAGCGGAACGCCGACAGCAGCAGGAACTTTTAACTATTCGATTCCTCTTTCTGGCGGATGCGGAACCGTGAATGCAACAGGGACGATTACCGTGACACCAAATAAAACAGTAACGGCAGCTTCGTCTACCCCAACTTTATGTATCAATACGGCTTTAACAGCCATTACTCATACAACTGTTAGTGCAACAGGCATTGGAACGGCAACGGGATTACCGGCTGGGGTATCTGCAGCATGGGCTTCAAATACTATTACCATCAGCGGAACCCCGACAGCAGCAGGAACTTTTAACTATTCGATTCCTCTTTCTGGCGGATGCGGAACCGTGAATGCAACAGGAACGATTACCGTGACACCTGCAAATACAGCAAGTGCAGCATCATCGTCGCCAACACTTTGTATCAATACAGCCTTAACAGCTATTACACATACTACAACCGGGGCAACGGCTATCGGAACAGCAACCGGACTTCCGGCTGGGGTATCTGCAGCATGGGCTTCAAATACTATTACCATCAGCGGAACCCCGACAGCAGCAGGAACCTTTAACTACTCCATCCCTTTAACAGGCGGATGCGGAACCGTGAATGCAACAGGGACGATTACCGTGACACCAAATAAAACAGTAACGGCAGCTTCGTCTACCCCAACTTTATGTATCAATACGGCTTTAACAGCCATTACTCATACAACTGTTAGTGCAACAGGCATTGGAACGGCAACGGGATTACCGGCTGGGGTATCTGCAGCATGGGCTTCTAATACTATTACCATCAGCGGAACTCCTACTGCTGCAGGAACTTTTAACTATTCGATTCCTCTTTCTGGCGGATGCGGAACCGTGAATGCAACAGGAACGATTACCGTGACACCTGCAAATACAGCAAGTGCAGCATCATCGTCGCCAACACTTTGTATCAATACAGCCTTAACAGCTATTACACATACTACAACCGGGGCAACGGCTATCGGAACAGCAACCGGACTTCCGGCTGGGGTATCTGCAGCATGGGCTTCAAATACTATTACCATCAGCGGAACCCCGACAGCAGCAGGAACCTTTAACTACTCCATCCCTTTAACAGGCGGATGCGGAACCGTGAATGCAACAGGGACGATTACCGTGACACCAAATAAAACAGTAACGGCAGCTTCGTCTACCCCAACTTTATGTATCAATACGGCTTTAACAGCCATTACTCATACAACTGTTAGTGCAACAGGCATTGGAACGGCAACGGGATTACCGGCTGGGGTATCTGCAGCATGGGCTTCTAATACTATTACCATCAGCGGAACTCCTACTGCTGCAGGAACTTTTAACTATTCGATTCCTCTTTCTGGCGGATGCGGAACCGTGAATGCAACAGGAACGATTACCGTGACACCTGCAAATACAGCAAGTGCAGCATCATCGTCGCCAACACTTTGTATCAATACGGCTTTAACAGCCATTACTCATACAACTGTTAGTGCAACAGGCATTGGAACGGCAACGGGATTACCGGCTGGGGTATCTGCAGCATGGGCTTCAAATACTATTACCATCAGCGGAACGCCGACAGCAGCAGGAACTTTTAACTATTCGATTCCTCTTTCTGGCGGATGCGGAACCGTGAATGCAACGGGGACGATTACCGTGACACCTGCAAATACAGCAAGTGCAGCATCATCGTCGCCAACACTTTGTATCAATACAGCCTTAACAGCTATTACACATACTACAACCGGGGCAACGGCTATCGGAACAGCAACCGGACTTCCGGCTGGGGTATCTGCAGCATGGGCTTCGAATACTATTACCATCAGCGGAACCCCGACAGCAGCAGGAACCTTTAACTACTCCATCCCTTTAACAGGCGGATGCGGAACCGTGAATGCAACGGGGACGATTACCGTGACACCAAATAAAACAGTAACGGCAGCTTCGTCTACCCCAACTTTATGTATCAATACGGCTTTAACAGCCATTACTCATACAACTGTTAGTGCAACAGGCATTGGAACGGCAACGGGATTACCGGCTGGGGTATCTGCAGCATGGGCTTCAAATACTATTACCATCAGCGGAACCCCGACAGCAGCAGGAACTTTTAACTATTCGATTCCTCTTTCTGGCGGATGCGGAACCGTGAATGCAACGGGGACGATTACCGTGACACCTGCAAATACAGCAAGTGCAGCATCATCGTCGCCAACACTTTGTATCAATACAGCCTTAACAGCTATTACACATACTACAACCGGGGCAACGGCTATCGGAACAGCAACCGGACTTCCGGCTGGGGTATCTGCTGCATGGGCTTCAAATACTATTACCATCAGCGGAACCCCGACAGCAGCAGGAACCTTTAACTACTCCATCCCTTTAACAGGCGGATGCGGAACCGTGAATGCAACGGGGACGATTACCGTGACACCAAATAAAACAGTAACGGCAGCTTCGTCTACCCCAACTTTATGTATCAATACGGCTTTAACAGCCATTACTCATACAACTGTTAGTGCAACAGGCATTGGAACGGCAACGGGATTACCGGCTGGGGTATCTGCAGCATGGGCTTCAAATACTATTACCATCAGCGGAACCCCGACAGCAGCAGGAACTTTTAACTATTCGATTCCTCTTTCTGGCGGATGCGGAACCGTGAATGCAACGGGGACGATTACCGTGACACCTGCAAATACAGCAAGTGCAGCATCATCGTCGCCAACACTTTGTATCAATACAGCCTTAACAGCTATTACACATACTACAACCGGGGCAACGGCTATCGGAACAGCAACCGGACTTCCGGCTGGGGTATCTGCGGCATGGGCTTCAAATACTATTACCATCAGCGGAACCCCGACAGCAGCAGGAACCTTTAACTACTCCATCCCTTTAACAGGCGGATGCGGAACCGTGAATGCAACGGGGACGATTACCGTGACACCAAATAAAACAGTAACGGCAGCTTCGTCTACCCCAACTTTATGTATCAATACGGCTTTAACAGCCATTACTCATACAACTGTTAGTGCAACAGGCATTGGAACGGCAACGGGATTACCGGCTGGGGTATCTGCAGCATGGGCTTCAAATACTATTACCATCAGCGGAACGCCGACAGCAGCAGGAACTTTTAACTATTCGATTCCTCTTTCTGGCGGATGCGGAACCGTGAATGCAACGGGGACGATTACCGTGACACCTGCAAATACAGCAAGTGCAGCATCATCGTCGCCAACACTTTGTATCAATACAGCCTTAACAGCTATTACACATACTACAACCGGGGCAACGGCTATCGGAACAGCAACCGGACTTCCGGCTGGGGTATCTGCAGCATGGGCTTCAAATACTATTACCATCAGCGGAACGCCGACAGCAGCAGGAACTTTTAACTATTCGATTCCTCTTTCTGGCGGATGCGGAACCGTGAATGCAACAGGGACGATTACCGTGACACCAAATAAAACAGTAACGGCAGCTTCGTCTACCCCAACTTTATGTATCAATACGGCTTTAACAGCCATTACTCATACAACTGTTAGTGCAACAGGCATTGGAACGGCAACGGGATTACCGGCTGGGGTATCTGCAGCATGGGCTTCAAATACTATTACCATCAGCGGAACCCCGACAGCAGCAGGAACTTTTAACTATTCGATTCCTCTTTCTGGCGGATGCGGAACCGTGAATGCAACAGGAACGATTACCGTGACACCTGCAAATACAGCAAGTGCAGCATCATCGTCGCCAACACTTTGTATCAATACAGCCTTAACAGCTATTACACATACTACAACCGGGGCAACGGCTATCGGAACAGCAACCGGACTTCCGGCTGGGGTATCTGCAGCATGGGCTTCAAATACTATTACCATCAGCGGAACCCCGACAGCAGCAGGAACCTTTAACTACTCCATCCCTTTAACAGGCGGATGCGGAACCGTGAATGCAACAGGGACGATTACCGTGACACCAAATAAAACAGTAACGGCAGCTTCGTCTACCCCAACTTTATGTATCAATACGGCTTTAACAGCCATTACTCATACAACTGTTAGTGCAACAGGCATTGGAACGGCAACGGGATTACCGGCTGGGGTATCTGCAGCATGGGCTTCTAATACTATTACCATCAGCGGAACTCCTACTGCTGCAGGAACTTTTAACTATTCGATTCCTCTTTCTGGCGGATGCGGAACCGTGAATGCAACAGGAACGATTACCGTGACACCTGCAAATACAGCAAGTGCAGCATCATCGTCGCCAACACTTTGTATCAATACAGCCTTAACAGCTATTACACATACTACAACCGGGGCAACGGCTATCGGAACAGCAACCGGACTTCCGGCTGGGGTATCTGCAGCATGGGCTTCAAATACTATTACCATCAGCGGAACCCCGACAGCAGCAGGAACCTTTAACTACTCCATCCCTTTAACAGGCGGATGCGGAACCGTGAATGCAACAGGGACGATTACCGTGACACCAAATAAAACAGTAACGGCAGCTTCGTCTACCCCAACTTTATGTATCAATACGGCTTTAACAGCCATTACTCATACAACTGTTAGTGCAACAGGCATTGGAACGGCAACGGGATTACCGGCTGGGGTATCTGCAGCATGGGCTTCTAATACTATTACCATCAGCGGAACTCCTACTGCTGCAGGAACTTTTAACTATTCGATTCCTCTTTCTGGCGGATGCGGAACCGTGAATGCAACAGGAACGATTACCGTGACACCTGCAAATACAGCAAGTGCAGCATCATCGTCGCCAACACTTTGTATCAATACAGCCTTAACAGCTATTACACATACTACAACCGGGGCAACGGCTATCGGAACAGCAACCGGACTTCCGGCTGGGGTATCTGCAGCATGGGCTTCAAATACTATTACCATCAGCGGAACGCCGACAGCAGCAGGAACTTTTAACTATTCGATTCCTCTTTCTGGCGGATGCGGAACCGTGAATGCAACAGGGACGATTACCGTGACACCAAATAAAACAGTAACGGCAGCTTCGTCTACCCCAACTTTATGTATCAATACGGCTTTAACAGCCATTACTCATACAACAACTAATGCAACGGGAATTGAAGCAACTTCCGTAAATTATAATTTACCAAATGGAGTAAGTGCTCTGTGGGCTTCAAATGCAATTACCATCAGCGGAACTCCTACTGAGACTGGGACTTTTAATTATTCAATTCCGCTTTCTGGTAACTGCGGAACAGTAAATGCTGTAGGAACTATTATCGTTAATCCTGCAAATACAATTGCCTTAACTTCTACAACAGGAACTGATGCTCAAACAAGAAATGTTAACACATCTATCACTTCAATTGTCTACACTACAAATGGAGCAACATCTGCAGCTGTTTCTGGGTTACCATTGGGTACTAATGGAAATTTTAGCGGAAATACAGTAACAATTAGTGGTACTCCAACTGAATCTGGAATTTTCAATTATACAGTAACTCTTCAAGGAGGCTGTGGTCCTTTAACAGCACAAGGAACAATTACTGTAATAGACTGTTCACCAATTACAGGAGTTATTAAAATCATTAAAACAACAAGTTATCCTTTCCAATTTTCAAATCCTGGAAAAACTTCTTCAGCACTTGCATGTAGTGAAACAGCATTTCCAATTAAATTTTATGCTGCAACAAATACATTAGTACTGAATACTCAACTTTATACTGATGCTGATTTGACTAGTCCAGTAAGTAATGGAAATTTATGGTATCAAAACCAAACTAATGCAATTTCATACAAACTTGATGCTTCAGGAAAAGTAACTGAAATTTCATCTTGCAACACTCCTACTGTATATGGCTTTAATTTTTCAAATCCAGGAAGATCTTCTTCTTCTCTAGCTTGTGCTCAGACTAGTTTCACAAATACATTTTATGCAGCGACATCAAGTTTAGGAATTGGAACACAATTATATACAAATTCATCATTAACTACTCCGGTAGGAAGTGGAAATTTATGGTATCAATATGGCATTGAGGGTATCTCATATAGAATTGATAATACTGGTAAAGTGGCAGAAAGTATTGAATGTTTACCTCCCTCTACGCAAAATTATTCATTTAGAGCAGTACATCCTGAAGGGCATAATGGAACTGATTATGTCACTTATATTGATCGTAATGGTGTACAGCGAACCAGGACTTTACCAAGATCTGGTGATAGTAATCCTGCAGATTGTATAGACATTGAAGCTCAACGCATTGTTCAAACTGTTGGCGCAGTTTCATGTTATGAGGAGTAAAATAAAGTAAACAAAAATGAAGAGAGAATTTGTTATTGAAAGCAAATTGTCACTAACTAAATAAAATATGGCAAACATTTTTAAAATACAGAAATATTGGATTGTTACTTTTGCCTTGGTGTTATTTTCATTAACATCTTTTGCTCAAGAGACTTCATGTATAAACAAACCAATTAATTTTTCATTTGAAACAACATCAACAAATGTAAATTACAATTGGTATGTTTTAAAGAACGGAAGCTCACAACATCTTAATCCTGTCACAAATACAACAGGACTATATACTTTTACACCTGCAATTCCTGGAAAATATACTGTTTATTTGGATGCTTACACCGGAACTGAATGTAGTTTTGAATTTAGTAAAGTAATAGAAATTGAATCTTGTGAACCTTTTGTTTCATGTACAAAAGACAATATTAATACTCCAAAAATTAAAGCGATCTTTAAAACATTAGTTAATAAACTTCTTAGTCTTCCTGCTGAAACAATTGTAAATGGATATACTTGTGATGAATTAGGGGCATTAAAATTCTATATTGATAATCAAAATCCTGCCATTTATAATTTTGTACACGACACTCAAGAAGGATTTGTTGCTTTTTCATTTTCTAATTATCCTGATTATGATGTCAAGATTGCAACGAATGGAAATGTTGTTTCTGACTTTAATTTAGATAATTATAGATCATATGAAGAAGTTACAGAAGTAACTACAACACCTAGCAGTAATGTTAGCAGTTATGTCAACCATATTAACTTCTGCTCTGAATTATATTGCGTATCACATATTGCAATTGTAGTTGATGAATCCGGTTCAATCGATCCTGCTATTGAAGGCGCAAAAATTAAAAAACAATTAAGAAATTACATTCAACAGCAGGCTGATGATAATGATAAATTACAATCAAACATTTACGTCTCATTAATTGGAATGTCAGATAGCGATAATATTGTTAGAACAGATAATATTCCAGCTATTAGAGTATCTAATGAAAATCCTTCAGATTTACAAAGATTTTATCAATGGCTAGAGGATTATGGAAATCGAAGCGGAAAAGTTACAGGTGTAAGTCCTTCTTCAGATTATTGGAAAAGTGGTTTAGATGTTGCTTTAAATTCTCCAGTTAAGCCAAGTTTGGTTATGATGATTACTGATGGATGCGAAACGAGTAATGTTGAAGCATTAAGAACTACTATGTCGAAATTCAGTAATTCAAAAGATACCAGCGACACTAGTACAGATAAACCACACTTATATGTTATTGGTATAGAAAATGGATTCTATGTTGATGGAGGCATTAGCAGTCAGCCATTAGCAAGAAATGAAGATCCTAACTATGTTCAAACATTAACAGCCGGAAATGGAGAAACAAGAGTAGTTCCGCTTTTAACAACTTCGTTAAAATATCTATTGACTCTTCCGGAAACAGAATTTCCTCGATCTAAAATTGATGATTTTAAATATGATTACTATGGTTACGAAAGCTTTGAATCTTTCGGAGAAAATGCAGCGTTCTTATCAGACAATTTAAAACTAAGCAAATTCACCTGCGGTGATCCGACAGACAAAAATTATTGTTCAGACTGTCTTACTTTTCAACCAGAACCTAACAGAGAATACCTTCTTAGTGCATGGGTGAAAGAAGAGTCAGCCATACAGGTAAAAACTTATGAAAATGCCGTAATAAATTTAATTTATTACAACAATGTTAATACAACTGATGACCGATATAAAATTAAAACCGATGTATTATTTGCTAAAGGAGACATTATAGATGGGTGGCAGAGAATTACTTATAAATTTTTAATTCCAGCAGAAACCAGAACTATAGGAATTGAGCTTGAAAACAAAAGCGGCGGAATACCGGTTTACTTTGATGACATTAGAATTCATCCTATTGACGGAAGTGTAAAAACATTCGTTTATGATCCTGAAACCTTCAAACTTATGTCTGAATTGGATGAAAACAATTATTCTACATTCTATGAATATGATAATGAAGGAGGCTTAGTGAGAGTCAAAAAAGAAACAGCCAAAGGAATAAAAACAATTCAGGAAACCCGTTCAGGTAATTTTATCAATAATTAATTTTTATGCTTAATAAAGTACTATTATTTATCAGCTTTTTAGCATTTACCTCTTTTGCATATTGTCAAACTGCGAGTGAAGTTTTGCAGCAAATGGGGAAAGAATACAGTTCAGCCAAACCATTACAGTATAATTCAAGTTATGCCTTGTATAAAACTGCCGATTCTAAAAAAGTTGAACAAGCCTACAAAGGTGTTTTTAACAAAAATGAATCGAATGAGGTTTATATGAAAATTGATCAGACTGAGATATTAAATTCAAAAACGATAAATTTAAAAATAAGTCATTCGGAGAAGGCTATACAAATTGCAGATCCGCTGAAGAATTATATGGGTAGTTTTGATATCAAACCGTTATTTGAGCTTTGTAAAATAGAATCGTTTAAAGATTTAAAAACATACTGGGAAATAACTTTAACGGCCAAAAATTATTCGAGCCTGCCCTACTCAAAAATTATTCTGCAAGTCTCCAAAAAGTATTTCTTACAAAAATCTACTTTTTATTATAGCACAGCAGTTAATTTTTCAAAAGATTATCGGGCTCCAAAACCTTATCATCCAAGATTAGAAGTTATCAATACTAATTTTAATCGAAGAGCCGTAAATTCTTCTCTTTTTGCAACAAAAACATATTTCACAGTATTAGCTAAAAACAAATCTGTGCCAGTTGAAAGATTGAAGAATTATGAAGTTATTGACCAAAGAACCATTTCCAATAAATAAAATCAGATATATGTATATCAACAAATATTTAATAGCATTTGCATTTACTCTTATTTCATTGTTGTCGTTTGCACAACAGGAAACGCATTCAGAGAATAAAATAATTGGAAATCAATTACAAGGTCAGCCTATACTTCATATTAAAGATCCAAAATATGATGATATTAAGAAACAGAATATTTTTACATCTGTAAATCCAATAGTATCAATACATTTTGGGTTTGAAGATGACAAAAATAATTCCGCTGAATATTCAAAAATTTATTCAGCTGAAGTTCAGTTAAAGATAACACCTTATGATAATTCGAATGCAATCAAAACGGATTACAAAGATGCAAATGGAAATACCATTAATTATCCAAATCCTTATACTGTAACTTTAAAAATTAAACATGATAATGTTACAAAAGGACTTCAGTTTGATGATTACGCTGTTTATAATCTTCCTGGAATTCACAGAGCAGATGTACAGATATTATCAATTACATATTACAATGAAGCAGATACGGTAACAACAATAAATAATTCATTAGCTTATGTTCAATTAAAATTCAGTACAGATCGTTATTATAATTTACAATTAAGCAGTACACAATCGAGTTCAGTTCTTCCACTGGAACATCATTTTATAAAATACGATGGCATTCTGGAACAACCAGTAAATAGTGTTAGTGCCGGTGCTGAAGAAATTCTTTTTACCTGGAAAAAAGATCTAATTGCACCTGCTGTAGAATATGAATTAGAGTGGACATGGATTGATAACTTTGGTGCAGATGGAACAGATTTAACGCCACAGCAATTAACATTGACTGATCAGGATTTTAAATTAAACAGCACGAGAATACAAACTAAAGATACCTTTTATAGAATTCCAATAATATATTCAAAAGGTTATATTGTTTACAGAGTTAGACCTGTAGGTCGATTTTTAGATGATATTTCTAAAAACTATTATGGTAACTGGACATCTGGATTTGCCGAATCTCATAAGTTGGTGAGTAGTTGGTCACATTATTTATTAATTGATAAAAATCACGAATCTGGGAATAAAAACTGGCAGTATCAATCTTCTTTTGCTGAAGATGGAAAGAAAAAAGAAGTAGTGAGTTATTTTGACGGTTCGTTAAGAAATCGCCAGACTGTAACTAAAATAAACTCAAACAACAAAGCTGTTGTGGGTGAGGTTATCTATGATAACCAGGGAAGACCAGCAATTGAAGTTTTACCTGTTCCTGTTGAATCTTCTGGTATTCATTTTTATTCTGAATTGAATAAAAATGAAGCTGGTACTTCTATTTTTACGCATAATAATTTTGACTGGGATGAGAAAAACTCTAAAGATTGTGATCCAACTGTAATCGCAGGAATGTCAAACACTGCCGGGGCAAGTAAATATTACTCTTCAAACAATGAAGTAAAATCTAATTTTCAGGATTTAGTACCAATTGCAGAGTCACTTCCTTTTTCTCAAACCATTTATACTCCAGATAATACAGGACGTATTAAAAGTAAAGGTGGGGTTGGAAAAGACCATCAAATAGGATCTGGACATGAAATGAAGTATTTCTATGGAACTCCAGATCAAAAAGAACTTAACAGGTTATTTGGCTATAAAGTTGGAAATGTAAAGCGATACAAAAAAAATACAGTTATTGATCCAAACGGTCAAATTAGTGTAACCTATTTAGATCCTCAGGGAAGAACAATTGCAACTGCTCTTGCTGGCGATAAGCAAGGGAGCTTTCTTTCATTAGACGATGAAACCAATCAAAGTTTGCATCTTCGTGAAACTGAAAATTTATTAGTTAACAATGATAAATATGCTTCTGGGAACAATGGCATAACTGAAGATGGTATTCGATTAAATAAATCAATTAACATTGTCAAAGAAGATCAGATAACTTTTAGTTATGATCTTGAAAAAACGATTGGAAGTTTTAACGATTCATGTCTTCCAAATAAATATTACCCTTTCGTATACAATTGGTCAATTAGTATGACTAATGATTGTGCAAATGAATTATTAGTTCCAACAAATGGTTCTGAATTATCTTCACAAATAGGCACATATAGCTTAAGTTCTTATTCTCCAACAACATTAAATATTAATGAAAAATTATTCGACGGAAAAATAAAGAATGCCCAGAATAATTATGAGTTTTTAAAAGTAGGAAATTACAACCTTAGCAAGAATCTTCAGATTGATACAGTAACTTTAAATAAATATGCAGACGATTATGTAGCTCAATTACAAAACGGTACTACCTGTAAACCTGTTATCACTCAGTTTACAGAAGTAATTCAGGAAACAGATTGTAATGTTACCTGTATAAGCTGTGAAGAAGCTTTAGTTACATCGAATTTAGATAATCAATCAGACAGAACTGCTTACAAAGCATTATTACCAATAGATCAAAGCACACTGGGTAATACTTCAGGCAGAGAACAGTATATCACAACAGCTGAAAATAAATACGTTAATACCAACCTTTTAAATATTGCTCCTGAAGAAATAGCAGTATATACTGAACATTATAAAAAAGAATTTAGAGCATTACTGGCTAATTGTAGAGAATTATGCCAGCAGCCGGTAAATGTTTGTAACTTAAACGAGCAGATTTTATTGGCAGATGTCAGCCCGAATGGTCAATATGGCTCAGTTTCAGGTCTGGAAAGAACATCTAATACTGATCCTGTAAATGCTGAAATAGATCTTTTAAGTGTTTTCAATGAAAACAATCAATTACTATACGGCGGTTATAAAAATACAACAGACGTTGACCCTGATACTAATCAGGACATAGCAGTAAAAGCTGGAAAATACAATTGGAAATATCCTGTAGGAGGCTACAAAGATGAAAGTGGTGCAATTTCTAGAATTTCAGTCGTAAAAAATGAAGATGGAACTTACTCTCCTGACCTGAGACCTCTTGTAGACAATGGAACTATTCCAACGATCGATGATCCAAACAGTGACGACGAAAATTACCTTTTGGTAGAACCTCAATATTTAAGTAATGCTGCTGACTTTTTAAAGAACTGGCAGTCAAGCTGGGCTAAAGCATTATTACCTTATCACCCTGAATATCAATATTACTTATATAGTTTAGCTGTATGTAACAAAACTATAGCAGGAGAAAACTCAGATGGTTTTGATGAAAAATTAAGAAATTCTGAATATTATAGTACTGAAACCAATCAAATTGTAGATAATACTATTTTCCAATCAAATGGAATTATCGGACAATTGATTAATAATTATACTTCGATCGATCCTTATTATAATAGTCAACTTACAGTAACCGATCCTTATAGTAATAATGTACTAAATATAGAAACCTCAGATGAATTTGACAAACGTAAAAAAGTCATTAAAGAAGGTTTAGAAACCAATTTTGATGGTATTAGTTTTACAAATTCACAAGGAAGTGTTATAAAGATGAATATGCTGCAGGCTGCTTACTTTTTCGCTGCCTACTCAAATGGTATTACTCCGGTTTCAGTTTATCAACCTGTACTTGACAAAACGAATTCAAATTTATTAAGTGATATCAATAATCTTTCTGATAATTACTTAAAACAACGAATCTGGGCAAATTTTAAAGGGTATTATATTGCCTTAAAAGAAAAAACAAGGACTGTTTTTGCACATATTTATGCCAACAAAAAATTATCTAATAATGATTGTATTGGAAATAAAGAAAGTAATGAAACCTATAAAACTTTATTAAAAAAATATAATACAACTACACCAAGTAATTTTGATGATATTACTGCTCTAATTGAAGCAAGTTTAACAACTGCTCCTCAAATACCAAGTGGTTTAGATAATATATTACCAATTTGCTCAGACGAAACTACTCCATATTTTGTAACAAAGGAA
The DNA here is from genome assembly GCF_039595935.1 of Flavobacterium sp. Classification (NCBI taxonomy): domain Bacteria; kingdom Pseudomonadati; phylum Bacteroidota; class Flavobacteriia; order Flavobacteriales; family Flavobacteriaceae; genus Flavobacterium; species Flavobacterium sp. The sequence continues at coordinate 1,557,307 of NZ_JBCNKR010000006.1, read as the reverse complement.
AAACGTTTTGTTCCTGCTGATTACAGTTATGATTCTGGTTTAAGTGACGAGCAGGCTATGGCCGCTGCAAATGCACAAGCTAAAGCTAACTTATATCTTGAAACAGGTCAATGTCCGCTGGCATTAGACATGGAAAACTTCTTAAAAGGATTAGTAGATTCTAATATTCAGCCTAATGGTCTGTTATTAAATCTTCCAACTTATAGTATGCCATACTTAACAGCTGGTATATATAATGCTCAGGTTAATCCTGGTTTTGATTTGGCAAATGCTGGAGAATCTCCAAAAATCTACGGCCGTCAAACCGGAGCAAATAATTCTGAATTACAAATTGATTTTATGGTGGGCGGCAACAGCATTGCCTCTCCTATTGTATTAAAGTTTACCAATATTTCAAATTATAAAAATCCTTGTGGTGAAAGTGTAACTGCCCCAAAATGGGCAGATGTAGCAGGCTTTAAAAACTTCCATTACGAATTATATAACGCCGATGATAAAACTTATAAATTCAAAATTTTAGCAACTATCGTTCGTAAAGGAGTAACACCAACTTGTATAACACCGGAAGAAGTTATTATTGAAGGATATACAAAAGCTGCTGTAGGCGGATGTCATTTTGCTGGTGATGCCGGTGTAGGTGAAACTATTGCTTTAGCAGGTGATCAATGTAATAAAAAAGAACTTTTTAGTAGTGCTTTAAGAGATCTAGTTCTTAATTTACAAACCAGCGGAACGCTGACAACAACTCAGGATATTAGTAATAATGCTGTTTTTAAAACAGGAAATTTAAATACTTATTTCGGCATCAACTCAGGTGATGTTGTAAAATGGAATTACGAAGTAGTTTCTAATGAAAGACTTTTCTCTATAACGGTTAACAATATCTCTAGAATGAGATTGAACGCTGGAGATGCGAGCGTAAACCTAGGAAGCATTAGAGACTTATTTATAGGTGATCTAAAAGCTGATGGTAAAAGCAATATAGTTAAATTAGTAACCAGAAGATCTATTGGTATTACCCATATAACTACTACAAAAGTTATTTCTATAGCTGCTGGTAAAAACAATGCTTTATATTTTGCTTGTTGCGGAACTTGTGGTGAAAATGATTTCGATGGTGATGGTTATGGAGATTTATGTGGAGATCCAACTATTCCTTCAAACGCAATTAATGCTTGTCAGTTAGCAGATAATGCAGAAGTTATCTATGAAGAAGGTTTAAAAAATGCTCTTAATAACGGCTTAGCAAATTATACAAATGGTATTACTCAAAATACCTCAAATAATGCTGCTATGAACTCTTTTGTTACTAATTCAAATTTAATCAGTCATTTTCAATCGTATTTAAACTATAATTACAAACATCAATTTTATCCTGATGTTCCAACAGTTCCTACGGTTACTTTATCAAAATTCTATTTTGTTCAAAATCCAACAAGCAGTGAAACGCAATTAGCATTTTTCTTCCAAAACAATAACAATGAAGATCAGGGTCAAACTGTCCTGACTATTCCAGGAGTAAATGGCGTAAAACAAATTAATTCTATTGATATAGTTGATGGGCAATATGCTCGCGTCAATCTTATAGATATTAATAATGCAACTTTAGTAGTCGAAAATGCAAAAGTAAGTAATACTGCTTATCCTACTTTCTTTCATGGATATTCTGCAACATTTTGCCAATTTATGAACAATGATCATCCTGCAGTTCCTGCAGAATCAGTTAAAGTAACTACTTGTTCTATAAGTGAAAATGATGAAATAAAATATGAAGAAACCTTAAAAAAAGCTTTCAATTACATACTAAATGGAGCTTCAAATACATACTATGATTCGGTAGATGTTCCAATTGTATTAGAATTTATAAATGAATCAAAATTAATCCAGCATTTTCAATCTGCGAGAGATTTTGCTATAACATATTATCAATATCAAGATCTTTATACTTCACCAATTACACTTGCTCATTATCAAATAAATCACATTAGTAATGGAATTCAATTATTATTTTTAAATGACAATTATGAATGGGAAGGAGCAATAACTTTATGGAATATTCCTAATTTTTCAGAAATAAGTACTATAGATTTTTTAGATTATACCAACGATTTATTTAATACTGCAATTATTAAATATACAGATTTCAATGGCCAATCTCATACTTTTAATGATGCAATCATAACAAATGGTATAGGTATAAATAGACAAGCCATGGGTATGCTCAAATTATGTGATTTTCTTTCAGATAATTATCCTTATAGTCAATCAGCCAAAAAAATCGTTTCTAAATCATCTATACTTAGGTTATCATCAGCCTCCCAATCCTGCAACACATCCTGCATTCCGCCAACAATTACACCAGTAGTCTGTGGAGATAAATGGAATGAATATAAAACACGAATGCAGGTTCAAATGCCTACTTACCAAATTCCGACTAAGTTAACCGCTAACGGAACATTTTTCTGTGAGGCTAATTATGGGTATATCAGTAAAGAATATGTAGATTATTTAGTTAAGTTCAATGTTACGACAGCTCAGGATCCTTTATTCTTAACGATTGCTGAATTTGGAAGTACTAATCTAAAATATGGTAATAATCAAACATCAGAAGTTATTGATGCTTATTATACCTATATCCAAACACAAACTGCAGTTAATGCAAGTCTGGAAACAAAACTAGAAGTTCAAAACTGGAATGCTTTTGCAAATTCATATGTTATAGCAAACGACATTTGTGCTCCAGCAACGTTAACTCCTTCGTTTAGTATGGAATTACCGGTTGATCCAGGAACTAAAACTCCTTGTGAAATTTACAAGAAAGCTATTAATGACGTAAACATTCAACAAGTTTCTGAAAGTTTTTATGCGGAGAAAAAAGAAGCCTTTAAACGTAATTACCTTAAAGCTGCATTTGAAGGTTTAAAAGAAACTTTAACTAAAACCGCTATTGATAAAGAATATCAGTATACTTTATATTATTACGATCAGGCAGGAAACTTAGTGCAGACTGTTCCGCCAGAAGGTGTAGATCGTTTGGCAACAGCTTCAAGTAATGCTATTGATGCTGTTCGCGAAAATAATCCACTAAAAGAAGATACTGCAGATGTAAATGGTGTTAAAGTAGCACCTGCTCACAAATTGCAGACACAGTATCGTTATAATTCCCTAAATCAGTTAGTTTGGCAGCAAACTCCTGATGGTGGTATAACACGTTTTGCTTATGATGAACTAGGCCGAATTATTGCCAGTCAAAATGCAAATCAAATCAGCAATGGTCAATTTAGTTATACACGTTATGATGGACTTGGCCGTATTATGGAAGCTGGTCAGTTAAAAACAAAAACGGGTCTTACTATAAATATTAGTGAAAATGGAAGATTAACAAATGTAAATGGAGATGTCATTCCTTCAGACGCAGTATTACCAACCGTTAATTATCCGTATAATATCGCCGATGCTACAGAACAAGTAACAAAAACAATTTATGACAATCCTTTACAGGATTCACAAAGCTGGTTCACTTCATATGGTTCAGACAATAGCCATAAAAGAGTAACTGCTGTATTGTATTTTGATACCTATAGCAGTCAAATGGATATCAATGGATACAATAATGGTATCTTTTATGATTATGACGTTCACGGAAATGTAAAAGAACTTGTTCATCGTATAAACAATGACAAGCTGAACACAATGAATGTAACTACTAAAAAAGTAGTGTACGACTATGACTTAATCAGCGGTAATGTAAACAAAGTTACCTATCAGCCAAATGATGCCAAAGAGCAATTTATCCATCGCTATGAATATGATGCTGATAACAGAATCCAACAGGTTTATACCAGTAAAGACAATGTAATTTGGGAAAAAGAAGCTAATTATTTATACTACGATCACGGTCCGCTGGCACGTGTAGAATTAGGAGACAAAAAAGTGCAGGGTCTTGACTATATCTATACATTGCAAGGCTGGTTGAAAGGGGTTAACTCTGAAAAAATCGGAAAAGATTATGATGCAGGTGGAGATGGACTGAATGTAGCACAAGATGCATTCGGATTTGCCTTAAATTATTACAAAGGCGATTACCAGTCTCGTTTTAACACTAACGATATTAACATTTTTACATACAGTAAAGGTGGAAATATGGAAAAAGACGATAATAACTTGTACAATGGAAACATTAAAGAAATGGTTACTTCATTAACTGACCATAATCAAAATGTTATTCCAACACAATTTAATTATTACAAATACGATCAGCTGAACAGAATTAAGGATATGACGTCTAAGTCTATTCTGGGTTCAACAATATCTGACAGTTATGCATCTAACTATAGTTATGACAGAAACGGGAACTTACAAACCCTTTACAACTCTGCTCCTAAAAATGGTACTTTCATACCAATGGATCAGTTAACGTATCATTATAACTCAGGTAAAAATCAATTAAGACGTGTTAACGATGCTGTTGCAAATGATGCATTTGGTGCAGCTGATGATCGATCAGTAGATATTGACAATCAAACGGACGAAGAAAATTATGAATACGATAATATCGGGCAATTAACACACGACAAACAAGAAGGAATTCATATTGACTGGCGTGTTGACGGTAAAGTAAAATCGGTTACGAAAGATAACGGAACCGTTATAAGTTTTGAATACGATGGTCTAGGAAACCGTATTGCCAAAATAGTTGCGGCAAGCGATAAAACAATTACCACTTATTACATGCGTGATGCACAAGGCAATGTTTTAAGTACTTACGAAATGGTCAACCAAGGCAGCCAGACAACGTATTACCTTGTTGAGCAGGAAATATATGGAAGCAGCCGACTTGGTGCTCAAAAACGTAAAATACAAATAAGTGAAGACATTGCACCACAACAGTTAAGAATGGCGGCACGCAGCGCTAAAGTTGTGGCAAGTGCAGAGCCTATGAGCTTAATGTCAACAAGTGCCGTAACTCCTGCTGTGCAGTTAGGATTAAATTTTGATGCTGACACTGACAAAGCAACCTGGACAGAAACAACAGAAAATGCGATCAACTTATTTAACCCTTCGATTGAAAAAACAAAATCGATAACATTAAATACGCATTTAAAAATTGATGCTGCCAATGCACTTAACAGCACTGGACTTATAGCAGCTTTACACGGAACTTCAAAAAGAGGTGACAACTGGCCTGGAGATGGGACTTACTCTTATTTAAATTCTATTCTCGTAACCGTTAAAAAAACAGATGCAGGATATGTACCAACAGTTTCTTTAATTAATTATATAAGAGGACATAATAAGTATACTAACAATTCAAGGAAAACAAAATACAGTTTTAGAAACTACAGGTATAGAACTAATTACGAAATTAGTTCTACCACTCCACTATTGGCTATACCAGAAGACGAATGGGATTTAAAAGTAACAGTAACTCCAAGTCAAAATTCTGAAACATCAAAAGTTGAATTAATTATCAATGGTAATCTTTATACTGCAAAAGCATCTTCAGTAATTACGGAGTTAAATGGAGGAAATGATACTCAGGTACTTGGAAAAAACAGAGATTCTCAGGAACTTAATATTACATTGCCTTCTCAGTCTTTAGGTTATACAAAAATTGACTATTATGGTGGAAAAAGTGGAGATACAAAAGCATCTAGTACTTACAACGCCCTTAAAGCAGAGATGTGTGATTTTACCTATTCTGTAAATAATAATCAGGAAGCAGAGGATATTAAAGTCAACGAATATAGTTTTGATGAAGGCGGCAGTACTGCACAATCACCAACTGGTCCAACTATGACATTAAACGTTGATCACGCTGAAACTTTCTGCGGATCTAAAGAAGGTGACCGTGATGGAGATGGAGTAAAAGATATTAATGACAACTGTCCGGATACTTTCAACCCAGGTCAGGAAGATGTTGATGGTGATGGTGTAGGCGACGTTTGTGATAACTGTAAAAACACCGCAAACACTAATCAATTAGATACTGATGGAGATGGTGTTGGTGATGTATGTGATAATTGCAAAAATAAAGCTAACTTTGATCAAAAAGATACTGACGGAGACGGTGTTGGTGACGTATGCGATAACTGTAGATCTCATGCAAATCCTCTTCAGGAAGATGTAAACAACAATGGTGTTGGAGATATCTGTGAAGGATTGGCACAAGGTGAAGGACAAAATGCAGTTCCTACTACTCCACTTACAGCATACCGTTTTGTAGGAGACAAACAATACGAATTATCGAACCATTTAGGTAACGTTCTTTCGGTAATTACAGACCGTAGTTTATTTGCTGAGGATCATTTTGTGGCCGACGTTTCTAGCTACTCAGATTACTATCCTTTTGGAATGCTCTTACCTGGTCGTCATGGAAGTGCTAGTCCGCATGAATATCGCTATGGGTTCCAAGGGCAGGAGAAAGATGATGAGATTAAAGGCGGGGAAGGGAATTCGCTTAATTATACCTTCAGAATGCATGATCCTAGGATTGGGAGGTTCTTTGCTATTGACCCGTTAACTGCAACATATCCGTGGAATTCTCCTTATGCTTTTAGTGAAAATGATGTTATATCTCATGTTGAGTTAGAAGGACTAGAAAAACATCCTGCAATACAGGGACCTATGGATAAATTTATAAATGCAATAGGTTTAGATGGGCTAAAACTTAGTCCTAAAGAAGCAAAAAATGGAGAAGAGGCAAACGAAATCATGGCTAAAAAGAAAGAAGCTTTGAATAGAACTAAAACCGCAACAGAAGTAACACAAAAAGCTGCATATACTACAGCTGGAATTGCAGCTAGCCCATTTGTGATTGGGGGTGTCGTGTATGTGTCGCCATTCATAGCAGGTTATTATGATACATATTGTATATGGTATGCTAATAGCATGGCATATTCCTATTTTGGAACTGTAGCGGGTGTAGGAGGAACATCTTCCGCATTTATGATAGATTTTAATGCATATGCGAGTAGCTCTATTTGGAGGGCTTCTTTAGGAGAAAGAGCAACTAATGCTGTTACAAATTTTGGAGGACAATTCATTGGAAATGACTTTAAATTCGATAGTAAATTAAATTATGCACAACCAATAGCTGACTTCATGATTTACAACCCATTAGCTCAAAATTGGGGAGAATCATCTTTTCAACTACATTATATGGGCAATGGGGAATGGAGTGGAGGTTTTTCAACATTAGGACAGTTTAGCGAATCTTTTTCTGGAAACTTGTTTGGGGATCTAGTGACAAAAAGATTTGAGCAAACTCTAAAACCTATTACGAATTTTAGTAAATCTTTAAACCCAATGTTTGAGGTGTATGGGGGAATGGGAATAGAATTACTTGAATCGGACTTTTCTGACAATATTGTCAAGCCGTATACTGATCCTGAACCTTAATTAAGCAAGAAAACTTTAAATAATATGAATATAAAAGGAAATAAGATTGAATTGTTTTTGACAAGTATTGGACTCATAATATGTTTTTATATAATAATTTTGGCAATAACTCAAACCTGTCAAAATAATATTGACATTGATAATAATGAGTTCACTACAATTGGAATGGTTTATAAATATGAGGAAGGAAGAAGAGTTGAGAATTATAAATACAAATATTACTACAATAGAAAACTTTATCAATCGGAGATAAATACATATGGATTTGGAGGAGCGAAATGCATTAATCATTTTTATACTGTAAAATTATCGAGTAAAAATCCTCATAATTCAGAAATATTATTAGAAAAAGAAATAATTGATAATTATGAAATTTTAAATTCGGGATTCCGCCCCTAGCACAAGCATCTTGCTCATGAACATAGAATAAAAAAGCGACAACATTAAAAAGTTGTCGCTTTTTTAATAACTCTCCAATTTACTATGCACTTTCTCAATTTCCTTATCCATATAGGCTTGTGCATAATGCACATAACGATTAAAAGAAGTACTGGCATGACTATGACCACTAATTTTGCGTACTAAATGTTCCGGCATTCCTAAAATGAGTAAAGTAGTAATGGCAGTTCGTCTCATCATGTGGGAACTCATTTTATCGCAAAAACGGTTTTTTGAAGTATCTGTTTTTTTAGTTATAGTTTGAGTTTTGCCTTGTTTTTCTCTTGAAACTTCAATAGGAGTTGTAAAGCCAGCGAGTTCGCCTATATGTTTTAAACTTTTATTGAAATTGAATAAACTAGTATTTCCAAAAAGTGTAGACTTGTTATTGGGTGTAGTATAACGTTGAAAAATCATAACTGCATACGCAGAAAGTTTAATAAAACTAAACGTTTTGGTTTTCTTAGATTTTAGTTTTAGGTACCATTCTCCATCTATTTTTTCGAAATTTTTATTGGTTAATAAAAAGATATCGGAGTAGCGTAAACCTGTAGAACAGCCAAAAACAAAAATATCTTTTATACGTTTATAACTGGGTATTAGGGTTTGCTCAAAATCTTTATCGTGAATTAAAAACTTAAGCTGATCAGGCGAAAGAACAAATATTTCAATTTCTTCTTTTCGAACGTAAAACAAACGTTGAAAATCGCCTGTATTTAAGTCTTTGTCATTTTTTAAATAATTGAAAAAAACACGAATTACTTTAATATTAGCTCCCACATAGTTATCATGACAGCCTTTTTTGTATAAAAATTCCGTAAACTTTTGGTAAAACTTTTTCCAATAACTTTTCTCAGAAGCTAATTCTCTTTTATCCAGTTTTGAAGCATCACAAATACGCAATTCAAATTTATTATCACTCGAAAACTGAATTAAATTATTTAATACATACTTATAGTTTTGTATAGAATCTGGTTTTATTTTTTCACCATTTTTTTTGAGTCGTTTTCCTGTTTCTGTTTCTTTTATGAATTGTTTGAATAAAGGAATGATTGGACTCTGTTTTTTCATATTTTATTTTTTGGTAAAAATATAATTTTAGCTGAATTGAAATTGATTTGACCATAGAATAAAAAACAGACACTTCAAAAAATAGTTTTTACGTCAAAATGAGTTCACATATGATGCGAAGAACTGCCATTACTACTTTACTAATTTTAGGAATGCCGGAACATTTAGTTCGCAAAATCAGCGGACACAGTCATGCTAGTACTTTTTGTAATCATTATGTACATTATGCGCAGACTTATATGGATAAGGAGATTGAGAAAGTCATATTAAGTAGGAGAGTTATTAAATTAAAAACTATAAAATTTTAATAAAGTTATAGTTTTTAGTTTAATATGACAAGATGCTCGAGTTCGAAAGAGTATAATTAAATTATCGAACGTTTACTGCCTTTAATATAATTTGGAAAAACTTTTTTTATTAAATTTTCTGACAAATAGTTAATAGGATCTTCAAACTTACCTATCCATTGATCATCAGGAAGGTATTCTTCAATATCAATCTCATCAAAATAACTTATAAATATTTTTGAATCAAAATCAATAAAGAAAAGAAAAATATCCATAAATCTATAATCAGACATATTCACCGAATCGATGTCAATTTTGTCAACTTCAATATATTTTATAAAAGGATCAATATTATTATCATTAACATTCAATATATTACCCCTAAAAACGAATTCCCAATCATCAGGATTGTACTCTGGGTCATATGTAAGATGATTTAATATCCAATATGCTATTGGCATTAAATAAAACGAAAACTCATTTTTATATTTTACACAGCCAAATAAATAGCTGTTTTTAATATTTTCTTGAATTATATTACTCATAATGTTATATCTTTTTATGGTGTTGTAACTGTTGCACTTCCTTTAACGGCACCTTCTTGTAATTTCTTTATATACTTAGCAGGCAAACCATATGCACTTTTTGATTTAGTTATATCTGCCTGTTCAGGACTGTCAGGAAATGCCTTAGCTTGTTTTTGAGGAACCGCCGTTCTTCTAATTTCATCTGCAACTTCCTTTTTTACTCGAAATGATGTAATCGATGCACCTCCTTCTGAAGCTCCTTTTTTATTATAATAATAATTGACATGATTTGCATCATCAATTGTTATATATAACTTACTTTCTCCTGAAATATGAATATCACCAGACTTGTTTACAGAAATTCTTTTACTTTGAGGGTGCTCTGTTTGAACTCTGGTAACAATTACACTTTCTTCTTGAATAGGAGTTTTTTCTACAGGCGTGGAATATTCAGCATATACAATCATTGCATTTGCCGCAGCCATGAGATATTCACTACTAGTACTTAGAAAATCTTTTGAAAATGCAGCTTCAGCATCATCTTCATTTTGATATCTAATTTTTTTAGAATCAGAAACAAATTTTCTTAAACTTGCAGGCAAATTTAATGTCTCAGGTATAGAAGTTGGTCCATATTGTATATGTTTACCTTCTTTTGGGAATACATATTCAGTTTTTTCACCACTACTACTCTGATAAACAACGGTGTGTTCTTCGTTTGGAATCCATGTATATCCTAAAAATGATTTTCTGTATACAGTTTTTTCATTCTCTATTGCAAATAAAATTTTTCCTGATTTCTTATCCCATTTAGCTAAATAATGATACTCTTCCGCACCATCTAAATCAATAGCTTGAATAGGTGTATTACCTGCAAATTGATATGGGCTATAATGAGGGAAGCTCTTAGTTAATGGATCAATACTTAAAAATCTGCCAATACGTGTATCTTGAACGCGAGCTTCATAGTTTATACTATTTCCTTCACCACCTTTGAGTTCATTATCTTTCTCCATTCCATTAAACCCATAGCGATATTCATGCGGACTAGCACTTCCATGACGACTAGGTAAGAGCATTCCAAAAGGATAGTAATCTAAACCTTTACAAAGTCAATAAAAATAAGAACTTTTAGCCAAACCAATAATTAATAAAAATGCATTTTAAGGCAATTTTTAGCAATTTAAAGTATATATAATAATTTGATTTTTCAGCATAAAATTATCTCTTTCAAACGTACGAATTATTTTTATATCATAGTAAACAAAACAAATCCTCATATTTTTTTTTAAAAAATAAGCACAAATGAGGAAACCCGTAATTAAATTAAAAAAATATAAAATATTTTTGCTCATCAAAAATAACTTGATATAAAAGCATAATAAAATCAATAATTTATATTTAAACTTAAATTTTATACGATTCATTTACAAATAAAAAACCACCTAAAATTATAGATAGTTTTAATTCTAAATTTATTATAAAAAAAGTATATTGCCCCACAATTCATAAATCAAAATAACCCTTGAAAACATTAACAATACCACGTTATTTCGTTATCTTTTTGGCATTCATTTTGGTCTCTTTTGGAGATCCGTATATGATCAAAAGAATTTCTGATAAAGACTTTAGATACGAGTTTTATACTACTGATAAAAAAATTACTCCTAAAATTTCAAAAACGTACTACTGGTTCAAGGGCGGTCTTATCCATGAAGCGCAAGGCGGTATTGGCGGTGATTTGCTAAATGATAAGTTTACCAAAATGTACCACAGCAACCAGCTGGCAGAACAAGGTGAGTTTAAAGACGGTCTGCGTGTGGGCGAATGGAAAACCTGGCACCAAAATGGTGTTTTGGCTACCATATCAAATTACAGTAAAGGGCTTCGCTGTGGCAAATATTTTAGATACAATGAAATTGGCGCTTTAGTCGAAAACGGCAAATATTCTTCTAACCAAAAAACCGGAAAATGGACCAATGCCGAAACTAAAGAAGTTACAACTTATAAAAACGGTGTAATTGTTAAGAAAAAAGAAACGCTTTCTAAATCTGAAAAATACAGAATTAAACAGGAAAATATCAAACTCGAAAATTCTAAAGAAACTCAAAAAGAATTAGAAGAAACCTCAGATGCTTTAAAACTGGAAAGCTACAAAGCGAAAACTAAAGAAGAAAAAGCGCAAGCTAAGGAAAAAGAAAAAAGAGAAAGAGAAGCTAAAGCCGCAGCCCAAAAAGCAGAAAAAGAAGCTAAAAAACAGGCAAAAGCAAGAGAAAAAGAACGAGCAAAAAATGAACCTAAAAAAGATTCAAAAATAAAAAGCTTCTTTAAAAATCTCTTCAAAAAGAAAGATAAAGCTCCAAAATAATGGTCAAGGCTCACAGTTTGCTATATGCCATTTATATATGCTTAATTGTTTCTATAATTTGCGGCGCACTGTTGTATTTTTCAAACTTATACAATCAGCTTAACTTGTATTATAACCTGCAGGAAGAACTTTATATCCAGAACCAGTCTGTTTTAAATTTTGCCTTAGGAAATAAAACAACCCCGGCAGAAATTGAAAAAGATGAAAAAACAGGAATCGAAGGCAGTTTTGAAACCAAACCGTATGGCTTGTTTTCATTAATTCTGGCAAAATCGTATATCGCAAACGATACGGTTTCGTCTGTTCATTTTGCGGGTGCACGCAACATAAACAAAACTGCCGTTTATGTAACCAACTTTACAAAATCGCTTTATTATTCAGGAACCGTAAAATTAATTGGAGATAAACAGCTGCCTACTCCTTATATCGAAACTTCGTTCCTTAACAACGAAGTAAACAAACTTACGAACGAAGGAAAAATGACAATTTCTGAACCGCAGCTGCCGGAAATAAATTCGGAGTTCAAAAAGATTTTTGAAGGAATACAATCAGAAAAAGTAAAACTTTCTGATGTCGAAAAGCCCAAAGATTCTCTTTTTTATAATTCCTTCTTTAATCCAACCAAAGAAATCTCGGTAAAGTCAACGATCAGTAATATGATTTTTAAAGGAAATTTTATTCTGCGCTCTGACGATTCTATTCGGGTAAAGAAAAATATGGTTTTAGAAGATGTTATTTTAATAGCGCCAAAAATAACTTTTGAAGAAGGTTTTAAAGGAACTGTTCAGGCATTTGCCACAAAAGGAATTGAACTCGAAGACAAAGTAACTTTAAACTATCCGTCGGTAATTTGTGTTTATAACGAAACCACAGAAGAGGCTAAGATCAACATAAAAAAAGAATGCCGCATTACGGGCGCAGTAGTTTTATTTGGAAACCCAAATAATCTAATAGACAAAAACACAATTGTAGTGGATGAAAAAGGGCTTCTTTTTGGCGATTTATACTGCACAGGAAAACTAATGCTTAAAAGCAATGTTTACGGCTCTGTTTACACCAATCGCTTTTTTTTAAAAACGACTGGTTCCTCATACGAAAATGTAATCAGCAATATTGAAATCAATACCGGTAAACGTCCGGATTATTTTATTTCAATTCCATTATTCAACACTAAAAATACAACGTATGGCGTCATTAAAAAAGTGTTGTAATCTGGCGGCAAATTCGCTGTTAGAATCGGTTATTGCTTTGACTATTATTTCGGTATGCCTGTATTTTGCCGTGATGATTTTTGCTTCGGTTTATACGCCAAGAACATCGGCTAAATTTTACAGTACACAAAATAAGGTGAATGAACTTTTTTATTTATCGCAGTTAAAAAGTGATTCTATAGCCAATGAAAGTGAAGATGAAAACCTTTTAATAGAAGAAGAACCGATAAACGAAAATCTCAAAAAAATATCCATTCAATATAAAGACAGCACGCAGTTTAAGTTCGAAAAAAGTTTCTATGTTCAGAGTAATCCGTAGTCAATCAAAATCGGTTCCTGCTTTTTCTATTATAGAAGCAGTCGTTGGTATGGCCATTACAGCTATTATCATGGGAATTTTGTTTGTTATTTTTTCGATTGTTACGGGACGAATGCTGGATTTTAAAAGTCAGAATCAATTGGTAAACGATTTAAACCGACTGACGTATAGTTTGAACAAAGATATTTTTGAAAAGGAAAAAATGACGGCTTCTGAAAGTGAAATTTATTTTAACGGCTACACAGGCGAAAGGGTTTCTTATCAGTTTCTTGATGATTATATTTTAAGAAACAGCAAGACTTTTATTGATACTTTTCATATTAAAATGCACAGTATAATTCTGGATACGGTAAAAAGCAAAACAGAACAATTTGTTTTTCAAAAAATAAAATTAAACGTAGAAGCAAACGAAAAAGAACTGGATTTACGATTTTATAAAAGAGTGTATCCAAATGAATTATTACAAAGAATAAAAAGCGAATGAGTTTCGATTTATCAACATACAAAGCGCCAAAAGCAGAGAAAAAGGATTTCAGGATAGAAACCGGTTCTTTTCAGTTTTCTAAAAAACTCTCCGATAAAAAAAAGGAGATTTTTTACAGAGAACTCGGCATGCTTTTAAGATCCGGAGTAGATTTTAAAAAAGCCTTGGAAATCCTAAGCAATCAATCGGCCAATAAATTTGAAAAAGAGCTGATTCTTCAAATCAAAGAAAAAGTAATTGAAGGAAAAAGCATTTACGAATCGATGCGCGAAAGCAATCAGTTTTCGCCATACGAATATTATAGTATTCAAATTGGTGAGGAAACCAGAAAACTGGAAGAAGTTTTAGGAGAACTGCAAAAATATTTTAACCGAAAAATTCAAATGAAAAGGCAGATTGTTTCGGTTATGACGTATCCAACAATTGTAATGCTGGTTACGATTTTGGTTTTGTATTTTATGCTTAATAAAGTAGTTCCGATGTTTAGTTCTGTTTTTAAACAATTTGGAAGCGAATTGCCAAAAAGCACTCAGATTATCCTGAAAATTTCCAATCATTCGGGACTGATATTTTCTTTTGTAATTGGGATTATCGTGGCTTTGGCCGCTATTCATATGCTTTTAAAAGACAAGGATAGTTACAGATCGTTTACCACAAAAATGCTTTTAAAAATTCCGTATTTCGGAAACCTGATTCGTAAAATATACATTTCGCGTTTTTGCCAGGCAATGAATTTATTGATTACGTCTAAAACAACTTTAATTAATTCGCTGACCTTAACTGCAAAAATGATCGGCTTCTACCCTATTGAAGTTGCTATTCATCAAATTAAAGAAGATATTACGAGAGGAGCTTCTTTAAATGAAAGTTTAAAAAAGCACAGCGTATTCGAAAACAAAATGGTTTCGATGGTAGAAGTTGCAGAACAAGTCAATCAGCTCGAAACGATGTTTGAACGATTAACAGAACAATATAATGAAGAAATAAGCCATCAAACCAAAATGATTGGCGTAATTCTCGAACCTATGATTATTATTGTAATTGGAGCTATCGTAGGCGTGATTATGGTTTCGATGTATGCTCCAATGTTCGATTTAAGTAAAATAATAAATAAATAGTTATTACATCAATTCAATTTGTATTTTTGCCCACATTAATTAACAAATTTTAACACTGAAAAAGCACATAAATGTTAAAAACAATTAAAAAATACCACAAATCTTACAAAAAACTATATGTTAAAGCCTACTCTTTAACAGAAATTTTAATTGTATTATGTATCATTGGTATCTTATTACTAATGGTATTACCTAACCAAACCTCGGTTATTGGGCAGGCTAAAGCTATTGAAGCTCAGGCTATGCTGAATCAGGTTTACGGTTTAGAAAAAAGTTATTTCTACAGACATTCAAAATATTCAGGCAGTTTAGAAGAAATTGGTTTCGAACAGGAAAAAACCGTAGACGAAGGTGGTCAGGCGGTTTACAGAATCGAAATTATAGATGCTTCAAACGATTCGTTTATGGCCAGAGCTACTGCAACATCTGATTTAGATGGAGACGGAAGTTTTAATACCTGGGAAATTGACAGCAAAAAAATACTAACAGAAGTAACAAAAGAGTAAATTGAAAATAGCCCTCGTCATTTTGTTATTTTGTTTAATCATTGTTTTTATTCAGGATTGGAAATACAGAAAAATACATTTGGTTTTACCGCTTGCTATTTTTACTGCTTGTTTCTTTTTGCTTCCTGTAGAAAATTATGCTTTTGGCGAAATTGTACTCTTTAATACAGTTTTCTTCCTGATAACATTAGGCATTCTGACACTTTATATGAGTTTGAAATCTAAAAAATTTCTAAACCCTTTCCAGCATTATTTCGGATTGGGTGATTTGCTGTTTTACATTGCGGTTACTCCGTTATTTTTATTAAAAAATTACATTTTATTTTTCATATTATCACTTCTTTTTGCCATTCTAATGCAGTTTGTATTAAAGAAATTCATTAAGGAAGAAACAGTTCCTTTGGCAGGATTTTCGGCATTGTTTTTATTTGTTATACTACTGAAAGACTATTTTATACCCTTTCAAAAAATTACATTATTATAATGAATCAGAATATCGAAATCCTTCCCGAAATACAGCATAGTGTATCTAATGATTTAGCAAATCAATATAGAATTCTGCCAAAATCGATGTATGAAAATACTATAGAATTGTATGTTGACGATTCGAATAATAATGAAGATGCCAAAGATGAATTAGAATTGTTTTTAGGAAAAAATATTGTTTTTCATCCTGCAGATTCTTCTGAAATTGAAAGGGCTTTATCGATTTACTACAGAAAAGAAAGAGCTTTAACATCAAACAAATCTTTGAATGTTGACAAAGGTGATTTTCTGGAAAATTTACTGGCCGAAGCAAAATCATTAAAATGCAGTGATATTCATTTTGAAGTTTATGAAAACTCTTCCCGTATTCGTTTTAGAATTGACGGTCAATTAATTGAACGCTATAAAATCGAACAGGATAATTATCTTGAATTGGTCAACAAAGTCAAGATTAAAGCCAAATTAAATATTACCGAGAAAAGACTTCCACAGGACGGAAGGATTACCAATGAATCTTTTGATATAAGGGTTTCGATTCTGCCAACATTATTTGGAGAAAAAATAGTAATGCGTCTTTTGGGTCAGGATGCTTCTAATATAGATTTGAATACTTTAGGTCTACAAAAAGAAGAATTAGAAAAATATCTTGAAGCGGTAAAAAAACCAAACGGAATTATCTTAATAAGTGGTCCAACAGGTTCTGGTAAAACCACAACGCTTTACGCTACTTTAAGATTATTAAACGACAGCCGAAGAAATATTGTAACAGTCGAAGATCCAATCGAATATACCTTAAAAGGAATTAATCAGGTACAGTTAAAAGAAGATATTGGTTTAACCTTTGCTTCTGCTCTAAAATCATTTTTACGTCAGGATCCTGATGTTATCATGTTGGGGGAAATTCGTGATTCGGAAACAGCGCTAATGGCTATTCGTGCGTCACTTACAGGACATTTGGTTTTATCAACTATACATACCAACTCAGCAATTGGAACTATTTCAAGGTTAATTGATATGGGAGTTCCCTCCTATTTAATTGCCGAAACTTTAAATTTATCTGTTGCGCAAAGACTGGTTAGAAAACTTTGTGACTGCAAAAAAGAAACGATAAGTAATCCGAAAGATTTCCCGCTGAATTTTAAATTTCCATTTGAAATTTCATCTTATTACAAACCTGTTGGATGCAACAAATGTTTTCATACCGGTTATAAGGGAAGAACAGCGATTTACGAAATTTTAAACATCGATCATACTATTGCAGAAGCAATTAAAAACAATACAATTACAAAATTATACAGTAATGACCAAAATTATAAATCGCTGCCAGAAAAAGCATTTGAAATTTTAGCCGCCGGAGAAACATCTCTAGAAGAAATATACTCAATTTTAATAAACATATAACCTAATGTTCAAACAGATAGTTTTCGCACTCGCTGCGTTACTTTTTTCAAATATAATTTTCGCTCAGCAGGATATTGTTGAGTTAAGCAGAAAATTCGATGAATTTTCAGTACAAAAAAAAGGATTAAACGAAACCATAAAAATTGACGTTTCGGGATTGACGCTGCACGATTTTATCGCATCAATTGCCGAAGAACATCAATTAAATGTGGATATTGATGCCGATCTGAATCAGCCAGTTGCCAACAATTTTTTTGATGTAACAGTAAAAGATGTTTTTATTCACCTTGTTCAAAAATACGATCTTGAAGTTTCTTTTATGAGCAATATTATTGTTTTCAAAAAAAGAAAAATTGTACCTGTTGTCGAAAAAAAGCAGCCAAAAATTATTGATGTAACGTACAATCCTCAAAATGATTTTCTTTCAGTAAAACTTGAAAACGATACTTTATCTGCAGTTGCAAAAGCTATTATTGATAAATCGGGGAAAAATATAGTTCTGGCTCAGGACATAAAAAACATTAAAGTTTCTTCTTACATCATTAACCGTCCTTTTGATCAGGTCATCGAAATGATGTCTAAATCAAATGATTTAAATGCTGTTAAAGATGACAATGGTGTTTATTTCCTGCAAAAAATGACAGCTCAGGCGCTAAATATGCAAACAACAGGACCAAAAGCAAAACAGCCAAAAGTAGGTCTTGGTGTTCCTGGTTTTTATGAAGTCAATATCAATAAAAATGGTTTTCTGCAAGTCAACGCTTATATTGCCGATGCCTCTGATTTATTGACAGAAGCGGCTGAAAAACTTCACATTAATTATTTTCTATACAATAAACCTGAAAACGAAAAAACCACACTATCTGCAGACAACATTACTTTTGATGACCTTTTAGCCAATATCTTTAAAGGAAAAAAATATACCTATAAAAAACAAGGCGATTTATATATAATTGGAGAAGAAGCGACAGAAGGATTAAGAATAACTGAAATGATTCAGTTAGAAAACAGATCTATTGAATCAGTTGTAAATACGCTTCCTAAAGTTTTTTCTGAAAAATTAGAAATAAAAGAATTTATTGAATTAAACGGATTAATTGTTTCTGGTTCAAGGTCTATTTTAGAAGAGCTGAAAGTTTACATGAAACAAATTGATAAGGTTGTTCCGATGGTACAAATTGAAGTTATTATTGTACAATACAATAAATCTTATGATGTACAAACAGGATTGAAAGCGGGATTGGATAAAATAAATGCTACGCAAACCGGCGGTGTTTTATTTCCTAATTCTGATGTGACATTAAATGGTTCGTCTGTAAATAGTTTAATAAATGCTTTTAATGGTTTTGGGTTGTTTAAAATTGGAAAAGTAACTGATGCTTTCTATCTCAACTTAAAACTTTTAGAAACTAATTCGGCCTTAAAAATAGAATCTACTCCAAAAATTGCAACAATCAGCGGGCACGAAGCTAAATTATCTATTGGAGAAACCAGTTATTATTTTGAGCAAAATAACCGATTGATAAACAACAATATTGGAAATGACATTTTGAATTCTGGAACTTGGAAATCTACAGATGCCAATTTAAGTGTTTCAATAAAACCATACGTTTCAACAGATGAAAATGTAACCTTAACAATTGCTGTAGAAAAGAGTTCTTTCCTTGCCAGAGCTGGTGAAAATGCTCCTCCGGGAAAAGCAACTCAAAAATTCGAATCTTTAGTAAGAGTAAAAAACGGAGAAATGATTTTACTTGGCGGTTTAGATGAATTGAAAAAAGAAAATTCAGGTACAGGAACTCCGCTAATATCGAGAATTCCAATTATTAAATGGTTTTTTAGCAGCAGAAAGAAAGCAAAAAGTGATGCCAAACTTCATATTTTCATTAAACCGACAGTTATTTATTAGTAATGTTTAATACTTTATCTAAATTCATAAAAATAAACGACTTAAACGTTGTTGGTGTAATCAAAAAAGAAGATTACGAAATTTATAATCTGCTTACTATAAAAAAGAAAGCAAATAAGATTTCTATTGGTGCTAAACTAACATTTGAAAATTTTGAAAGCTTAACAAAAACAATCGACAAAAAACTTCCGGTTTTAATTGTTGTAGATGGAAAAGGGGTTTTAAATAAAGAAATTGACTTTGAAAACGAAACTGATTTAAACTGGCAGAAAAACATTGATTATAATGCTATTTATTATACCGATATAAAAGGTTTAAAATCAAATTTTATTAGTTTTTGCAGAAAAAATATTATTGAAGAATCAATCTCAAGTTTTCAAAAAAACGGTTTTCAGGTTATCGATGTATACGTGGGTTCATTTTTGTCGGCTTTATTAAATAGTGCTTTAAAAAAAGACGTTTTATTTTCATCTGATTTAAAGCTTGAATTTCAGGACGAAAAACTAATTAGCTTTTCTAAACAAAATGAAAATGTACAGTCTGTTAATTATCAAATTGGAGAAGATACTGTTTCAAGTTCATTTTTACCTTTATACGGTTCTGTTGTTCATTTTTTTATAAAACAAAAAGAGGTTTCAAAAACGGTAAACCCTAGTTTAAATAGTGAAGAATTAGTTTATAAGAAAGCTTTTAATATTCTTGGTTTGGTAATGCTTTGCGGTTTTCTGGGTTCATTATTAATCAGCTACTTTTTAATACAGTATTACGGCACTAAAAATTCTGAATTGAATCTGCAGACTGTATATTCAAATCAATCCTATCAATTGATTTTAAATCTGGAAGCTCAGAAAGAAAAAAAGCTGAACTTATTAAAAGAGTCTGGTGTCTTATCTTCTAAGTTTCTTTCTTTTTACAGTTATGAAATTATAAAAACAATCCCGGGTAATATTTCGTTAAATGAATTAAATGTTATTCCGTTAAAAGAAGAATATAAAGAAAATAAAAAAGCATTATTTAATAATGGAATTATCATTATTAAAGGTGAAACTTTTGAAGAATCGTCTTTTAATAATTGGTTAGAGAATTTAAAAAAAATGGACTGGCTGAAGAATTTTGAGATAATCAGTCTAAAAAAGGATAAAAAAAATAAATCAATATTTGAAATAAAAATCATTCTAAAAAATGTTTGAAAATTACTCTTATAAGCAAAAATTTTATGCCTTGATTGTGGTATTTTTCATGCTCTCTATCGCAGCATACAAAAGATCCTTT
This sequence comes from Flavobacterium sp., assembly GCF_039595935.1. Classification (NCBI taxonomy): domain Bacteria; kingdom Pseudomonadati; phylum Bacteroidota; class Flavobacteriia; order Flavobacteriales; family Flavobacteriaceae; genus Flavobacterium; species Flavobacterium sp. Next base: position 1,536,509 of record NZ_JBCNKR010000006.1, on the reverse strand, counting down.
CATACTTTATTTGAAGTTGTTTCAGAGTACAAAACACTTTCAAAAAAGGCAGATGATATTAATAAAAAATCAAAAAATACCGGAACGCTTGAAAATGACATAGCCTATTTAGATAAGATTATCGGGAAAGAGGGTGTCACAAAAGAAATGGTACAGCAGGGAATTGTAAGTTTTGCATCGACAAATTCTAAAAACATTTCAATAAGCGATCTAAAACCTATTCATGATTTTCCTGAAGACGACTATCATATTATTACAAACCAGCTTGACGTTACCGGAAACGCAAATCAATTATTAGAACTGGCTTATAGTTTTGAAAAAAACTTTGACTATTCAAGAATGGTCAGCCAGGATTTCTACACCACAAAAAAGAATAACAAATCGGAAGTTTTACATTTAAAAATGATTTTTCAAAATTATGAAAACAATAAATAAAATTATATTAATAGCCCTTGCAGTCTTTGCTTATTCATGTGAAGATATTCTTGAAGAAGATATTAGCGACGATACAATCCAGATTATATCTCCAACAAAAGATGCAAAAATAGAAAGTAATGTAGTTAATTTTAAATGGAACACTCTAAAAGGTGCAGATAAATACCGCATTCAGGTTTTTGAATCAAATCAGGTTTTAGTCTTAGACTCACTTACTACCAAATCAAGTTTAACCCTTCCGCTTGAATCAGGAAGTTATATCTGGAGAGTACGAGCTGAAAATTATGCTTATGAATCTACTTATTCATTCCCATCAAATTTCTCGACTACTATTCCAGATGACTTAACAAATCAGCAAGTTATCTTAACTAGTCCTGATAATGATAAATTTGTAAATTTTATCAATGTAACATTAAATTGGGAAATACTGGAAAAAGCAACCAGCTATAGTGCAAAAGTTGTTAATAGCTCGACAGGGCAGGAAGTTTTTTCTAAAACAGATTTAACTGACAATTCAGTAACACTTGATTTACCAACTCTGGCTGATGGAAATTATGAATGGAGAATAAAAGCTAAGAATGACGAAAGTGAAACAAAGCAATATTCTGCGAGAAAATTCAATATTGATACTACGATTCCGAATCAGCCAAAAAATACATTACCGGCCGATAATTCGACTCAAACATCTGGTACAACAACAACTTATACCTGGAGTATTGCATCTGATGTTGGAAATGCAAAATCACCTATTTCGTATGTAATTGAATTTGCAAGTGATGCTGCATTTACTTCTATTGTACAAACATTAAACAGTAACACAACAAGTGTACAACAATCATTTTCTACTGCCGGAATTTATTATTGGAGAGTAAGAGCCGTAGACGGGGCCGGAAACATAGGAACTAATAGTACAGGATTTAAGCTTACAGTTAATTAAAAATGGCTAAAAAAAAGATAAATATTATTCTTATTATTGTCGTTTTAGGTCTATGGGGAACTGTAGGCTACAGAACTGTCAGCCGATATTTTGGCACCAATAATGTAACTTTCAATACAGAAGTTCAAAACAAAAATATTTCTCTTAAAAAAGTAAATAAAGATACTTTTGAATTAGAAAAAATAAATCGTGATCCATTTTTAAATAAACAATTTCAAGAAACGCCATCTATTACGCAAAAAGCAGTTGTACATCATAGTGTTATAAAAAAGGCTCCTTTAGCGGTAATTCCTCAAAAACCTAATGCTAATATAAGCTGGCCTGCACTAAAATATTTTGGATATATTAAATCTAAAGATCAGGAAATGGTGTTATTAAAAATAGATTCTAAACTACATAAACTCAAATTAAATGACCAAGTAAATGGACTAGTCGTGAGAAAAAAATATAAAGATTCAATCGAAGTTTTTTTTAATTCGGAAAGCAGGATAATTCGATTAAAATAAAATTACATAAAAAAAGCTTCAGATTTCTCTGAAGCTTTTTTTATAGTATCTACATCTTACGCTCTAAACAAAGCATATTTATTATAATTAAACAAAACCCTGTCATAAGGAACATAAAGAGAAACAATCTTCTCAGATGATTCATCAAATTTAATTCCGTTGTACTTTCTGAAAAGGTAAATTTCTTTTAAACAATTTGAAAGACTTTGGTGAATTTCACTTGTAAAAGTTGGCACTTTTTTGTCGCCAACCAAAAGGTCGATTTGGTAATTAGAACTACTTTTTGATAAATTGTTTCCAATAATTCTTAAAGTAAAAGTTGTTGCTTTTCCGTATTGCTCACCTTGATATTGTAGTGTCATAATTTTAGAGTATAAAGGTTATTATTTTCTTTTCTGACTTTATTTTGAAATTGAATCCAATTTTAAAGTTATGAAAAAAAATCTTTCTGTTAAATTTATTGAAGCAAAATTAGCTAACATTTTCTATAGAAAAACTCCGTAAATAAAATTAATTTACAATACTGTTTTCCGGCATTTTTTCTTCGTTGATATCCAGTAAAAATAAATTTCCGTTTTCGTCAAACATAGTCATATTCAAGGCATCTAATACAATCAGATTTTTTGAAACCGATCCGTTAAACTTATTGTATGAAAGATTTAGTTCAGATAAGTTAGGCAGTTTTTCCAGTTCCTTCGGAATTTCGCCTTTAAAATTATTATCAAATAAACTTAGATTTTCCAGGTTTACTAAATTCAAAATGGCTGTATTCAAATTTCCAGATAACTTATTATTATTTAAAAGCAATACCTTCAAAGTTGAAATCTTATATAAGGAAACAGGCAGAACACCTTCCATTTTGTTATCAAATAAACAAAGGATTTCTAATTGATTCAGATTTCCAATTTCAGCTGGTATTTCTCCGGAAATATTATTCTTAAAAAGCTCTAAATCTTTTAGTTTTTTCAGGTCACAAATTGTTTTAGGAATTGCTCCCGATAATTCATTTGAAGATGCATTAAAAACCTCCAGATTTTTAAAATTACCAATTAAGTCTGGCAACTGCCCTTTAAGAGCATTTTTATGAAAATCTACAGATACCAAATTTATGAGCTGGAAAAACTCAGCCGGCAGTTCGCCTTGCAGATTATTATCGGCGAGATATAATGCGGTTACTTTTCCGTTTTCAGTACGAACTCCATACCATGTCTCGACTGATAACGATAAGTCCCATTTAATTTTCCATTGCGAACCATTCGTCGCATAATATAATTTTATTAGCGCGTCTTTCTCTTTATCTGAAACAGTGTCTGCAAAAATATTTAGAGAAAAAACACATGCTAAAAAAAGTGTTGCAAAGCTTTTCATAACAGATTTGGGGGAATATGTTTTTCTTGGGTCAAAATTAGTTAATTACAAGATACAAAGTGACTTATGTCAATAAAGTGTTGATAAATAAAAATCCTATAGTAATTTTCTCTCTTTTAAAATATCAAAATCGTTGTAATTTTTGTTTACATTTGAAATAACTAATTACAAAAACCTAATATTATGGAAATTAACTTTTACGCATTACTGGCTGCCGCAGTAGTTACACTTATTGTTGGCTTCATTTGGTATCATCCAAAGGTATTTGGAACAATCTGGATGAGAGAAAACAATTTTACAGAAGATGACCTTAAAAAAGGAAGCATGCTTAAGATTTTTGGGCTTACTTATATCTTCTCATTAATGCTTACAGTAATATTAATTGGTGTAACAATTCACCAGTCTGGAGCAGTAGGAATGGTTGGCGGACCACCATTGCTTGCTAACGCAAAACCATCTTTTGCTGCATTTATGGCTGACTACGGAACTGCTTACCGCACTTTTAAACATGGAGCGCTTCATGGTTTTATGTCGGGATTGTTTTTTGCGCTTCCTGTAGTAGGAATCAATGGTTTATTCGAAAGAAAATCCTGGAAATACATTTTTATTCACGCCGGATATTGGATGGTTACGCTTGCTTTAATGGGCGGAATTATCTGCGGATTTGCATAAATTATAAATAAAATAAACCCGTTTGAAACCAAAACTCAAACGGGTTTTTCTTAATAATAACTTAAAGAAAATAAGTTATTATAAATATTCCCTAATTTTGAAGAAATTAGCTCATACTTTTGAATACAACTTATTCTTTCCAAATATATAAAAGCGCCTCAATACTCCCTGCTGAATGGAATTTGCTCGCTGCTGAAAATATCTTTTTAACACGGGAATATCTTGAAGTTCTGGAAACTTCCTGCCCGGTAAACATGATTTGTCATTTTATTGGAATTTTTGAAGAACAAAAACTAATCGGAATTGTTTTAACGCAATTTTTATTTGCCGAAAAACTGGAATCTTTTGGTGAACGGGATCAGTGTTTAAAAACTTCTGTTCGAAATTTTGCATTAAAGAACTTTGCTTCTCACGTACTATTTGTCGGAAATAATATGCTGACTGGACAAAATGCATTTTTTTTTGATAAAAATATAAAGGAATCAAAAGCTATAAAAACACTTCACAAGGCTGTTAATAAATTAAAAAAAGATTTAAAAGAAAACGGAAAGAAAGTTCATATAACCAGTATCAAGGATTTTACTGAAGAAGAAATTAAACCACTTCAGGCTGAATTTAAAAACAATTATACTTTTTCGACTCAGCCTAATATGATTTTTGAAATCCATGAAAGCTGGAAAACTGAACAGGATTATATTGATGCTCTATCTAAGAAATATCGGGACCAGTACAAACGTGCCCGCAAAAAATCAGAAGGAATAGAAAAACAACAAATGTCTTTAGAAGATATTCGAAAATACGAAGATGTTATTTACGATTTATATTTTCATGTTGCCAAAAACGCTCCTTTCAATACTTTTTTTCTCGCAAGAAATCATTTCAGCTTTTTTAAAGAAATCATGGGTGATAACTTTTTACTTTATGGTTATTTTTTAGACGAAAAACTAATAGGTTTCAACACCTTGATAAAAAACGGAAATGTCATGGATACCTATTTTTTAGGATATGACGAAAGTATTCAGCGCGAAAAAATGCTCTATCTAAACATGCTTTACGATATGATTGGCTATTCTATAAAAAAAGGGTTTAAAAAGATTATTTTCGCCAGAACAGCTCTCGAAATTAAAAGTTCTGTTGGCGCAAAACCTGTGAAAATGTACGGTTTAATTACACATAGTAATGCTTTGATTAATCATAATATTGCGAGATTTTTTAATTATTTAGAACCAAAAACCGAGTGGCAGGAACGTAATCCGTTTAAATAATAACTTTGACAAAGTTTAGAACTTTGTCAAAGATTTACCAAAGATTTTTAATATTTAAGGAACCGCCAGTTTCATCTGCTTGTGCAGAATATGTATTTCTAAAGCATTTTGTGCTCCACAATATTCCCCATCAATCTGAAAATGAACCGGATAATCTGTTTTGATTTCAGCTTTATCTGTCGAAATAATCACAATGTCATCAGAATCAATTGGCATATTTCCGGTAATAATTTTACCAATTAAGAGTAAGTCAAGGCTTTTTAAAATCACCAGTTCAAACTTTCCATCGTTCATTGCTCCATTCGGATTGATAATAACTCCTGTGCCGTATTTTTGAGAATTCGCAATTACAATCATTCTCGCTACATGATCGACCGTTTTATTATTGGCAGAAATCGTTGCCACAAAAGGCTCGTCAGATTCCGTTAAAGTCGTAAAAGCCTGCAAAGCATAACCCCAAAAACCTCTTACATCGCTCTGTTCGTAATTTTTAACCAAATTGGCATTCAAACCAAGATCACTTAAATGGATGCTTTTTTTGCCATTAATACAAATCATATCCATTTCGATGTAATGGTGCTGAAATGCAATTTTAAGGTTTTCTTCAATTCCTGCCGGCAGGTTTAAATCAACCGAAAGTCCGTTTGCAGATCCTGCCGGAAGAATCCCAATAATAACATCATGTTCTTCCATTGCTTCTGCAACCATTTTTATAGTTCCGTCGCCTCCGGCTACAATAATTCGTTCCGGTTTATATTGATTATACAGTGCTTTTATCTCTCTTAAATCGTTTTTACCAGTCGTTTCATAAACTTCTAAATCAAAATGATTTGTTGTCGCAAACTCCTGAACAGCCTCAATCAAATCTGACTTATCAAGGTCTCCAGATATTGGGTTTACAACAAATATGATATTCTTTTTCAATGTTTTTATTTTTAAAAATCAATTAAAATAATTAATTTACAGTGTAATATAAATATACGGAATTAATGAAACCAATTTTACAATTATATCGCGGTTATGCCAATGAAGAGGAATTAATTGTAATGGGGCATGTCTTTAAGAGAACGTATGATTATGATTTTCAGAAGAAAAACTTAAAAAATGCACGTTCTGTTGTCAATCAGTTTAGAATAAAAACTATCGAAAATTTTGATGTTTATCTTAAATGCGGCAAACAGGAAATCCATACCAAAACGCTCGACGATGGTTATTTTAAATTCTGCATTCCGCTTGAAAAAGAAACTCAATTTGGCTGGATCGAATACGAGGTAAGCATTAAATATGGCGGTAAAAATATTGTTTCAAAAGGAAGTTTTATACGTCCGCATAAAGGAAATTTAGGAATTATTTCTGATATTGATGATACTTTCTTGATTTCGCATACGCGGAATATCTTCAGGAAAATGTACATCTTACTTTTTAAAAATGTAAATGACAGAAAAGTTTTCAAAGATGTAGTTCCGCATTATCAGGCTTTAAGTTCCGCGGGAAGAAATAATAAAGGGGAAGAAAATGCTTTTTTTTATGTTTCGAGCAGCGAATGGAATCTGTATCGGTTTATCGTAGAATTTACTAAAATTCATAATTTGCCGCGAGCCGTTATTTTATTAAAAGATATTCGAAGAGGAATTACGGATTTCTTTATGAGCGGAAGAGGAAATCACGATCATAAATTTGATAAAATAAAGCATGTTTTAGAGTTTTATCCTAATTTAAAATATGTTTTATTGGGAGATGATTCTCAGCATGATCCTGTTTTATACGAACGAATCTGTAAAATATTCCCCGTTACTGTTATCGCGGTTTACATAAGGCAAACCGGAAAAAGTAAAAAGAAGGAAGTTAAAAAAATCATGAAAAATTTAGAATCTTTGGATGTTGCAGTTTGCTATTTTAAAGAAAGCAGCGAAGCTATTGCACATTCTAAATCTATAGGAGTGATTAAGTAGTTTTTTGTTTCAGGTTTTAGGTTTTAGGTTTTAGGTTTTTCTGATACAAAAAAACCTTTGTCAAAGTTTGAAACTTTGACAAAGGTCTGTAAGTATAAAAAAATGTGTTTCAGAAACTAAAAACTGTAACTGCGACTGAAAACCTATTAAGCATTAAAATTATCAATCTCTTCTGATACAACTTCCCAGTCGATTAACAATTGTTCTAAATCTTGTTTCTTTTTGTTGTATGCTGTAAAAAACGAAGCGTCCTCAATATGTTTGTCATAATTGGTTTCGAGCATTTTATCGTCGTGCTGAATGTCTTTTTCTAATTGCTGAATCTGACTTTCAATTTTGCTTAAACGGTTTTGAAGTGCTTTTCCTTTTTTCTGGTCTTCGTATGACGCTTTTGTATTTTCTTTAGGCGCAGCAACTTTTACAACATCTTTTTTCTCTACTTCACGCATGTTTTCCAAATTGCGCTGTTCTAAGAAAAAGTTAATATCTCCCAAATATTCTTTGATTTTTTGATCTTTGAATTCGTAAACGATATTCGACATTCCCTGAAGAAAATCCCTGTCGTGAGAAACTAACAATAAAGTTCCTGCAAACTTTTGAAGTGCCGCTTTTAAAACATTTTTAGATTTAATATCTAAGTGGTTCGTAGGCTCATCCATTACCAAAACGTTAATTGGCTGTAACAATAATTTGCAAAGTGCCAAACGGTTACGTTCTCCTCCAGAAAGTACTTTTACCTTTTTCTCTACATCATCTCCACGGAATAAAAAGGCTCCAAGCATATCACGCACTTTCATACGATTTGTATCTGTAGCAGCATCTTCCATAGTCTGCAATAATGTGATTTCTCCATCAAGATACTCCGCTTGATTTTGAGCAAAATATCCTAATTGCACATTATGTCCTAACTTGATATTTCCTTGATACTCAAATTCATTTACAATCGCTTTTATAAAAGTAGATTTCCCTTGTCCGTTCTGTCCCACAAAAGCAATTTTACTTCCGCGCTCAACCAGTAAACTAATGTCTTTTAATATCGTTTTATCTCCGTAAGCTTTTGTAACGTGCTCAGCTTCTATTACAACTTTTCCTGGTTCTTTTGAAACCGGAAACGAAATATTCATCACCGAATTATCATCTTCATCTACCTCAATTCTTTCTACTTTATCCAGCTTTTTTATCAGCGATTGTGCCATCGAAGCTTTGGATGCTTTTGCACGGAATTTTTCGATTAATTTTTCAGTCTCTTCAATCTTCTTTTGCTGATTTTTTTGAGTCGCTAATTGCTTTTCACGGATTTCGTGACGCAATTCTAAATATTGAGAATATGGTTTATTGAAATCGTATGCTTTTCCTAAAGAAATTTCAATCGTACGATTGGTTACATTATCAAGGAACATTTTATCGTGCGATACGATTACCACAACTCCGGGATAATTACGAAGGAAATTTTCTAACCAAATAATACTTTCAATATCTAAGTGGTTCGTTGGCTCATCCAGAAGCAATACGTCATTTGACTGCAATAATAATTTAGCCAATTCGATACGCATTCTCCATCCTCCGGAAAAAGTCTCAGTCTGGTTATTAAAAACTTCTCTTTTAAAACCAAGTCCTAAAAGAATTTTTTCTGTATCTCCCACATAGTTATAACCTCCAAGAAGTTCAAAACGATGCGTATAATCAGATAAATCTTCTATAATTTTGGCATATTCTTCACTTTCATAATCGGTTCTTGTAACCAATTGATGATTGATTTCTTCCAGCTTTTTCTCTACAACTTTAATATCTGTAAAGGCTTCGTATGCTTCTTCTAAAACAGTTCTTCCTTGTTCAAAGTCAATATCCTGACGTAAAAAACCCATTTTAATATCTTTCTCCTGAGAAATAACTCCAGAATCTGGTTTAAAATCTCCTGCCAGCATTTTCAGCATTGTCGATTTACCTGCTCCGTTTTTACCAACAAGACCTACCCGGTCACCGGCTCCTAAACGAAAAGTAACTTCTTCAAATAAATAGGTTCCTCCAAACGAAACCGAAAGATTGTGTATATTAAGCATAATTTATAACTATTGTTATCAGCAGAAAAGGCGGAAAAACGTACCTTTGTTTAAATTTTTTGCAAATGTTAAAAAAAGGATCCAAACTAAATAGTATTTTAACAGGAAGTTGTCCAAAATGCCAAAAAGAGAGCATGTATTCAGACAAAAACCTGCTTCATTTGAATAATGTTCTCAAAATGAATGAGAATTGCAGTCATTGCGGTTTAAAATATCAAATTGAACCTTCTTTTTTTATGGCGCAATGTATGTAAGTTATGCCTTGAATGTTGCCGTTGGAATTGCTGCTTTTATAGTTTCTTTTGTCTTTTTTGGAGCTACTATCAGTCAGTCGTTTGTAACGATAATTATTACTTTGGTAATATTGTTTCCGGTTGTATTGCGGCTGTCAAGGAATTTATACATTAATATGTTTATTTCATATGATCCTAAGGCCGGTCAGGAGCAATAGATTTTAGATACCTTTTGTGAAATCTTTTTATGTCGGCTTCGCGATCTATAGGTGTTCCATATTCAATACTTTCATATAACATTTTTGCTAATGCAGGCCCCAGCATAACACCACGTGTGCCTAATCCGTTAAGAACATGAATTGAACTGTATGCTTCATGGGTTCCAATTAAAGGTCTTCTGTCGGCTACGGTTGGTCTCACTCCTGCAAAGTGTTTTATAATCTCAAAATCGCAATTAATAATTTCCTTTATACGATCGACAAGTTCTTTTTTCCCTTCTTCTGTAGGAAGATCTGTTTTATCATGCCAGTTATAGGTCGCACCAACTTTGTATAGATTTCCCCCCACAGGCAGAATAAATACACTTGTGTTCACAATTAGATCTAATTTTAAATCAGGAGCATTTATTAAAAACAACTCTCCTTTTGTACCATCTAAAGGTAAATAATTAAAATAAGGGTTTTTATGCAATCCAAACCCTTCTGCAAATATGATATGACGGGCTTTTATATTTTTATACTGAACTCCTGAATCTATAAAATCTATGAAAGAACTATGAAAAGATTCTTCCAAAAGTAAATTATTCTCTTTTAAATAAGCTTTATAGCTTTCTAGTAATTGTCTGGTTTTAACATAACCCGTTTGCAGAACTTCTCCATAATCATACGGAGAATCAATACTTTGATACTTTTTAGTAATTAGTTTCGTAGATAAAAAAGGCGCTAAATTAATTCTGTCAGAAGCGGCAAACCAATTATTTTGTTCTTCAACGGAAAAGAATTTTCTTAAGATGGGCATTTTAAAATTAAATTTTTCATTTAATTTATCCTCTACCTGATCATAAAATTCATTCATTAAAACCAAATGCTCTTTAGCATTCCAAACTTCACTGAAACGCTTCAAAATAACCGGATTATACAATCCTCCGGCAATTCTCGAAGAATTTTGAGATTTGTCATCAACAACCAAAATAGTTTTGTTGTTTTTAAGCGCCACTTCGGCAAAAGAAATACCGGCCAATCCAGACCCGACAATTAAATAATCAAGCATTTGCAATAGAAATAAATAAAAAAACTCTTGCTACAAAGGTAGTAAGAGTTTCTCTTATAATGTAATTTAGGAGCTTAGTAGTTCCACATATCTTCTTCAAAATTACGAATCTTCTCTTTTACCCTTTCCGATTCTAGTAATTGATTCTGTGCATTGTCTTTCATATAATCTTTAATTTCACGGTCACCATACATATTTTCTTCTTTGTAAATGATCGCATTAAATCTTCTTGAATTTAGAACCTGATCAAATGAAATAGGCAAAGCTGAGTTATTATCATTAAAGGCTTTTGCTTCGTGTAACACTTCCCTTGCATTAGGAAAAAAGACCCAAAATAATTCTATATAATCTTTTTCATCACTGTTCATCGTATACACGTCAGGAGTTACAGGACAAATTCCAAGTAAACGATATTTCAATTCACCTTGACGTTTATCAAAATACCAATATCCCTTTAATTTATATTGGCTAACATCTGCAGCGGTAAGATCTTGTCTTAAGATATATTCAGCAGGAACAGTTCTTTTTGGCCCCACGGTTTCATCAACATATGTAACCGATTTTTTCTTCCCGGTACCTGTAACTACTTTTTTCTTGACAACACGTGTTTTGTAATCATCAGGATATTGATTGATAAGCTCTCTACCTGCATCTGTTGTATCAATACGGGTTAAAGAGCCTTCTATGTCTTTCATAGATTTCTTTGTATTGAAATAACTGTCTGTATAAACTTCGGTAATTCTGCCTTGCCTAATACCTTTAGTTAAAACATCATAGAGCGAACGTCTGTCTGACCCTATATTAACGGTATCAACCGGAAAATATAAAGGAAAATTTATTTTTTCGTTTAAATCAACAATTTCCCAAGTAGTTTTTGCCATCAGGATATCTCTGTCATCAACATATCCATAAGCTAATGGCTTGTCATTATCAGAGATTAATTGAGCCGCATTCTTTTTACCTATTTGATCTGCCGTCTTTGCATTCAATAAATTAGACTGTGCATTTGAGTTGATAAAGCACATCGCAAAAACAATAACCATTAAAAAAACTTTCACTTTCATCATATTATCTTTTTTTATAATAAAATAAACGCAATTTGAAGTTTTATATTGTAATTTTCCTACAAATAAATTTATTTACCAGATTAATAAACTTGATTTACAAATTACTTCTTACAAAATACAACACAAAACACTATAAAACAGAAAGTTACAAAAAATAATTGATTTTAAAAAAATGTCAGGCAAATTAATATCGTATAAAGCTTTTCAAATAATAGAAAGTTTTTAAATTCAGCATATAATATTTTCTAATCTCTATAAAGCAAAAAACTCTTACTACTAGTTGTAGCAAGAGTTTTTTATATTATTTAATACTGAAACTTAGTAGTTCCACATATCTTGTTCGAAGTTACGAATCTTCTCTTTTACTCTTTCAGATTCTAACAATTGGTTTTGAGCATTGTCTTTCATGTAATCTTTAATCTCACGATCTTGATACAAGTTTTCTTCTTTATAAACAATTGCATTAAAACGTCTTGAATTTAAAATTTGATCGAATGAAATTGGCAGAGCAGAATTGCTGTCATTAAAAGCTTTAGCTTCATGCAGAACATCTCTTGAATTTGGGAAGAAAACCCAAAACAATTCGATGTAATCCTTCTCGTCACTATTCATTGTATAAACGTCCGGAGTTACAGGACAAATTCCAAGTAAACGATATTTTAACTCACTCTGACGTTTGTCAAAATACCAGTATCCTTTAATTTTATACTGACTAACATCAGCAGCTGTAAGATCTTGTTTTAAGATATATTCAGCAGGAACTGTTCTTGAAGGAGGAACTGTTTCATCAACATAAGTAACAACTTTCTTTTTACCAGTTCCAGTAACTACTTTTTTCTTCACTACACGTGTTTTGTAGTCATCTGGGTATTGGTTGATAAGCTCTCTACCAGCATCAGTTGTATCAATACGAGACAATGCACCTTCGATGTCTTTCATAGATTTTTTAGTATTGAAATAACTATCAGAATAAACCTCAGTTATTTTGCCTTTTCTTACGGCTTTCGTCAAAACATCATAAAGAGAACGTCTATCAGAACCAATATTAGCAGTATCTACCGGAAAGTAAAGTGGAAAATTTATTTTCTCATTTAAGTCAATAATCTCCCAAGTAGTTTTTCCCATCAAGATATCTCTATCATCTACATATCCATAAGCTAATGGCTTGTCATTATCAGAGATAAGCTGCGCAGGAGTTTTAAGTCCAATTTGAGCTGGTGTCTTCGCATTTAGCAAATTTGATTGCGCATTAGACGCAAAACCTCCAGCAATAGAGACAATAGCTATTAAAAAATTTCTTACTTTCATCGTGGTATCATTATAAGATATTGAACGTAGTTTTCACTACAAATTATTGTATTTCGTAAATTACCGGAGCAGTTCTTGGTAATAAATAGCTGCCAGCTCCAACAAGTTTAGTTTTAATTTCAGAAATAGTAACTTGGTCTCCTTTACCAGCTCTAGAAAGAACTTGTTTACATTGTGCATTTAATCTGTTACCAGTAACAACAACTGTAGGCTGTCCAGCAATTTTCATATTAAATCCAACAACATCTAAACCAACTTCAAAATCAAAATCAAGTAATTTAGCACCAATTGTAGCAATCTCTAAGTTAGATCTAGGACCTTTAACAACTCCCATTTCTCCTCTGATTGTTCCTGTTGGTCCAGGAATACCTTTAATTCTGAATGTTTTCTTATCTGTAACTTTGTCACCGTTTGGTAATGTTCCTGTAACAGAAATTGTAGCTTCTGTACCAGAACCAGGGCTCATGTTATATTTTCCAGGTTTTCCAGCTGAAGATAATCCAGGTGCGCTAGCTTGAACTTTATTGTCAGCAACACCAGCAAACGATACAGAGATTGGGTTAACAACTCCTCTATATACTACGTTCATTTTATCAGCAGAAATAGTAGCTGAATTTGGTCTTGGAACTACAACGTATTTTCCAGCGAATTTAAGCGGAATGTTTTTTCCATCCTCTAAGAATGTAAATTGTCCGTTGATGTTTTGTTCTCCAACTCCACCAGCAGTTAAAGAGATAACAGCTTGTCCGTTTACAATTTGACCAGGTCCTTGGAAAGAAGTTGGTTTTGTGTTTTCGTCATAACGACCTAAAACTACTTTACCAGTTACTTTTTCTCCTTGGAAATAAGCATTTTTATCTAAAACCACAATTGCCTGATAGTTACTGTAAGAAGCTGCCTGAACTGCCGCTTTTCCTAAAGCACTATTGTAAACATCAGTCTCTGCTTTTTGAACGTCATTCTGCCAAGCTGAAAGTTTAGCAGCAGATGCGATTGCAGGGAAACCTTTAAAGTGGTAAGCTAAGTATTTTTCTTTTATACCTTCTTTGTTTTTAACGTCAGAAACATCAAATTTCTTCTCAACTTCTGCAATAATGTTAGCATATTTTTTATCAGTTCCTAAAGCTGCTTTAAAATCAGCTTTATATTTCTGAATTCTAGCAATGATTTCATTACCTTTTTTAGTGTAACCGTCTCCTGTAAACCAGTCATCGATATTATCACCTCTGTCCATAGCTTCGTAAGGCAATTTTCCAGTCTCTTTATCAACTTCAAATCCTTTGATAGACTGAGCTTTTAAAGTTCCTAAATATGCATAAAAGTCTTTCGAAATAGCTTCAACTTTATGAGCTGTTTCCGCTGCTACGGCGAATTCTCCTTTAGCCTCAGCTGCTTTTTGATCTAAAGCTGCTAATAAAGAAGTATTATTGGTAATAGATGTTGTATTTGAAGCCTCAAATTTTTCGTTAAATAAACCAAAACCTGAAATAACTTCTTTTGATACGTTCATTGCTAACATTGCGATGAAAACCAGATACATCAGGTTAATCATCTTCTGTCTAGGGGTTAATTTTCCTCCTGCCATTTTTTCCTAATTAGTTTTTTATTAATACTCTAAATATAATAGTCAAAAACTAATTATCCTTTGTTACTCATTGCAGAAAGCATACCACCGTAAACGCTGTTTAAAGAAGCGATATTTGCAGTCATAGAAGCCATTTGCTCTTTTAATTTAGATGCATTTTCAGCAATCTCTTTGTTAGCTTCAGCATTTCTAGATGCACTTTCTAATTGTACTTTATATAAACTGTTTAATGATTCCATTTGTGCAGCAGCAAGAGATAATTCTTCAGAATATTTCTTTTGACCTGCGATTGAATCTACAGTTGGAGCAATTCCTTTAGCAGCAGATTCGAAATTTTTGATGCTGTTTCCTAAGCTAGCCATTAACTCACCGTCAACTTTAGCTTCTTTTAACATTGCATCTAATTTTTGAGATAATAAACCTTGGGCATCAGTTGACTCAGCTTTATCCTCTTTTTTTCTAGCTTGTCCGTTAGCTAATTCTGGGTAAACAAGAGTCCAATCCAATTCGTCTTCAACTGGTTCAAAAGCAGATAACGCGAAAATTAAAGCTTCAGTTAACAAACCAACTGAAAGCATAACTGTTCCTGTTAAAGGTCCAATTTCAAAGTGCGTAATTTTGAATAAAGCTCCAACGATTACTACTGCCGCTCCCATACCATAAGCGAAATTCATTGCTTTTTTACTTAATAATGCCATAATAATTTTTTTTTAGGTTTTAATTTTAAAATAGATTCGATTTGGTTATTGTATTGATTTAATTATAAATTACTATTTCTTTTTATTAGTTCCGTTTCCAGTTACCTGAGTTCCCATGTAATCTTGTACAGTTCTGAAACCAATGTAACTTCTTGCAGAATCAGCATATTCGTGGTCACGAGTACTTACTTGAAGGAAGTAAGCAACGTCTTTCCAAGAACCTCCACGAACCACTTTTCTTTGGTTTTTTCCGTCAATTACGTTAGGGTTCATTGTAGATACGTACTCATATGCATTTGGATTATAAGCTGAATCTGTCCACTCAGATACGTTTCCTGCCATATTGTATAATCCGTAACCGTTTTGCTCATAAGATTTTGCTTCAACAGTATATAAAGCCTCATCTGCAGCGTAATCTCCTCTGTTCGGTTTGAAGTTTGCCATAAAGCATCCTCTGTCACTCTTAGTATAAGGACCACCCCAAGGATAAGTAGCTGATTCCAGACCACCTCTTGCAGCATACTCCCACTCTGCTTCTGTTGGAAGTCTGAAAGCATTAACCAGGTCACGCCCTTTTTTCTTAGATTTAATATAGCTGTTTTTATTTAATGTTCTCCAAGCACAGAAAGCTTTTGCTTGTTTCCAAGTTACACCTACTACTGGATAATCTCCATAAGCTTTATGCCAGAAGTAATCGTTGTGCATTGGTTCATTATATGAATATGAGAAATCTTTAATCCAAACTGTTGTATCAGGATAAACATTAACCTGCTCAGTTTTAACGAAGTCTTTTCTTTTTCCAACTTTAGCTTTTGCTGCAGCCTGAATATCCATCCAAGAATAACGGAATTTTAATTTATTTACATCAATTGTTCTTAAACCATTATATGATTCTTCAATTGGTAAATACATAGAGTCCATTACTTCAGCATAATACTCATCCGGATAAGCTTTAGTGTCTCTGATTAATTTAACTTTTTTATTTAATTTTCTACCAGCATAAGGATCATCTTTTGTTCCTACACTATAGTAGTTATCATACATATATTTATCGTAAGCCGTCATTTTATCTGGCTCTGAATCATTAAATGCATAATCAGCAATACTGCCACCTTTACTTCCTTTACCTCCAGTACTTTTTTGTCCTGTTTCATCTGCTAAAATAGCAAGACGAACTCTCATTGTAGAATCTTTTACCCATTCTACAAACTGACGATATTCGCTGTTAGTAATCTCAGTTTCATCCATATAAAATGAACGAACTGTTACTGTTTTTGTTGGAGCGTCTTCTACGTTAGCTAAATCAGCATCTGCTTTACCCATAATAAAAGATCCACCCGGAACTAATGTCATTCCATAAGGTTTTTCAGGATGCCATTTCCCTCCTGCAACACCAACTAATTCACCTTTGTCACTTGACTTACCACAGCCGATTACTAGTGTTAACATTGCTGTAAATGCAATAAACTTCTTCATATAAATTTGGGATTATCTATTCATTATTAAAAGTCCGTAAACGTATTTATTATTTATCTAAAAAACAATACTACTTGCGAAATTTATTTTACCGTTCAAAAATAATGTTAAATAAAATAAAAAAAAAATATTTCATCGATAAACTGATTAAAAAAATCGACGTAAAACGTTAAATTTTATAATATATAAACCTTATCTTACTAAATTTTTTAACTTATTTTTGAAAAAACTTAAAAAATTAAGATTTTCATTAAAATTTTAATTTACAAAGCGTTTTTTCGCTGTGCTTTCCACCATCTTTCTGGCAATTCCTGATTACAAGCGCTCAAATATTCTTCATAAGAACACGGTAATAACGTATTTCTTTTTAGTTTATTGCTGCCGTTTGTTTCAAATGGAATTTCGATCCACCATCGTTCTGTTTTGTCACTTTTATAAAATACCAGCTCTTCTTCTTCAAGCGGTACAATATATTTTAAATAATTTGTTCTGCTGCCAAAAGGGTATTCTTTTGAGCGATAGTGATATCCTTCAATAAAATACCAAACTATCTGAGCCATAATAGGCGCTTCTGAAACTGTACTATTATGATTAAAGACTCCAAAAGAAGATACTTTATCACTTATTCCTGCATATCTTGCCAAAGAACAAATCTCTTTTCCTTTGAAACCATTGGGTTCAAACGAAATCATATTACCTGAAGCAGAAGATTTTACTGAGTTTAAATCTATACTTACTAAATCAGCATCTCTAAAAACCGGCTCTGCCAGTGCAATTTTATTTGAAATCTCACCTAAACGGTAAGCATCAAAGAACAATTTTTCAATTAAATCAATTTCTTCCTGTGAATTATAATAGGTTTGATATCCTATATTACAGTAATTAAAAAGGTTATTAGGCTCATCAATTATAATTTTTGTCAGATAAGAATTAGCCGAAACTGATTCATTTTCTTTACCAAAATCAAACCTGTTATCAACAGAAACCATATTAACCATTTGCTCTAAATCATCATATGCACGATACAAAGCGTATGTCAAATCCTGCGAACCTCCCAGAACTATAGGAATGACTTTATTCTTAATTAATGTAGAAGTTACCTTCTTAACTGCAAAATAAGTATCCTCTACAGTATCCCCTGCAAGAATATCTCCTAAATCAGCAATCGAAGCATCCCAGTTACCTGGAAACATTCCGTAAAGCTTCTTACGAACAGCATTTAGATTAACTTCATTTACCATGTTAATATTGCGTCGGTCTTCTAAAACTCCAACAATTGCAATATTAATTTTGCTGATATCCGGAAATTGATCCTGAGTATGCAATACAATTTTACTTCCCAGTTCTTGTGATGACAATGAACTAATGAATTTTAAAATTCCATCATTTAAAGGCTCTAGAAAATCAAATTCCATTCTTTATTTCTTTTTTGCTGCTGCTTTTTTTGCCGGAGCTTTTTTAGCTGTTGTTGTTTTTTTTGCTGCTGTTTTCTTTGCTGGTGCTTTTTTCTCAATCATTTCCTGAACTTCAGCCAATGTTAATTTTGTCGCATCAACATCTTTACTTAATTCAATTTTGATTTTTCCTTTTAAAATAACCGAACGTCCCCAGCGTGCTTTTTCAACTACAATTCCTTCTTCTTCCCAATTATGAAGAACTTTATCTATGTTCTTCTGTAATTTATCTTCAATTAACTCCTCAACATCTGCCTGAGATAAATTATCAAAATTGTATTTTTTACTTACGTTTACAAAAAGGCCATTCCATTTAATGAAAGGACCAAAACGTCCCACTCCTTTTTGAACAGCTTCTCCTTTATAAGTAGCAATTGGAGCATCTGCAAGAGCTTTTTCATCAATTAACTCCTGAGCTCTTTCTTTTGTAACACTCAAAGGATCTTCTCCTCGAGGTAACGAAATAAATACACTTCCGTGACGTACATAAGGACCGTAACGACCATTACTTACCTCTACTTCTTCTCCTTTATAATCTCCTAAATTTTTAGGAAGCAAGAATAAATTCAAAGCCTCTTCAAGTGTAATATTTCCAATATTTTGATCTGCCATTAAGCTGGCAAACTTCTTATCTTCATCATCTGCTTCTCCAATCTGCGCCATTGGTCCAAATTTTCCTAAACGCACAGAGACTTGTCTTCCGTCAGCATCTTTTCCTAAAATTCTTTCACCGCTTTCACGTTCAGCATTTGCCTCAACTTCTTTTACATTTGGATGAAACTGATTGTAGAAATCCTGCATCATTTTTGCCCAGTCAATATTACCTTCGGCAATTTCGTCAAAATCCTGTTCTACTTTTGCAGTAAAATTGTAATCTAAAATATTTCCGAAATTCTTAACAAGGAAATCTGTTACAATAGTTCCGATATCAGTAGGAACTAATTTCCCTTTATCAGAACCAGTGTTTTCTTTTAAAGTCTTTTCACCTACTTTACTATTTTGCAAAGTAAGCTGCGTATAGTTACGCTCTACACCTTCAAGAGTACCTTTTTCAATATAATTTCTATTGATGATGGTAGAAATAGTTGGCGCATATGTAGACGGACGACCGATACCCAGCTCCTCTAATTTTTTAACCAAAGATGCCTCAGTGTAACGTGCCGGCGGTCTTGAATATCGTTCTGTAGCTGTAATATAATTGTTAGCCAGTTTCTCATTTACTTTTAAAGCCGGAAGCATTCCTTCCTGCTCTTCTTCATCATCATCGTGCCCTTCTAAATATACTTTTAAGAAACCTTCAAAAAGTAATACTTCTCCAGAAGCTGTAAAAAGCTCATCATGATTATCTGCTTCAATTTTTACGTTTGTTCTTTCCAATTGCGCATCGCTCATTTGAGATGCTAATGTTCTTTTCCAGATCAAATCATATAAACGAGCCTGGTCACGGTCAATATTTACAGAGTGACGAGACATATCTGTTGGACGAATTGCTTCGTGTGCTTCCTGAGCTCCTTTATTTTTATTAGCAAAAACACGAGGTTTTGAGTATTCCTTACCGTATGATTTTATGATTTCTGCTTCGGCCGCATCCATTGCTTCTTTAGAAAGATTCACAGAGTCAGTTCTCATATAAGTAATAAGTCCCGCCTCATACAGACGCTGAGCCAACTGCATAGTAATTCCTACCGGAAGATACAATTTTCTGGCTGCTTCCTGCTGCAGCGTAGAAGTTGTAAAAGGTGATGTTGGCGATTTTTTGGTAGGTTTAGTTTCTAAATCTGCTACCTTATATTTAGAACCGATGTTTTGATTTAAGAAATCTTCGGCCTCTTTTTTAGTATTAAAGTTTTTTGGAAGTTTTGCTTTAAAAGCTTTTCCAGCTTCGTTTACAAATTCAGCAACAATAGAATAAGTTGCAACTGCATTAAAACTTTGGATTTCGCGTTCTCTTTCTACAATCAAACGTACAGAAACTGACTGTACACGACCAGCAGAAAGTCCGCCTTTGATTTTTCTCCATAAAACCGGAGACAATTCATAACCTACTAAACGATCCAGAACACGACGCGCCTGTTGTGCGTTTACTAAATTATAATCTATTTCTCTTGGATTGTCGATTGCTTTAAGAATCGCAGATTTTGTAATCTCGTGAAAAACAATTCGTTTAGTTTTTTTTGTATCCAGTTTTAATTCTTCCGCCAAGTGCCATGAAATAGCCTCTCCTTCGCGGTCCTCATCGGATGCTAACCAAACCGTTTCGGCATTCTTAGATAGTGACTTAAGTTTAGTTACCAAGGCTTTTTTATCCGGAGAAACTTCATATTTAGGTTTAAAACCATTCTCTACATCCACTCCTATTTCCTTTGATGGTAAGTCGGCTATGTGACCATAACTCGACTCCACCTGAAAATCACTCCCGAGAAATTTCTCGATCGTTTTCGCCTTTGCAGGTGACTCCACTATTACTAAATTCTTTGCCATTGCTCTTATTTTCTGCAACAAAAGTATTTATTTTTTTTAAATATTAACCTTGTGATTGAATTTTTGAGGTATTTTGATATTATGAAACTTAAAATTGCAGATTTATCTGTAATATTCTCGATAATATATATAGGTATAACTTTTAACGGATTATGACCGTCAAATTCCTTTATTTTAGATTTCTGAATTTAGATTTTAGATTCTGAAATTACTTATCATAATTTCTATAAACGTAAAATCTGCTTTTCTAGATTTATTTTTTAACGCAAAGTTTGTTAAAGTTTTTTCGCAAAGCACACAAAGCTTTGAGAAATCATTTTAATCTTTTTAATCTGTGGTTATTTAATTATTTTAATTCCTCTAAACAGATTTTCTTTATCATTCTAAAATCCGAAATCTAAAATCTAAAATTTCTTCTCTGCCATCTTGTCATATTGAACACATTTGCCCTATCTTTGCACTTTGAATTTTTACAATGGAAAAGATTATTGAAGAAAGCAAACAAGGCGAAAGTCTTGTTTTAGAAAATAAACCTGAGAATACTAAAAAACTCTTTATAGAAAGTTACGGCTGTGCAATGAATTTTTCAGACAGTGAAGTCGTAGCTTCCATTTTGTCTGATGGAGGATACAATACAACTTCAGTTTTAGAAGAAGCTGATTTGGTTTTGGTTAACACCTGCTCGATTCGTGACAAAGCTGAACAGACAATTCGTAAACGTCTGGAAAAATACAACGCCGTAAAACGAACGAACCCAAAAATGAAAGTGGGTGTTTTAGGCTGTATGGCTGAGCGTTTAAAAAGTCAATTTTTAGAAGAAGAGAAAATAGTTGACTTAGTTGTTGGCCCGGATGCTTATAAAGATCTTCCGAATTTATTAGCTGAAGTTGAAGAAGGACGCGACGCCATTAATGTTATTTTATCAAAAGAAGAAACATATGGGGATATTTCGCCTGTTCGTTTGATGAGTAACGGAATTACTGCTTTGGTTTCAATCACCCGCGGATGCGATAATATGTGTACTTTCTGTGTTGTGCCTTTTACACGCGGACGTGAACGTAGTCGTGAACCACAAAGTATCATGAATGAAATTCAGGATTTGTGGAATAATGGTTATAAAGAAGTTACGCTTCTTGGACAAAATGTTGACAGTTATCTTTGGTATGG
The DNA here is from genome assembly GCF_039595935.1 of Flavobacterium sp. Lineage (NCBI taxonomy): Bacteria > Pseudomonadati > Bacteroidota > Flavobacteriia > Flavobacteriales > Flavobacteriaceae > Flavobacterium > Flavobacterium sp. The sequence continues at coordinate 1,514,576 of NZ_JBCNKR010000006.1, read as the reverse complement.
CGGCGGTTTGAAAAAAGATTTCGTAAACGCGTCTGAAATGCAGAAAGCAACTGCAGTAGATTTCGATCAATTACTTGAAATGGTAGCGGTTGGTTTCCCTAAAATGCGTATTCGCTTTTCGACTTCAAATCCGCAGGATATGCACGAAAGCATTTTACATGTTATTGCAAAATATCCAAATATCTGTAAACATATTCATTTGCCGGTTCAGTCTGGAAGCAATAGAATTTTAAAAGAAATGAATCGTCTGCACACACGTGAAGAATATATGGCTTTGATTGACAAAATTAGAGCAATTGTTCCGGAGGCTTCGATTTCGCAAGATATGATTGCTGGCTTTCCAACAGAAACAGAACAAGATCACCAAGATACAATGAGCTTAATGGAATATGTAAAATATAATTTTGGTTATATGTATTCTTATTCTGAACGTCCTGGAACTTTGGCCGGAAGAAAAATGAAAGATGATGTTGAAGAAGAAACTAAAGCAAGAAGATTACAAGAAATTGTAGACTTACAACAAAAACATGCGTGGTTTAGAAGCGAAGAATTCGTTGGAAAAACAGTTGAAGTTTTGGTAGAGAAAGTTTCTAAAAAATCTAAAGATGAATTCTCTGGAAGAAACTCGCAAAGTATAACAGTTGTTTTCCCAAAAGAGAATTATAAAATTGGAGATTTCGTAAACGTAAAAATCACGAGCTGTACAAGTGGAACTTTAAAAGGTGAAGCAGTTGGTTTGAGTAGCATGAATTGATTTTTTTTGCCACAGATTAAAAGGATTAAAATGATTTTTGTATTATTTTTCTTTCCTTATTTCTTTTAGATTTGTGGTAAATAAAATATTTATGCAACATTATAGAGAAAAAGATACTTACAAGATTATTGGAATCTGTATGGAAGTACACCGAAATCTTGGACCAGGTCTATTAGAAGTCGTTTACAAAGACGCTTTAGAATTAGAATTTAAAGAAAATAATATTCCTTTTGAAAGAGAAAAAGAATATTCAATTGAGTATAAGGGAACTATTTTACCTCATAAGTTTTATGCAGATTTTATTATTAATGAGGACATCGTTTTAGAAGTAAAAGCAATAAAAGAATTTTCAAATGAACATATTGCTCAGATTTTAAATTACATTAAACTATCAGATTCTGAAATAGGATTACTTGTAAATTTTCAAACAAAATCCCTTCAATATAAAAGATATATTTTATAATTTAGGTAATCTGTGTTAATCATTCTAATCTGTGGCAAAAATATAAGCCAATGTTTTAAGTTTCAGACATAACCTGAAACCTGAAACAAATAAAAAACTTGAAACAAAACACAAATGGAAACAGTTCAAGCAATAAAACAACGATTTGAGATTATTGGTAATGACCCAAAATTAAATCGTGCCATCGAAAAAGCCATTCAGGTTGCTCCAACTGATATTTCGGTTATGGTAACTGGGGAAAGTGGTGTTGGTAAAGAAAACATTCCTAGAATTATACATTCGCTTTCGCACAGAAAGCATGGTAAATATATTGCCGTAAACTGCGGAGCGATTCCGGAGGGAACAATTGACAGTGAGCTTTTTGGACACGAAAAAGGCGCTTTTACAGGAGCTACAAGCACGCGTGAAGGTTATTTTGAAGTAGCTGACGGCGGAACCATTTTTCTTGATGAAGTTGGAGAATTACCTCTAACAACACAAGTTAGATTACTTCGTGTACTTGAAAACGGTGAATTTATAAAAGTAGGTTCATCTCAGGTTCAAAAAACAAATGTTCGTATTGTTGCGGCAACAAATGTGAATTTGTTTAATGCAATCGAAAAAGGGAAATTCCGTGAAGATTTGTACTATCGTTTAAGTACAGTCGAAATCACATTACCTCCTTTACGTGAACGTAATGACGACATTCATTTATTGTTCAGGAAATTTGTCGCCGATTTTGCGCATAAATACAAAATGCCGCCATTAAGACTGGATGACGATGCTGTTCAGCTTCTACAAAAATTCAGATGGAGCGGAAATATTCGTCAGCTTCGAAATGTAGCCGAACAGATTTCAGTTTTAGAAACCAATCGCGATATCAGCCTTGCTACTTTACAATCTTACTTGCCTGCCGAAGGAAGCAATTTACCTTCGGTTATTAACGACAGTAAAAAAGAAAGTGATTTCAGTACCGAAAGGGACATTTTATACAAAGTTCTTTTTGATATGAGAAGCGACCTGAACGACCTGAAAAAACTGACTTTAGAATTAATGAAAAACGGAGGCAGTTCGAAAATGCAGGACATCAATCCGAATTTAATTCAAAAGATATATGGTTCGCAGGAAACAGACAGTGAAATTGATTTTGAAGAAGAACCAAGAACTGCTGTTATGTCGCCAGCAGTGCGAGAAGAAAATTATCAAATTCCGGAAGACAATTATTTGTTTGCCGAAACGATCGAAGAAGAAGAAATTTTGCGTTTAGAACAAAAAGAAATCGAAATGATCAAAAAATCATTAGAAAAAAATAAAGGAAAACGAAAAGCTGCCGCTGATGAATTGGGTATTTCTGAGAGAACTTTATATCGAAAAATTAAACAATTTGACTTATAACTTCTTATAAAGACGTTAAGACAAGAAAATGTTTTAAACGAAATGAATATCTTTGACCCAGCCGGTAGCAAACTGTCAAAACAATCTTTATAAAATAATAATGAAATACCTAAAATATCTTCTTGTTCTTTTAATCGCGACAACATTCAGCGGATGTAAATATTACAACTTTACAGGAGCAAAAACAATTGATGCAAAAACTTTCCAGGTGAGCTTTTTTCATAATAATGCTGATTTGGTTGAACCTGGAATTGACAGAGATTTTACATTAGCCTTACAGGATTTGATTATGAATCAAACCAATTTAAACCTTGTGAGCGCTGGTGGTGATTTAGCTTATGAAGGAGAGATTATCGATTACCGAATTACTCCAATGACAGCAACTGCCGTAACATCAACTGGTGATGTCGGTGCGGCACAAAACCGTTTAACGATTCGTATTGCCGTAAGATTTACAAACAAAAAGAAAGAAGCAGATGATTTCGAAAAAACATTCGAATTCTATTATGATTTTGCCGGAACATCACTCCCAACAGGAGCCGTATTAAACGAAGCTATTAAAACAATTTTTGAAAGAATCACACAAGATATCTTTAACGAATCACTGGCCAAATGGTAGTTTTTGGTTTAACTGTTAAACCGTTTATTTGTTAAATCGGCAAAAGAAACGAAACCAAACAGTTAAACAGATAAACAGTTAACCGATTAAACAAAAAAAAAACAAACGATTAAACAAAAAACAATGAACGTTACTGATTATACATACTTAATGAACAAACCTGATGCTATTACAGAAAATCAGGCTGAAGCGTTAGGAGGTGTTTTGAATGAATTTCCATATTTTCAAAGTGCAAGAGCGCTTCGATTAAAAGGACTTTACAGTCAAAACAGTTTTAAGTATAATTATGCCTTAAAAGTAACTGCAGCACATACTGCAGATCGTTCTGTTTTGTTTGATTTTATAACTTCTGAGACTTATACTTCAATTCAAAATGATTTTTACGATCAAAAATTAAAAGAGCTTTTAGAAATAAAAGTTCATGATAGTGAAATCGTTACATTTGAACCTGTTGTAAAAATTCCGGAGATTCGCATTGATCCTATAGAACAATCTATTTTAAAATCAATAAAAGAAGCAACAACAGTAATTTTTGAAGAGCCATCAAAAATAGAGCAGTCAAATTTAATTCAGGAAGAAGAACCTGTAAAAGTCGAAGAGCAGGCAATCATAATTCCTAGTGAAGAAGAAATACTAAGTACTTTTAAAGAAGTAACTGAAGTTGAGGAAAACATTCAGGATTTAACTGATGAACAACCTTTCGCAATTATTAATGAAGAGGAAATATTCAATTCATTTAAAGAAGTAACCGAAATTGAAGAAAATACCGAATCAACAACTGTAGAACCAATTGCAGTTTTGGAAGAAGAAAAAACAGACAACACTTTTAACCAAACTACAGAAATTGAAGAAATAAAAGTTGAAGCGATTGTTAATGAATCAGTTCTTACCCCTAGCGAAGAAGAAATATTGAATACGTTTAAAGAAGTAACTGAATCTGAAACAGAAGAAATTAAACCTGAAATAGAAGAATCTATCGCAGCTCCCAGCGATGAAGAAATTTTAAATACTTTTAAAGAAACTGCAAAAGCTGAAGAACCTGCTGCAGATTCAATTATTGAAAGACCAGTTGTAAAAGCTACTTTTTTTGATGAATTTGTAGATGATGAAATTCCGGAAGTACAGGTTGACCCAATCGAGGAATCAATTTTAGTTTCTATTAAAGAGGCTTCATCCGTTACTTTTGAGAAAACTCCAGCTGCAGAAGAAAATGCAATTATTGAAGAACCAATAGCTGTTGAAGAAATTATAGAAAAAACAGCTGCTGAAACAGAAATACCAGAAATCGAAATTCCGCAGGATGTAAAAGAAGCAGAGGAAAATTTAGAAATAGGAAAACCAATCGATTTTTCTTTCAACGAAAAACATTCATTTCAGGAATGGCTTCAATTATCAAGAGCTGAACCAATTGACCGATCTAATGAAGTTTCAAACGAAACAGAAAACGGTGAAAAAAAAACAATAAAAATTACTGAAACCGTTTCGCCGGAGGAAGAAAAGAAGAAAAAGGCAGAAATAATTGACAGATTTATTGAAGCAAATCCAAAAATTTCTCCAATAAAACCAACAATGGCAAATCCTCCTATACAATTTAATATAAATGAAGAGGAGAATTCATACTTAATGACGGAGACTTTAGCCCGTGTATATCTGGAACAAAAGAAATATACGAAGGCCATACAAGCATATGAAATATTAATTTTGAAATATCCAGAAAAAATTAGTTTCTTTGCAGACCGCATTTCGGATATAAAGATTTTACAACAAAATAACAATAACAATTAATACAATGAGCACATTTACAATTTTCTTAGTTTTAATCACAATAGTTTGCTTTCTATTGATCGTAGTGATTATGGTACAAAACCCTAAAGGAGGCGGATTATCTTCTACTATCAGTGGAACTCAAATGTTAGGTGGTGTACAAAAAACAACTGACTTTTTAGACAAAAGTACTTGGACACTAGCTACTATTTTGATTTCTTTAATTTTACTTTCTAGCTTAAGCTTCACTGGAGCTTTAGGTGATAAAACTTCTAAAATTATCGATAAAACAGAAGCGCCTGCAACTACACCTGTTGCGCCAGCTCAACAAACTCCTGCTCCGGCAGCACCAGCAGCAAAATAATATTTTAAATATAAATTAAAATGCCAGCCTGTCAAAGCTGGCATTTTTTTTAAGAAATAATGTCAGTTTTACCAGCATGGCACAATTTCTGAAAGTTTATAGAACATTAAAAAACGTATAACTTATAATAATATAAAATCATGGCTTTAAACATTAAACCGCTTTCTGACCGCGTACTTATTGAGCCTGTAGCAGCTGAAACGAAAACTGCTTCAGGAATTTTTATTCCGGATACTGCCAAAGAAAAACCACAAAAAGGAACTGTAGTTGCAGTAGGAAACGGAACTAAAGATCATACTATGACTGTAAAAGTTGGCGATACTGTTCTTTACGGAAAATATGCAGGTACTGAGCTAAAATTAGAAGGCACTGATTATTTAATCATGCGCGAGGATGATATTTTAGCGATTATCTAAAGATTGCTGTAAGCCGTAAGCCGTAAGCTATAGGCTTTCCTGAAAAGCTTAAAGCCTACTGCCTAAAGCTTAAAGCCTCAAAAAATGAGAGATTTTAAAAAATATGATATTTGGCAGCTAAGTCATTCTTTTACTTTAGAAATCTATAAATTGACTTCTTATTTTCCAAAAGAAGAACTTTATGGACTAACAAGTCAAATAAGAAGGGCATCATCTTCAATTCCAACTAATATTAGTGAAGGATGCGGAAGAAATAGCGACAAAGAATTTAATCAATTTCTCAACATTGCTTTGGGTTCTGCCAATGAAACAGAATACCTTTTGATTTTAGCTAAAGATCTACAATATCTAAATAAAGAAATTGCAGAAAATCAAATAGAAAAAATCAACAGCATAAAAAGCAAAATTTATAAATTAAAACAAGTGCTTATACAGCAATAGGCTGTAAGCTTTAAGCAATACGCTTTTCAAAAAGCCTAAAGCTTACAGCCTATTGCCTAAAGCAAATAAAAGCAATAAAAAAATTACTAACCAGCAGTAGAAAAGCCTAAAGCTTAAAGCCTACTGCCTAAAGCAAATAACAAAAAAATGGCAAAAGATATAAAATTTGATATTGAAGCACGTGACGGATTAAAACGTGGTGTTGATGCATTAGCAAATGCGGTAAAAGTAACACTTGGACCAAAAGGTCGTAATGTAATTATCGGAAAATCATTTGGTGGACCAACAGTTACTAAAGATGGTGTTTCGGTTGCAAAAGAAATCGAATTAAAAGACGCATTAGAAAATATGGGTGCGCAAATGGTGAAAGAAGTTGCTTCTAAAACCAATGATTTAGCAGGAGACGGAACTACAACTGCTACAGTTTTGGCTCAGGCTATTGTGAAAGAAGGTCTTAAAAACGTTGCTGCTGGTGCAAATCCAATGGACTTAAAACGTGGAATTGATAAAGCTGTTGAAGCTATCGTGGCTGACTTATCTAAACAAGCTAAAGTTGTGGGAAGTGATTCTGATAAAATCAAACAAATTGCTTCTATCTCTGCAAATAACGACGAAGTTATTGGTGAGTTAATCGCTACTGCTTTCGCAAAAGTAGGTAAAGAAGGTGTAATCACTGTTGAAGAAGCTAAAGGAACTGATACTTTTGTAGATGTTGTTGAAGGTATGCAGTTCGACAGAGGATATCTTTCTCCATACTTCGTAACAAATCCAGAGAAAATGGAAGTTGAATTAGACTCTCCATACATCTTATTATATGACAAAAAAGTTTCTTCTTTAAAAGAATTACTTCCGGTTTTAGAGCCAGTTGCACAATCAGGTAAGCCATTATTGATTATTGCTGAAGATGTTGACGGAGAAGCTCTTTCTACACTTGTAGTAAATAAATTAAGAGGTGCTCTTAAAATTGCTGCTGTAAAAGCGCCAGGTTTTGGAGACAGAAGAAAAGCAATGTTAGAAGATATTGCAATCTTAACTGGTGGTACTGTAATTTCTGAAGAAAGAGGTTATACTCTTGAAAATACAACTATCGAAATGTTAGGAAACGCAAAAAGAGTTTCTATCGATAAAGACAATACAACTATCGTAAGCGGAGCTGGTGAAGTTGATATCATCAAAAACCGTATCAACCAAATTAAAGGTCAGATGGAAACTACAACATCTGATTATGATAAAGAAAAATTACAAGAACGTTTAGCTAAATTAGCCGGAGGTGTTGCAGTACTTTATGTGGGTGCAGCTTCTGAGGTTGAAATGAAAGAGAAAAAAGACAGAGTTGATGACGCTTTACACGCAACTCGTGCTGCTGTTGAAGAAGGAATTGTTGCTGGTGGTGGTGTTGCTTTATTAAGAGCTAAAGCTGTTTTAGCTGATCTTAAAGCTGACAATGCTGACGAAGCAACCGGAATTCAAATTGTTTCTCGTGCTGTTGAATCTCCATTAAGAACAATCGTTGAAAACGCTGGTCTTGAAGGTTCTGTGGTTGTTGCTAAAGTTTCTGAAGGTTCAGGTGACTTTGGATACAATGCAAAAACTGACGAATATGTAGACATGCTTACTGCTGGTATTATCGATCCTAAAAAAGTAACTCGTGTAGCTCTTGAAAATGCTGCATCTGTTTCTGGAATGATCTTAACTACAGAATGTGCATTAATCGATATTAAAGAAGAAAATGCCGGAGGTGGAATGCCAATGGGAGGCGGAATGCCAGGAATGATGTAATCGTTCTCTTCTTACAATTTAAAAGCGCTGGATTTACTTCTGGCGCTTTTTTTTATAGCCACGAATTCACGAATTTATTTTTTTTCAAATCTTTGCATACAATTTGTTTGCCACAGATTAAAAAGATTTTCACAAATTATAATTCTTTTTAATCTGTGCAATCTGTGGCTAATAAAAATATAGATAAAGATTATAAAAAAATAAATTCGTGAATTCGTGGCTATCATTTTTATTTAACATTCTCTTTTTCTTTAAAAAATCTGTTATCTCTACCTTTGCGGCTTCATAATAATTATCAATAATGAAAAAGCCTTTTACCGCTCTCCTATCTTTATTTTTTCTTTTACTTTCCTTTATTTTACAAGCACAATCCAGCAAAGAAAATTATGTTGTTTTGGTTTCAATGGACGGTTTTCGCTGGGATTATCAAAAGCAGTTTAACCTTCAGAATTTAAAGCAAATTGCAAAAGAAGGTGTTCATGCAAAGTCAATGAAACCATCTTATCCAACTAAAACTTTTCCAAATCATTATTCGATTGTAACAGGACTTTATCCGGATCATCACGGAATCATTAATAATGTTTTTTATGATGCTGCTTTAAATCAATCATTTTCATTATCATCAAATGCAAAAAATGATTCGAGATTTTATGGCGGAAATCCAATTTGGAATCTGGCAGAACAGCAAGGTGTAAAAGCAGGTTCTTTCTTTTGGCCAGGTTCTGATATTGATAAAAGAAATCCAAGTTATTTTAAAAATTACGATAACAAAATTCCTTATGGGGCAAGAATCGATACTATTTTAAAATGGTTACAGCTTCCAGAAAAGCAGCGTCCGCATTTAGTGACTTTATATTTTGATGAACCTGATCATACCGGACATAATTTTGGTCCGCTTTCGCCAGAAAACAAAAAAATGGTTATTAAAATGGATTCTATTATGGGAGAATTATCCAGAAAACTAGATCAATTGCCTATCGGAAAACAAATCAATTTAATTATTGTTTCAGATCACGGAATGGCCGATATTTCTAATGATAAAAAAGTTGCTGTTCTTGATTACCTAAAACCAGAATGGCTGGGTTATAAAGATGTAATTAACCCTATTATGAGTCTTCAGGCAAAATCCGGTTATCAGGATTCTATTTTTAATGCTTTAAGAAAAGTTCCTCATATTAAATTCTGGAAATCAACCGAAATTCCTAAGAGACTACATTTCGGGACCAATCCGCGTGTTCATGATTTTGTTATTGAAGCAGATAAAGGATGGAGTTTAGTGAGTAAAGAATCCCAAAATATTAAAGGCGGAACACACGGCTATGACAATAAGAATAAAGATATGCACGCCATTTTTTATGCTAAAGGTCCTGCCTTTAAAGTAGATAAAACAGTTAGAACCTTTCCAAATGTTTCTGTTTATCCTTTAATTGCTCATATTTTAGGTCTGCAAATTGATCAGATTGATGGAAAGTTGAATGATGTAAAATCGATGTTGGTGAATTAGATAATGTGTCAATGAGAAAATTAGATAATTTTAAATATTTAATACGACCCTATTTTTTGTAGAGACGCACAGCTGTGCGTCTCTACAAAAAATAGGAATCAATTATTTAATTAAAAACCAGTTGAAACAGAAACTTCTTTCCATTGTCCCAATTCACTTTGAACACTTGCTATTTTTTGGTTTGCCATATTAAAGGCATCTTCACCTAAAAACAAATGCAATGGTGGATTTTGATCTTCAGCAGCTTTAATCAAAGCTTCTGCTAATTTTACTGGATCTCCCGGCTGATTTCCGTTAATATCTTCTTTGTGAGCGCTTTCAGACTCTCTTACGTTTTTATATTCTGCAATTGGATTTTCCGGAAGCAATAAAGAACTATCTTTTAAGAAATCTGTTCTGAAATAACCCGGATAAACGATAGTTGCGTGAATTCCAAAAGGTTTAACTTCTGCAGATAAAGATTCTGTCAATCCTGCTACGGCAAATTTTGTAGAACAATAAATTCCCCAGCCCGGAAATTCTCCATAATAACCTCCAACAGAAGAAATATTAAAAATATGCCCAGACTTGTTTGCACGTAGAATTGGCATTGTATTTCTAATTACATTTAATAATCCAAAAACATTTACTTCGTAATTTTTTCTGGCTTCTTTATCTGTTAATTCTTCAAGCGTTCCTAATAATCCGTAGCCAGCATTATTAACCAAAACATCAATTGTTTTAAAATGATTTATAGTTTTGTCGATAGCATTTTTCACGCTTTTTTCGTCAACCAAATCCATTTCTAGAGGAAGAAAATTGTCTGATGTAGTTCCTAATTCTTTAATTAAAGAAGCTTCACTTCTTGAAGTTGCAGCGACTTTATAACCTTCTGCTAATAATTTTTTAGCCAATTCTAATCCGATGCCTTTTGAAGCACCTGTGATAAACCAAACTTTTTTATTGTCCATGATTTTAAATTTTTACGTTTATAATTACATGACAAAGGTATGGTCGAAGTTCAGCTCAAATATTAAAGCAATCAAGCAAGAAGTTACAAAAATCAAACAATTTCTGCCAAACGATAGTTTTTAGGCGAAACCTGAACATTTTTCTTGAAGAAATTGATAAAATGAGACAATTCTTCAAAACCTAAACACCAGGCTATTTCGTTAATATTCCAATTGGTTTGTTTTAAAAGAATCATCGCTTCCTGAACAATTCTTTCAGAAATAATCTGCGAAGTGGTTTTTCCTGTTGTTTCTTTTAAAGCTTTATTCAAATGATTCACATGTACATTTAACTGATTTGCATATTCTGAAGGCGAACGAAAATTAATTTGCTGTGTTATGGATTCAATTGGAAATTGTCTTTCTAATAATTCTAAAAACAAAGATGAAATTCGAATTGTAGCGTTTGATTTACTGTATAATGAAGTAGTTACAGTCTGCGTTTTTAGCGCAAGATGAATAATTTCAAAAACCAGATTTCGAAGCACATCATATTTAAAAGCATAATCAGAATTGATTTCATCAAACATTCTTAAATAAACCGTTTTTAGAGATTCTGCCAGTTCCATAGAAATCGGAACAATCGGATTTCCGCCCGGCTGAAATAATGGATATTCTTTTAAATTTCCGTACTGACTAAAAAAAGCATCGGTAAAAATGCAGAAAAATCCCGTTTGATTTTCATCAACTTGTTCCCAATTATAAGGAATCTGCGGATTAGCAAAAAACAAAGCCTGATCTTCAATAACGGCAATCTTATCTGCGTAATGCACTTTGTTTTTTCCGATGATCAAACTTATTTTATAAAAGTCTTTTCTGGTGTATGGAAATGGCTTGCAGATACTTCCAACGAAATCATCTAATTTAAAAACATTAAAATGTCCGATTTCTTTTTTAAGATTCTCGGGCATTCCGTTTACTTTGATCGTGTAAAAATCTTCTAAGGTTTCTGTGAGTTTCATTTTGTAAAGTTACAAAAATCAATCTTTTAATGATTAGATAATTCATTATACTTTAATCAATTTAGGGAATTAATATTTTTATTTTACAATCTTTGAATAGTCGTAATAGACATTGGCGGTTCGCCATTTTTAGTAGATATCATTTCAATAACAGCAATTAAATCACCTTTTTTATACAACAAACCTACACCAAACACTTTAGAAGCAAAATTAGAATCTTCTTTGTTTACTGCTTCATAACCTGCTTTTTCCAGAAAAAAATGTGCTAATTCTCCATTTAGAGCAATATAACGTATCGAATTCTTCTTAAATCCAATTCCGATATTTTTCCTTTCATTATACCATATTTTATTAGATGCGCTATATGCCCAGCCATAAGCCAATTTATCCAATTTTTCTTTTATTTTATTCTCTTCAGTATCGATTAAGTTTTCCAGATCCTGTATTGTAATATCTCTTTCTGCTGAATTTTTAAACGTTTTCATATCTTCATTCGAAATCAGAAAACTAATATTGTGCGGATTTGTTTTAGAATAAATCAAATTTACATTCTGGCGATAATAAAACTTATCAAAATCATAAGGAGATACTTCCTTAGAAACAATAATTTTTTCTCCTTCCAGTGTTTTAAATTCCACTACAACAACTGCATCCTTTATAGAACTCCCTTTGTATCTGGTTTCGTTTTCGCTTCCTGAAATTACTGTTCCTTCAACTTCAATTTGATTCTTTTTTAAAATTTCTTCTGCTGTATTTTCAAATACTGCTGCGATAAAAAAATATAAGATGACACAGGGCAACAACATTATAACCAAGAAACTATAATTAATATTGATCGTTTCATGTTTACGAAGAAATTCTAAGTCCCAGCTTTTATAAAAAGCAATACTTAAATAACCTAAAAAACAAGTCAGAGAAGAACCTAATAATGGATAAAAAGCCGAAGATGATTCTATCTGCTCTGGTAAAACAAATAGAAAATAATATAGAGTTGCTATAATAAGAAAGACAATTACCCCAAAAAACAGTTTATATTTTTTAGCTGTTTTATTAATTTGTTCTTCAAATACTATTTTCTTGGCTTCTTCAAGCAACTTATAAACGTCATATTGAGATGCTCCATCTTTAATTAATAAATCTTCAATAGCAAAATCATAATAATCCTCCTTAATATATTTTACTGCTTTTGAAATTAAGTAAGTATTCTCCATACAAATTGGGATATCTTTTTTATTTGTTTAATTTATGTTGGTTTTATTTCAACTTACAATATAAGTCGGATCTTCAATTACATTGACATTAATAACGGCATCGGCATTTTTAAGCAATTGCCTGCAGTCTGCACTTAGGTATTGCAGTTCTATAATTTTGTTTTCCTGACGGTATTTTTTTGTCAAATTATTCAAAGCTTCTATTGCCGACATATCAGAAACACGGCTTTCTTTAAAATCAATTATAACATGATCAGGATCATTCTGCGCATCAAATTTCTCCAGAAAAGTAGTTACAGATCCAAAAAATAAAGGCCCGTAAATTTCATAATGTTTCACGCCGTTTTCATCAATAAAATTTCTGGCACGAATTCTTTTGGCGCTTTCCCAGGCAAAAACCAAAGCCGAAATAATCACACCAATTAAAACCGCCAAAGCCAGATTATGCAATACAATTGTAATTAAAGCAACCAAAATTCCAACGAAAATATCGTGTCTGGGCATTTTATTAATAATTCTGAAACTTGCCCATTCAAAAGTAGTAATCGCCACCATCATCATTACTCCTACTAAAGCCGCCATTGGTAATTTTCCAATTACAGGCGCTCCAAAAAGTATGATTACTAAAATTGTTAATGCCGCGATAATTCCCGAAAGTCTTGCACGTGAACCCGCGCCAAGGTTTACCAAAGTCTGCGCAATCATTGGACAGCCTCCCATTCCGTAGAAAAATCCGTTTAGAATATTCGAACTTCCCTGTGCAATACATTCACGATTGCTGTTTCCGCGAGTTCCGGTAATTTCGTCAACTAAATTCAGCGTAAGCAAACCTTCAGTCAAACCAACGGCGGCCACAATTACAGAATAAGGAAAAATTATTTTCAGCGTTTCAAAAGAAATTGGAATATTTGGAATATGAAACGGAGGAAATCCGCCCTGAACAGAAGCAATATCTTCTACCGTTTTAGTTTCTATATTAAAGATAATTACCAAAGCAAAAACCACCATAATGGCCACCAATGAAGCAGGAACTGTTTTTGTAATTTTAGGAAAAATCAAAACAATGGCAACCGTCAAAGCAACCAAACCCAGCATAATATACAAAGACGTTCCCTGAAGCCAGGAAACTTGTCCGTTTATTATGGTTTTAAACTGTTCCAGCTGCGACATGAAAATTACCACCGCCAATCCGTTTACGAAACCAAACATAACAGGCTGCGGCACTAAACGAATAAATTTTCCGAGTTTAAAAAGTCCGATACAAATTTGCACAACACCACCAAGAGCCACGGCTGCAAAAACATATTCAATTCCGTGCGACTTCATTAAGGCAATCAAAACAATTACAGTTGCTCCTGCTCCGCCCGAAATCATTCCGGGTCTTCCGCCAAAAATGGCTGTAACCAACCCGGCAATAAAAGCGGCGTATAAGCCAACTAAAGGTGGAAATCCAGCGAGAATAGCAAACGACAAAGATTCTGGAATCATCGTCATGGCGACGGTTAATCCGGCTAAAATTTCATTTTTGTAATTGACCTTTTGGGTAAAATCGAAGAGTTGGAATGCTTTTTTCATAAGGCACAAATGTAAAAAATAATGCCCAAAAGATGATTATCCTTTTCAAGTTGAAAAAGCATCAATACTAAACCGAAACAGTTATTCTAACAAAACTGTTGTAAAAGCAAGACAAAAAGCGACAGAATGAAACTTATCATTTTTAATGGTTTAATTTTAGTAGAAAACAGCACACAAAACTATTTATAAACTGAAATATTCAGCTGCGTATTTTTACCTGTTTTATTTAATAAAATGTTAATCTAAACGAATACAGGTATAACCCAGACAATTTACATAATCTACTATAGTATCGCATTGAAGTTCAACACCTTCTACACGAAGAATCTTGTCGCAGTCTTCAAGATCAAAATTGATTTTA